>NZ_LVCV01000164.1 GCF_001647195.1 Rhodococcus sp. EPR-157 | reverse complement strand
GATCTACACCGACAACGCCGACCCGTTCCGATTGGGCGACAACTGGTACGAGGACCGCAAGTACGCCCTCACCGTGGCTGCTTTGCCCCGTGCACGGTACCGCCGCGCCCTCGAACCAGGATGCTCGATCGGGATCCTGACCGAGAAGCTCGCTGCACGCTGCGATGCGCTCGTCTCCACCGACATCGTCGCCTCCGCTCTCGCATCTGCCGGGGCCCGAGTCGACTCCGAGCACGTGCAATTCGTCGAGTGGTCGCTGACGGAGTCGTGGGATGTTGTCGCCCAGGGCGAAACGTTCGATCTGATCGTTCTCAGCGAAGTCGGCTACTACCTGGACGAACTCGATCTCCGTGCTGCACTCGATACCGCGATCACCCATCTCGAACCAGGCGGAACACTGCTGGCCGTGCACTGGCGGCATCCCGTCGCAGACTATCCACAGTCGGGTGACGAGGTCCACGGGATCATCGCTGCAACCGACGGATTGGTCCGAATAGGCGGATATGTCGACGAGGATGTGATACTCGAAGTGTTCGCGGCTTCGACCGACAGACCAGACTCGGTCGCAAGAATCGAGGGCCTGGTATGACTGGGGGGACCATGACCGACGAGACATCGACTGGCAAGACATCGACGAACACCCACGACGGTGGCGCCCTCGAATCCCTCCTCGGTCCCGACAGCCTGAACACCGACTTCGCGCCCATCGTCGACCTGCTGACCCGGGAGGTCATCGGCTACGAGGCCATCGTCAGCGGGCCTGCAGAGTCCGCGTTCGCGAACCCCGCTGCGCTGTCCTCGGCGGCACGAGCCATGGATATGACCGTCGATCTCGATCTGGTTCGATGGTCGGGAGCGGTCGCCGGCGCAGCCCGAATCGAATCGTTGCAGGACTTGCCCCTGTTCATCGCCATCGATCCGGACACGCTTCCGCATCTTCCGGACCGGGGAGAGGTAGCTGCGGGTACCGCCGTTCTTCAACTCGACGAGACATCGTTGATCCGCAGGCCCTCGCAGTTGCTGCGAGCCGTGGCGGATGTACGACGCCTCGGCTGGGCGATTGCCGTCGACCATGTCGGCGTGCGCCCGGAGTCGCTGGCTTTGCTTCCGCTGCTGGAACCCGATGTCGTCAAGCTCGACCGAACCCTCATCACGCGCAAGCCGAGCAGATTCACAGCGCGAGTGGTCAACGCCGTGGCCGCGTATACCGAACGCACCGGGGCCATTGTCATGGCCGAAGGAATCGACACCGAGGACGGCATCGGCACAGCCATCGCACTGGGCGCCCGCGTCGGACAGGGGAAGTTCTTCACCGACCAGAATCCGGTTCCGGTCGAGCAGTCGAAACGCTTGTCGCCGTTGAACTTTCGAACATCACCGGGTCGCGGATCGCTGCCGAGATCGTCCCCGTATCAGCTGGCTGCGGTCGGGAGGGTGTCGAAGCCGTCCACCAAGGGATTGTTGGTCGAAGTAAGCAAGGGGCTCGAATCGATCGCCAGCCAAAGCCTTCAGACAGCAGTGATCCTGGGCTCGTTCGAGAAGCGGGAGCACTTCACCGCGCTCACTGCCCGACGCTGGGAAGTCATGGCGTCGAGGGCCGCACTAGTCGGCGCCTTGGCCGTCGGCATCGATGCCGAGCCGGCGCCCAAGGTTCGTGGCGCCGACCTGGCGGCAGACGACCCGGTGCGCGAGGAATGGGTGGTCGTCGTACTCTCGCCGCATTTCTCGGCCGTACTCGCGGCGAAGGACTTGGGCGACACCGGTCCCGATATGGACAGGCGCTTCTCGTACGTACTCAGCCACGACCCGGCATTGACGGTGGACTGCGCGCGCAGCCTGCTGCTCAGATTGCCTGTGGAACGAACCGGTCTCTAACGCTCCGCGCCCGCGGTGACGCCCTTACCTGCACCAACGCCCTTACCTTCACCGACGACTTTCCCCGAGCCGATTCCTTTTCCTGCTTCCGCACTGTCCTCGGCGTCCGCGACAACCTGGTGCGCGAGATCGGCGAGACGGGTATTGGTGTCCTGCGACAGCTTGGACAGCAGCGCGAACGCGGCCTGCGCGCCCAAACCGTAGCGTTCCATCAACATGCCTTTTGCCTGACCGATGACGTCGCGGGTGGTCAGAGCCGCACGTATTTGCTGCTCCTCACGTGCACTCGAGAACGCGATCGCGGCATGCGCGGCGAACAGTGCGCCGATGGATTCGGCATCCTCACCGAATGCGCGCACCCTCGTCGAGTGCAGGTTGAGCGCCCCGAAGTTGTAGCCCTCCACATACAGCTGGAAACAGATCATGCTCTTGACGCCCAACCGGGACGCCTCCGCGGCGAAGCGCGGCCAGCGATCGTCGCTGTCCATATCGTCGATGCGAATGGTCCTCTGCTCGATGGCCGACTCCAGGCAGGGACCCTCGCGCAGCGTCTCCTGCAATGCGTCGCATTCCGCCGCCAGCTCGCCTGCCAGGGCCGCACTGTGTACGAACTGGCCGCGCAACACCGTGGTGATACTTGCCGATTCCGCCGCCGGAACGTTCATGACCGCGGACTCGGTGATGGCGAGGAGCGTCCGATCGGGGTCGCTGTGCTCACGGCGGAGCGCCCTGGCCACCGAAGCCATCCGCTGCCCGAAGTCGGGGGCAGGCGCAGGCGTCGAGACAAGGGGTGGGTCGGGGTCGACGACCGTCGCCGACTGCATGCCTTCATCGAGACTCTGCTCGCTGATGGGAACCACCTCCGCCGAAGCTCGTCCCGGCCGGTGGCCGGGAGGCAAACAATACCCTCGTTCAGAGAGCACTTGGCGCAAGGAGCTGGTGAGCGAACCGCATCTTGTCCAGCACGGTCGGCGGCAACACGAACGGATACAGGTCCTGATGCCCCATCGATCGGTTGATCTGGTTGAGCGCCCAGGAGAGCGGCAGCCACCATTCGATGATCTGATCGAAGCCGACATCGCCCGGCAGCGGGCTGTCCAGAGTCGAGCCTGCAGGCGCCATACCGAACGCCGCGGCGGTGTCGAGCGTGTCCCTGATGTGCAGGTAGTGCGCAAACGTCTCGGCCCAGTCCTCGGCCGGGTGCATCGTCGCGTACGACGAGACGTAGTCGTCCTCCCAGTTGTCGGGAGCTCCTTCGTTGTAATGCCGGTCGAGTGCAGCTTGGTAGTCGTCGTCGGGGTTGCCGAACAACTCCTCGAAGCGCGGCCGGTTCTCGCCGGTCCCGACGAGAACCAACTGGTAGTAGTGGCCGATTTCGTGTCGGAAATGGCCGACGAGCGTCCGGTACGGCTCGGACATCGATACTCGCAACTGCTCGCGGTGGACATCGTTGCCCTCCGCGAGGTCCAACGTGATGAGACCGTCCGCATGGCCGGTCATCACCTGGGTGTTCGCACTCGACAGCAGATCGAATGCGAGTCCGGTCGCGGGATCCTCGTCACGGCCGACGATCGGCAGCCCCAGCTCGGTCAGCTCGAGCACCACACGGCGCTTGTTGGTCTCGGCGTCGGCGTAGGCCGCCATCGCTTCGAGGTCTTCGTCGGCGGGTCGGGTGTGGGTCAGCCTGCACGAGACGCAGAGCTCTTCGCCCTCGTCGGTATCGACGAGCCAGTTGCACTTCGCCGTGGTCAGGTTGCCGCACACTTTCCACGCGGTGCCGTCGACCTCGACCTCGGCAGCACCGTCGTCGGCCTTGCCCGGGAGCACGAGGAGGGATCGCGAGGGGAGGTGGAAGCCGAGAGCACTGTGGCAGTTGAGGCACAGCGAATTCTCGAAGGACAACTTCTGACCGCATTTGCGGCAGATCAAGGCACGCATGATCCCGACTTCCTGAAATTTGGTGCTTAGTGAGCAGAACGATCAATGGTTGCCTGTGCATACGTCGGCAACGCCATACATTCCCTACGGGGTGGGTCACAGAAACATCACGATTGCATAACGCAGACCAGCTTCGATGGAAGCAATCTCTCCGATACCGCGTTGGGTTGCTGTGCGCGGCTTCCGGACTACTGCAAGAGTAGTTCACGCGACTGGGCCACCGGAGGGGATTTTCACACCATGAGCACGACCACGATCCCTGGATCGGTTCGACGATGGCAGACATGACGCCCGCTCTCTCGCCGGCTCGGCGGTTCGCCCAGCGACTCACCGAGGCCCGGGGAGCCAGGAACAGCGAGACACTCGCGGCTGGATTCCTACTCGCGGCCACTGTCGCCGCACTCCTCTGGGCCAACTCACCGTTCGGCGAGACCTATCAGACCTTCTGGCACACGGAACTGTCGATCTCCGTCGGCAACCACGGAATCTCACTCGACCTTGCGCACTGGGTCAACGACGGTCTCATGGCCCTGTTCTTCTTCGTCGTCGGCCTGGAGGTCAAGCGTGAGTTCGCGATGGGCGAACTCACCGATCGTTCCAGAGCCAGCATCCCCATCGTCGCCGCCCTCGCCGGGCTCGCGATTCCTGCGCTGCTGTTCCTGGCACTCAACCCCTCCGGCGAGGCGTCCGGCGCATGGGGCGTCGTCATCTCGACCGATACCGCATTCGTTCTCGGCGCCCTGGCAGTGGTCGGGCCGAAGAAGGCAGCACGATTGCGCATCTTCCTGCTGACGCTTGCGGTCGCCGACGATGTGGGGGCATTGGCGATCATCGCGTTCTTCTACACCGACAAGCTCGAAATCATACCTCTTGCACTGGCATTCGTCGGACTGGCAGTCATCGCACTACTACGACGGTTCGAAGTCTGGCGCGGCATCGGATACTTCGTCGTCGCGATCGCGACGTGGGTGGCCTTCTACGAATCCGGCGTCCACCCGACGCTCGCAGGTGTCATGATCGCACTGATCCTCCCGGTGTACCCACCACGACGAAGCGAAGTCGAACGCGCCTCGGACCTCACTCGCGCGTTCCGACAATCGCCCAATCCCGAATACGCGCGAGCCGCCAGACTCGGACTCGACCAAGCAGTGTCGGTCAACGAGCGCCTGATGCGGCTTTACCAGCCGTACACGGCATTCATCATCGTGCCGATCTTCGCGCTCGCCAACGCGGGCGTCGTATTGAGCGGTGAGACGCTCCGGGCGTCGGCCACCTCACCCCTGACGTGGGGCATCATCGTCGGCCTCGTGCTGGGAAAGCTCGTTGGAATCACCGGCGCTGCAGCACTGTTCGCCAAGATGAAGCCGTCGGCACTGGCCCCTGGGTTGACCCTCTCACACATCGCCGGTGGTGCCGCACTGTCGGGGATCGGCTTCACGATCTCACTGTTCATCGTCGACCTCGCCCTCGACGACGAACTGCTCGCCGACGAGGCACGTGTCGGCGTGCTCGCCGCATCGGTGATCGCGGCGGCGCTCGGATGGCTGTTGTTCCGGATCGACGCACGCATTCATCCGCCGCGGCAGGAGACGTCGCACCGCATCCTGCGTCCGGTCGACCCGAAACGCGATCATATCCGCGGGCCGGTGGACGCGACCCTGACGATCGTCGAGTACGGCGACTTCGAATGCCCGTTCTGCAGCAAGGCAACCGGCAGCATCCGAGAGGTTCGGATGCACTTCGGTGACGACGTTCGCTACGTGTTCCGGCACCTGCCTCTCGACGACTACCATCCGCATGCGCGATACGCAGCGCACGCCAGCGAAGCAGCAGCCGCTCAGGGCAAGTTCTGGGAGATGGCCGATGTGCTGTTCGCACACAGCGACGCACTCGAACCCGACGACATCGACGGCTACGCGCAAGAACTCGGACTCGACGTGGAACGGTTCGAGGAGGATCTCCGCACCGGCGACTACGTGGTGCGGGTCGAAGACGACGAACTCGATGCCGCGTCCAGTGACGTCGACGGAACCCCGACGTTCTACCTCGGCCTCGGTGACCGAAATCTGATCCGGCACACCGGACCGTACGACGCCGCGTCGCTAATCCGAGAGTTGGAGGCGTACCGGGTGTGATGCGGCTCCGCCGCAGTAACTCTGCGCGGCTCCGCCGCAGTGGCGCGTTTAGGTAGGTCAGGATGCACTTAACCGTGCCACTGCGCCGGAGGCGCTACTCCACCCGATTTCCCTGCTCGTCCCAATGCTCGGCAACCTTCTTCGACGGCTGAACACGAGGCGGCTCACCGGGCATTTTGGGATAGTCGGGTGGGAAATTGAGTTCCCCGCCAGGCAGGGTTTCCCACAATGTCAGCAGCGGGTCGAGCGAATAGGCCGAGGCATCCATGTCCTCCCACGGGTCCCCGTCCGCGAGATGGTCTGCCACGGTCACCAGATTGAAGTCTCGGGGATCGGTGACGGACGCCAGTTGCGACCACGTCATCGGCGTACTCACCGGCGCACCCGGCCTGGCCCGTAAGCTCCAGGCACTCGCGATGGTGCGGTCACGGTTGTTCTGGTTGTAGTCCAGGAAGATGCGTTCTCCGCGTTCTTCTTTCCACCATGCGGTCGTGACGCCGTCGTCTCGACGCTCCAGTTCACGGCCGAGCCCGATGGCTGCGTGCCGCACTTGCTCGAACGTGTAGTCGGGTTCGATCCGGACGTAGATGTGAATCCCCCGGTTCCCACTCGTCTTGGGGTACCCACGAAGACCCAGCTCCTCCAACAGCTCGCGAGTCACCTCCGCCACCCGCTGAGCGTCTGCGAACGAAGTTCCAGGCTGGGGGTCGAGGTCGAGTCGGAGTTCGTCGGGATGGTCGACGTCCGGCCGGCGCACAGGCCACGGATGGAACGTCAAGGTGCCCATCTGCGCAGCCCACACCGCGGCAGCGGATTCACTCGGGCACAGCTCGTCTGCGGTTCTCTTGCTCGGAAAGGCGATCTCGACCGTCTCGATCCAGTCGGGTGCCCCCTTGGGCAGGCGCTTCTGATAGAAGCCGTCGCCCTCCTTGTCCTGCGGCCCCACCGCAAGTCGCATTCCTTCCCGGTAGCCGTCCGGCCACCGTTCCATGGCGGTCGGACGTTCGCCGATCGCCCGCATCAGCGGTTCACCGATGGCCGCGTAGAACTCGCAGACCTCCAACTTGGTGATCTGTGGTGTCCGGTCGGTGGCTTCGTAGATGATGCGGTCCGGACTCGAGACCCGCACCTCGCGCCCGCCGGCATCCACGAACGCCGGCGGCGTCTTCCCGGCCATCTAGATGCCTCCGGCAATGACATCAGCGACGTCGTAGCTGACGGGGACTTCGAGTTGCTCGTAGGTGCAGGACTTCGGATCACGGTCCGGACGCCACCGCAGGAATCGTGCTGCGTGACGGAGCCGTTCACCTTCCATCTGGTCGTAGGCGACTTCGACGACGCGTTCGACGCGCAGCGGAACCCAACTGCGATCCTTGTTCGACGTCCACCGATTGGCCTCCCCCGACTTCGGCTCTTCACCGGTGCGAAGCGGTTGCAGCTCCTCGAGGATTTCCACTCGGCGCTTGTCGGTGAAGGCCGAGGCCCCTCCGATCATCCTGAGTTCGTCACCGTCGTACAGTCCGAGAAGCAGTGATCCTATTCCGTTGCCGGACTTGTGAACTCGATAGCCGATCAAGGCGCAGTCCGCCGTTCGTGCGTGCTTGATCTTGATCATCTCGCGCTTGTTCGGCAGGTACACACCGTCGAGCTTCTTTGCGACCACACCATCGAGCCCGGCGCCCTCGAACCTCTCGAACCAATCCTGCGCGGTTGCTGCATCGTCGGTGGTACTCGTCACCTGGCAGCGGTCGCCGCCACTGAGCACCTCCAACAACTGTGCCCGACGCGTGCTGAACGGCTCACCCATCAGATCCTTCGTCCCGAGGGCCAGCAAGTCGAAGCCGACGAACATCGACGGTGTCTTCTCGGCCAGCATCTGTACACGAGAGTCGGCGGGGTGAATTCGCTCCGACAGAGCATCCCAATCGAGCCGAGTCCGACCGTCGATCTCACGCGGAACGACGATCTCACCATCGACGACGACCCGCTCCGGCAGCTCTCGTCGTATGGATTCGACCAGCTCCGGAAAGTAGCGGGCCAGGTCCTTGCCGCCGCGGGAGCCGAGAATCACCTCGTCGCCGTCGCGAAAGACGATTGCTCGAAAGCCGTCCCATTTGGGTTCGTACGACCACTGCGGCGGTCCGTCGGACGGTTGAGCGGGCACGATCTTGGCTGCTTTGGCGAGCATCGGCGCGAGCGGCCACGAAATCGGTAGGTCCACGAGGTCAATACTGCCTGACCGACCACGGGTTGGATGGAATTTCTTTCACCCCCCGAAATCGGCGCAGAAGGGATATTTTTACTTGGCTCCCAATTTTGTGCAGACTCCCGAAGATCAAAGGACCGATCGTGACCCCCCTCTATCGCACGCTCCGCAGCGCAGCGCTCACCGTGATGGCCTGCAGCGCCCTTCTGCTCGCGGGCTGCAGTTCCGATGTCACTCCGCGCGCAATTCCAGCTTCCGGCGACGTCGTGACCTCGTCGTCGAGCACCGCCCAGACCACTACGAGCGCCGCACCGTCCGGCCGGGGAGGCGACGACGTAGACATCGACATCGACGTGGAGATCGGCGAATGCGTCGAACTCGGTGGCACGATGACGGCGGCAACGATCGACAACGCGACGTGCGGTAGTCCCGACTCCAACTACAAGGTCGTCGGCAAAGCACCGACCAACGCCGAGTGCGTGTCGGACGTGGACCAGTACTACTACGAGACCTTCGACGACGTCGAGCAGGGTGCATTGTGTCTCGACGTCGACTGGGTAGTCGGTGGATGCATGGACTTCCCGGTCGCCGATGACCCCGAACGTGTCGAGTGCAGCTCACCGGGCTTCGACACCGTCAGAGTTGTCGAGATACTGGAAGGCACGACTGAAGTGAACGACTGCGCATCCGATGCGACCAGCGGGTTCTCCTACGACGAACGCAACTTCATCGTCTGTGTGGAGGATCTGTAGAGCACTGCCTCGCGTCCTCCCCGGCGATCGGTACTCACGAGCAGGTTTAGGCTTGTCACCTAGCCCCGCTATCGAAGTACAGGTCAGGAGTGTCATGTCGACCGAGAACGATTCACCGGACATCAAGCCACGGAGCCGCGATGTCACCGACGGATTGGAAAAGACCGCGGCCCGAGGCATGTTGCGTGCCGTCGGAATGGGCGACGAAGATTGGTCGAAGTCGCAGATCGGCGTTGCATCGTCGTGGAACGAGATCACCCCGTGCAACCTGTCTCTCGAACGCCTCGCCAAGGCCGTGAAGGTTGGGGTCCATGCGGCCGGCGGGTTCCCGCTCGAGTTCGGCACCATTTCGGTGTCCGACGGCATCTCGATGGGCCACGAAGGAATGCACTTCTCGTTGGTCTCACGTGAGGTCATCGCCGACAGCGTCGAAACCGTCGTCAGCGCCGAACGCCTCGACGGATCAGTGCTTCTCGCGGGCTGCGACAAGTCCCTTCCCGGAATGCTCATGGCCGCGGCTCGGCTCGACTTGGCGAGCGTCTTCCTGTACGCCGGTTCGACGCTGCCCGGTTTCGCAACCCTGTCCGACGGCAGCGAACACCAGGTCACCATCATCGACGCGTTCGAGGCGGTGGGCGCATGTTCACGTGGCTTGATGTCCCGCGAAGACGTCGACACCATCGAACGTGCAATCTGCCCCGGCGAAGGCGCCTGTGGCGGGATGTACACCGCGAACACGATGGCCAGCGCAGCCGAGGCACTCGGTATGTCGTTGCCCGGCAGCGCGTCTCCGCCGGCACCCGACCGTCGACGAGATCAGTTCGCACACGCGAGCGGCGAAGCAGTGGTGGAACTGCTGCGTCGCGGCATCACCGCTCGCGACATCATGACGAAGGAAGCATTCGAGAACGCCATCGCGGTCGTCATGGCCTTCGGCGGCTCGACCAACGCGGTTCTGCACCTGCTTGCCATCGCACATGAAGCAGAGGTGGATCTGACGCTCGACGACTTCACCCGCATCGGCTCCAAAGTTCCCCACCTCGCTGACGTCAAACCGTTCGGCAAGCACGTCATGACCGACGTCGACGCCATCGGCGGAGTACCGGTCGTGATGAAGGCGCTGCTCGACGCCGGGCTCATGCACGGCGACTGCCTCACCGTCACCGGAAAGACCGTCGCCGAAAACCTCGCTCACATCGCCCCGCCCGATCCGGACGGCAAGGTTCTACGCGCGATGAGCGAACCGATTCACCCGACGGGAGGCATCACGATCCTCAAGGGCTCACTTGCACCAGGCGGGGCCGTCGTGAAGTCCGCCGGCTTCGATTCCGACGTGTTCGTCGGCACTGCACGGGTTTTCGAACGGGAACGTGCAGCGATGGACGCACTGGAGGACGGCACCATCGCCGCAGGCGACGTGGTCGTGATCCGCTACGAGGGCCCCAAAGGTGGACCGGGCATGCGAGAGATGCTGGCCATCACCGGTGCGATCAAGGGCGCAGGCCTGGGTAAGGACGTTCTGCTCCTCACCGACGGGCGCTTCTCGGGAGGTACCACCGGCCTGTGCGTCGGGCACGTGGCACCCGAAGCCGTCGACGCCGGCCCCGTCGCATTCGTACGCGCCGGCGACCAGATCCGCCTCGACGTCGGCAAGGGGACTCTCGACCTTCTCGTCGACGACGCGGAACTCGAAGCACGCAAGCAGGGTTGGGCACCACTCCCGCCCCGCTACACCCGCGGAGTGTTGGCCAAGTACGCCAAGCTCGTCGGATCGGCGTCGGAGGGTGCGGTGCTGATCTAGGCGGTCCGCTCACGACCCCCGGGATCGCTTGAACGGTCCATCCATACGATCAGATAGCTGCAAAGGTCCATTCAAGCGGTCCGAGCGCCAGCCCACCATCGCTTGAATGGTCCATCCATACGATCAGATAGCTGCAAAGGTCCATTCAAGCGGTCCGGGCCGGCCCCCAAAACTACAGCGGCATCGCCACTACAGCGGCATCGCCCAGACCGAGCTCGACCGCTCCTCGAGCTCGGCGCGCCTACGGTAGACCGAGTCGCCGTACTCGTAGAAGTTCACCTGGCTCGAACGGCTGACGGGTTTCGGTGCACGCCGCATGACGGGTAGTTCGGCGAGATCGAGTGCAGCGTCGAGTTCCTCCTCTGCCGATTCTCGACGCTTTCGGGCGATGTCGGCGAGAGCAAGCTGGTGGATGTTCAGGTGGCCGGCATCTTCCAGCGCTGCCTCCTCTGCTGCGGCTGCTTGAACCTCGAACACCTTTGCCGCCAGCTGGTAGATGCTAGGTCGGGCGATTTCGTCTTCGGCCAAAAGTATTGCAGCAGAAACAGTTTCGATCTTCAATGGCTTTTCGACGACCGGCTTGTCGTGCTCGATGAGCGCATGCTTCGGAGCCGACGGCTGATCGAGGAGATGCTCGAGCTCGGCCACTTCCCGGGCTACCCTCTTGTCGAACCCGACGGTCGCCTGCCCAGTCGGCCCAGTCGCCCCAGCCGGCTCGAAATCACCCATCTCGAAGGCGGCCGGAACGACGGAGAGTGTCGGCGCCGGAAGTGCTCGCCTGGTCGGAGCGGGGAGCAGAATTCCGACGATCACCGCACCCAGCGCGAAGACGACGGTAGCGATCAGCGAGGTATGCGTGACAGCACCGACGAACGAGCTGATCGCATTGGCCTGCAAGTTGTCTGCGTAGCCGGAGAGAAATGGGTTCTCCCGCATGATGTCTGCGACGATGACTGCTCCCGCAACCGAGTCACCTGACGCCTCGATTGCCTGCGCCGCCTGCGCTGTCGGCTGACCGTCCGGTCCCTTGCCGGGGAAACCAGTCAAGAAGTCGACGATGCCGCCGCGGTAGGTCGTCGCGAGGACGGATCCGAGAACTGCGATTCCGAGTGAGCCGCCAAGTTCGAGAGCGGTGTCGTTCAGTCCACCGGCTACGCCCAGCTTGTTGTCCGGAAATTCGGCCATGATGGCATCGGTACACGGTGACACGCTGAGCCCGATACCGATTCCGAGAAGCGCGAGTACGGGTACGAAGTCCATATACGTTGCGGTGGTATCGATTCCGAGCATGGACACCACCAAGAGCGTCCCGACGACCATGCCCGCGGTAACGGTGTACTTCATGCCGACTTTGGGCGTCAGCCACTGGGTGATGCCAGATCCCACGAACACGGCGCCGGCAAGGGGTAGCAGGTGCACTCCCGTCGACACCGGACCGAAGTCCAGCACGAACTGAAGATACTGCGCCACATAGTAAATGACACCGAAAGTGACGAGGAAGAACAGCAACACAGCCAACACTGCACCGCTGAGCATCCGCGAACGGAAGGCCCGAACGTCGAGAAGTGGGTTGGGATGCCGCAACTCCCACGCGATGAACGCACCGATGCTCAGCATGCCGACACTAGCGAAGTACGTTGGCCCGACACTCCATCCGAAGTGCATTCCCTCGATGATCGCGTAGACGACCGTCGATACCGCAAGCACCGACAGCAAGCCACCGAGCCAGTCGACCCTGCCGGGATCCACCGCCCGAGACGGGGGCACCAATGCGATCGCGGCAACGATAGCAAACACCGTGATCGGAACGTTGATGAGAAAACTCGAACCCCACCAATAGCTTTCGAGCAACCAACCGGCGAGCAGCGGACCCATCGCGATAGCCAAGCCCGAGGTAGCCGCCCAGATGGTGACGGCGGTTGCGCGTTCGCGCTTGGGGAACGTCGCGACGAGAAGCGACAACGTGGCGGGCATGACGATCGCGGCGGCGACGCCCATCACGACTCGAGCAAGTATCACTCCGACCGTGGCGTCGGTCAACGCACCCGCAACCGATCCTGCAGTGAAGATCAGCAGGCCGAGTAGCAGCGCGCCGCGACGAGAGTACTTGTCCCCGATCACCCCGAACAGCAACATCAATGCCGCATACGGCACGGTGTAGCCGTCGATGATCCACTGCAGGTCACTGCTGGACAGATTCAGATCCAACGTCATTGCGGGCGCGGCGACCAGCAGCGATGTGTTCGCCATGACGACGACCAGCAAACTCAGGCACAGCACCCCCAGCGCGGCCCAACGTTTCGCGTACGGTCTTTCCATCTCCTGGACAGGAGTCATCGCAAGCAGTGTCATGTGTGTTCCCCCCCTATGCACCACGTGCGACACACCGCGCGCAGTGCTGTGCAGCCTAGGAAGGTTGCGCTAGAGTGCGCAATTCTTTGTGGCGCCCGTTACACACGAGAACACCGGGATGACCGCCGGTGCTACCTCCGGATACGAATGTGCCACCGTGTCAATCGAACTGACGCGGTGGCACATTGATCCGCCGAAGGCGGGTAGAAGAACTACGGGATCGGTACGAACCCAGCTCCCACAGCGTTACCGGCATCGATGTGTCGCAGAATCGCGTCGATGTTGGTTCCGACCTGAGGGCCGAAGCACGCGACGCCCAGGTACGCGTTGACCATGCCGACCAGAGTGGAGCCGACGACGACCGGGCTTCCGGAATCGCCTTCGACGACGCACAACTGCGACCACGTCTCCTGCGACTGCAGAATGTCCCCGTACGCGACGCCACAGGTGTTGCCGGTGGTGCGGCCTTCCTTGCACACGATGTTCGGGAACGTCGCGGGCGGACCGATCTGAGAGATGGTCACGTTCCCGATGCGGTTGACCGGAATGACCTTCGCCCGATCGAACTCGATGACTGCGTAGTCGTACTCCGGATTGGAGAACGCGATCCGTCCGACGACTCCAGCCGACGGGTCGTACTCCGGCACGACAGTTGCCCCTGCGCCACCACAATGACCAGCGGTGAGACCGACGAGGCGGCCTTCACGGTCGTTGCCGATGGTCGTCAGAGTGCACTCGGCAGCGTTGTTCACGATGATTCCGGAACCACCCCCCAGTACCGCCGGAGCCGCAGCAGATGCGGTCCCGACGCCGAAGCTTGCAGCAAAAGCGGCTGCCGCCACGGCGACGAGCATGAACTTCTTCAACATGTATTCCCTCTCCAGCGGTGTCCGCAGAACCCTAGCAATAAGTACCACCAATGGACGAGTGCGTGCCGATTCGTGTCCGTTTCGTGCGATGAGACGCAGTCAGCGTTCGGACTCCAACGCCGCCAAAGTCGACCGCGCCTCCTCGAGTTGACGACTCAACTCGGCCACTCGCGATGCAGCTTCTTCCCTGGCATGGGAAATGACTGCTTCCACGGCGTCACGGGCTGAATCGTCGCCCAGTTCCCGTACCGCCCGAGAAACCGATTCCGGCGAGACAGGTTGCGCCTTGCCCGGTCGACGCGCGCCGTGAGTTACCGTCACGGACCAGTCGTTGTCGGCTCCCGCGTGAATGGTGACGCTGACGCTCTCGGGCCCCTTCTTACCCTTCCGAGTTCCCGACGCTGGTGCCTTCGACGGCACCGTGCCCGAGACTCCCGAACTCGACGCCACCGCCTTGGACGCCACCGCCTTGGACGCCACTGCTGGTTTCGGGGCGGACTTGGGAGATGCCGGCTTGGGAGCCGGTTCCGTCCATTCCGCGATGGCCGGCTTCGCAGCGGGCTTCGCGACCGATGTCGGAGCCGGCTTCGCCGCTGTCCCACTGGACGAATTTCGGGTGATACGGAGTTCCTCCGCTTCGAAGGGCAGCTCGTCGTTGACGCCCTTCGGGCTGATGGTCACCGTGGTTCCGTCGATCGAGACGACCTTCGCCGAGGTGCCCGCCGGGAGCCCGAGACTGGGCGTCGGCTCGATCAGGTACACGGTGGCCCGGCGGCCTTCGGCGAGGGCGGTTGCCAGCGTCGCGAGATTCTCGCTCGTCAGTGATTCGTTCGCAGTCGATCGTCTACGCGGTGGCATCGGTAGCTGCCCTCTCTCGAAAGTGTTTGCGAATACTGTCCCACACCTTCGACCAACATTCGATCGTGGACGCGGCCCTACTGTCCCCGAGCGCTTTTCGAACCGCGTGTGCCGACCACTTCACGAAGCTGTCGATTCCCGCCCGAACCTGCCCGTCGGACGCACGCGGGGCGACGCATTCCACTGCTGCCGAGATGGCAACCGTGAAACTGGCATGTCGACGGCTGCACCCCCGTAACCTGGCCGAGTACCCGCCTGCGGTACTCGAATGGGAGGGTCTCGATGTACCACGTCGACACGGGTGAACAGAATACGGCCGACGGGCAACAGGTGTATTTGCTCGACGCTGCATCGACACTGGAAGTCCAGGCACTGAATCAATGGATCGACTCCACCACCCCCGACGGCGAGCAGCGTCCGCCGTCGGTGGTCCTGTCCGGTGAAGCGGCACACGAGGTAGCCGAAACGGTTCGAGGAATCGCCGAGGATCCACTGTTGATCCCGCTTCGCGTGACGCTCTCGGAGAAACGCCGGGGTGGGATTCTGCGTCGCGCATTTGCGCCCCGCGGGAACTCGCTTCCGACCAAGGCGTGGCAGCGCTGGGTGCAGGGCGACGATCCCGATCACTCGGCGGTACTCGTCGGCGAGCCGGCCACCCTGCACGATCTTGCGAGCCGATTCGACAAGGCCGGGGGCACTTCCCTGTCCTCGTTCATCCGGCGACAGGCCACCCTGGCTCTCGACCGGGCGGAGCGCGACGTCATCGGCTCCGAGTACAAGATTCCCCGTTTCGTCGTCGAGGAGATGACGGAGCAGAAGAAGTTTCACGACGGTATGGCCGACCTCGCAGCGGACGTCGGCGAGGACATCGCCGAGGTCGAGCGACGTGTCCACGGCATTCTGCACGAGATGGTCGCGACCGAAACCCGACGCGCGGTCGAAATGTGGGGGACCCTCGGTGCCTACTTCTCGCGCGCCTACAAGGTCGATGTCGACCGGACCAAGCTGCAGCGGGTCCGCGAGCTCAACAAGAAGCATCCTCTGGTGTTCCTTCCCAACCACCGCTCCTACCTGGACCCACTCGTGCTGCGGCCGGCGCTGCTGACCGAGGGGCTCCCGCTCAACCACGTG
>NZ_LVCV01000163.1 GCF_001647195.1 Rhodococcus sp. EPR-157 | reverse complement strand
ATCTACAAGTGGACGTTGCGGCAGTACATGAGCTTCTTGCTGAGTAAGCGGTTCAACCTCGAGTGGTACATCGAAGGTGGGCGCAGCCGCACCGGGAAGCTGCGCCCACCGCGCTTCGGTCTGCTGACCTACCTCGTCGACGCGTTGGAGAACAGCGACGCCGACGACGTGTATCTGGTGCCGACCTCCATCACCTACGACCGCCTGCACGAGGTCGGTGCCATGGCCGCCGAGTCGCACGGCGCCAAGAAGCAGGCCGAGGGTATTCGCATGGCCCTGGGATACATCCGCGCGCAGGGCAAACTTCGCGGCAATGTGTACCTGACGTTCGGCGAACCGATCTCGGTCAAGTCGATCCTGGCGGAGAACGAGGACAAACGAGTCGCCGTTCAGAAGATCGCCCTCACCGTCTCGCACGCCATCAACAACACGACTCCGGTCACCCCTGCAGCTCTCGTCACGATGGCGCTGCTCGGAATCGAGGACCGCGCGCTGAACGTCCACGAGATGTGGGCGATCATCTCGCCGCTCGCCGACTACATCATCAAACGAGGCCTGCCGACCGCGGGCGGCGTCGACATCAGCGAGGTAGACGTCGTTCGATCGGCGGTCGTCGCGCAGGTCAACGCCGGGGTCGTCAAACGTTTCGACGGCGGGCCCGAACCGGTCTTCTACCTCGCGCAGGACAAACACCTGGTTGCTGCATTCTTCCGCAACAACGCAATCCACTACTTCGTGCTCCGAGCGATCGGCGAGCTCGTCGTGCTGCCGGACCAGGGCCAGACGAGCCCCTCGACGACGGTATCGATGTGGCGCTCTGCGCTGAAGCTTCGCGACCTGCTCAAATTCGAGTTCTTCTTCGGCGACAAGAAGGACTTCGGTGCACGCCTCGAAGCCGAGGTCACCCTCATCGATCCCGAGTGGCGAACCAATCTCGTCGATCCGGAGTACGCAATCAGCACACTGGAGGCACAGGAGCTGCACCTGGCACACCGCGTCCTTCAGCCAATTCTGGAGGCGTACCAGGTCGTGGCCGATCAGCTCATGCTGCAACCCATGGACTCGGAGTTCGACAAGCCGACCTTCATCACCCAGTGCCTCGGCGCAGGACAGGCACGGCGCCTTCGCCAACAGCTGGACCACAGCGAAGCGATATCGGGTGAATTATTCGACACTGCACTGCAATTGGCCGACAATCGGAATTTGGTCGACCCGGGGAGCGAGAACCTTGCCCAGCGCCGACGCGACTTCGCGCACGAGATCAACGAATGGGCACGGAAGGCCCGTGCGATTCGCGACATGGCACACCGCACTCTCGACGAGGTCGATCCACTGACCGTACCCAGCAGCATCACGGGCACCGACAAACGGGAGGACGACGCCTGATGATCGATCTGGCCCACCAGCTGCAGGTGATCGCCGACGCGCCGACCGGACCCGACACCGTCGCCTACTTCGATCTCGACGGCACTCTGATCAACGGCTTTTCAGCGAAAGCTGTGTTTCTCGAACGCCTCAAGTCCCTCGACGTCACGGTCAACGAGTTGTGGGAGATTTCGAGTGCCGTCGTGGAGATGCGGATGCGCAACTCACCCGTCGACAATCTCATGGGGAAGGCCGTCAAAGGCCTCGAAGGACGGCGTGAAGACGATTTGATGGAGCAGGCATACACGCTGTTCCGCAACGAGATAGCGCCGATGATCTATCCACAGGCCCGCATTCTCGTCGAGGCGCACCGGCATGCCGGTCATCGGTTGGTGATCGCGACGTCGGCGACGCCGGATCAGGCGATTCCAGTCAAGGAAGACTTGATGTTCGACGAACTTCTGTGCACCACACCGGTCGTCGTCGACGGGGTGTTGACCGGCGAACTCGTCGGGAATTCGTTGTGGGGACCGCGCAAGGCCGCGGCCGTCGCCGATCATGCCGAGCGGGTGGGTGTCGATCTCGCCGGATGCTTCGGGTACTCCAACGGCGGCGAGGACGCTCCGTTCCTTGCCGAGGTCGGACACCCCGTCGCGATGAACCCTGACGAGGATCTGACTCGGTACGCCGCCAAGGTAGGGTGGCCGCTACTCCGACTCGAAAATCCCAAACGCGGAACCGATCTGATGTCTGCAGTTCGGAGTACGGCTGCAGTGGGATCGGTCTTGGCCAGTGCCGGTTTCGGGCTCGGCCTCGGTCTGTTGACCGGAAGCCGTCGAACAGGCGCGAACATCACCTCGACGATCGCGCCGGATATCGCGTTGACGATCGCCGGTATCAAACTCGATGTGACGGGAACCGAGAACGCCTGGTCCGCACGTCCCGCCGTGTTTCTGTTCAACCATCAGAGCACCGCGGATTCCATCATCGTCACCTCGATTCTCCGACGTGACATCACTGCTGTGGCCAAACGCGAACTCGAACGGGATCCGCGGTTCGCCCTTCTCGGCAAGATCTTCGACGTCGCCTACATCGATCGCGGAGATCCGGCGCAGGCACGCGAAGCGATGAAGCCGGCGATCGAGAAGTTGCACTCGGGGATATCGGTCGCCATCGCCCCCGAAGGCACCCGGATGCCGACGCCGCGGCTGGGCAGGTTCAAGAAAGGCGCCTTTCACCTGGCGATGCAAGCAGGGGTTCCGATAGTCCCCATCGTCATCCACAATGCCGGAGACGTGATGTGGAAGAAGGATTTCACCGCGCACTCCGGTACCGTCAAGGTCACCGTCGGAGAGCCGATCTCCACCGAGGGATGGGTTTCCGAAAAGATCGACAGCTACATCGACGATGTCCGATCCTTTTACGACAGAACGCTGGGATATGCCTGAAGATCAGATCCATTCGGTTGTGCAAGCGGAGATCGAGAAGAATCTCCTGGGAGGGACGCCCAAGTACACCCGTGAAGACATCGTCGAGAAATCGGGGATCGCTCTGGAGCGGGTAGTGCGGCTGTGGATCGCGATGGGCTTTCCGGTGCACACCGATCCCGATGCCGTCGTCTACACAGACGCCGACCTCGATGCGTTACGCATGATCACCGGACTGACCCAGCAGAACGTCATCCGCCCTGACATGGAGGTGGCAATCGCCCGAACGCTGGGTCAAACGATGTCGCGCCTCACCGAGTGGCAGGTCGGGGTCGTGAACAGTCACATCCACGATCGAGTGACCGAGGGGGCTGATCCAGCCGATCTCGATGCCATCCGTCGAGACGCCAGAGCGATTGCCGCGCAGACCGTGCCGACCCTCGAAGCACTACAGTCATACACCTGGCGACGGCACCTCGCAGCAACGGCCGGACGGTCCATCGCCGATCCGGGCGACGAGACCACCAGCCGGACACTCGCAGTGGGATTCGCCGACATGGTCGGCTACACCAGCCTCACGCGCAGGCTAGCGATCGAGGAACTCACCGAGCTGCTCGAGGAGTTCGAGTCCGTGGCATCCGACATCATCGCGCGCGGACGTGGCTCGGTCATCAAGAACGTCGGTGAAGAAGTCATGTTCAGCGCACAGACGCCCGAGGACGCCGCACACATCGGCTTGGACCTGCAGGACGCGTTCGCGGCCAAGGAGGACATGCCGGAGCTGCGCGTCGGCATCGCGTGGGGGCCGGTCCTTGCACGCTACGGAGATCTGTACGGCTCTGTCGTCAATATGGCTGCAAGACTCACTAGTTCGGCCCACCCCGGCACCATCCTTCTCGACACCACAATGACCGAGGCCCTGCGCGACGACTCCGAGTTCTACCTCAAGTCGCTCAGATCACTCCGGGTCCGCGGATTCCACAAGCTGAAGCCGCATACCCTGCGCCGCAACAAGCGGGATCAACAGTCCCGATCCAAAGACGAGTAGAACTCCAGGTGGCGTCGCGCCGTTTCATCCCACGTGAGACTGCGGGCGAGCGCTCTACCTACCTCCGCGTCGTGCCCGAGGTCGATCGCCTCGGCCAGCTGCTCGGCCATCGACTTCGGTTCGGTGGCGTATGCGACTGCGCTGGAGAACACTTCACGCAACACCGGCAGATCCCGCGCGACGACGGGCGTCCCCGCCGCGAGTGCCTCCATCGCGGCTAACCCGAATCCTTCCTTCGTCGAGAAGAACGGCAGTACGGACGCTTGCGCTACGAGAAATGGCAACTGATCGTTGTCGACGGTGCCGAGCACGATCGGCTCGATGCCGAGTTCTGCTGCACGTGAATCGAATTCCGCACGATAGGTGCGGTAGTCGAACAACGTCTCACCACCCGCGAACACGAGAGACAATTCGGGGCGGTTCAGCAGCGCGAACGCTTCGAGGAGATCGAGCGAACCCTTGCGCGGCTCGATACCCCCGACCGCCAGCACATAGCGCCCGAGCTTCTCCTGCCACTGCGAACCCGCGGATGCCGCAGCCTGCTCGAACCTCGCCGACTCGACTCCGTTCGGGATCACCGTCGGGAAGAACCCCCAACCCTGGCGCACCTCCTCCGCCACCGCGGCCGACACGCAGATACGCGCGTACGGTTCGGTGATGGCCCGTTCGTGGCACGCAGCGAGCGCAGGCGTGGTGAACGTGTCCAGATGGTGGATCGTCCGGACGCACCTCCCCACCGCGTTGGCCGAGATGCAGTCCTGAGCATGCACGATGTCGAAGTCCGCATGCGAGAAAGACTGTCCGAGAACCTCGATCGACCTCAGAATCCGCGCTCCGACACTCTCGTCGTCCCGCGCCTCGAACGGCACCATCGAGACGGTGACCGATGGATCCACCGGGCGGAAGAACGCACTGTCCCCACCTCGACCGAGGGAGACGACGGTGACATCCGCGCCGGCCCGAGCCAGCGCCTCCGCCAAATGCAGCGTATGCACCACCCCGCCCCTCGGCTTGGACGAATAAGTCAGGAGGGCAATCTTCACTACGACCCCTTCTCGTCCAGAAGGTTCGGATAGGTGTCCACCCGGCGCTCTTCGAGGTGATACAGCACGCGCCTGGCACGGTCCACCTCGGCGTCGACGTCGATGTCGCACACCGCGAGTCCGCCCTTGGCCCAGGTCTTCGCCAGGACGTCACCGCCGGGTCCGACTATCTTCGCCTGGCCGAGGAAGCGCAGCGATCCCATGACCCCGGTCTGGTTGGACGAGACCAGCACCACCTGGTTCTCCGCGGCTCGGGCGGCATCGTAGAGATCGAACAACCTGGACTGACGATCGTTCGACAGATTCGACGCCCGGTCCGTTACGCTGGCCGGCCACGCCGACAGCGCCGCAATGATGCGAGCACCGTCCAGGGCAAGCGTCCGTGCCGATTCGGGAAAGGTCTTGTCGTAGTCGATCAGCATCCCCATGCGGCCCACCGGAGTATCGAAGGCGTCGAACCGATTTCCCGCAGCGTATGCCAGCGACTCCCCGAGAGGTTGATGGACCTTGCGGTGGCTTCCCAGAACCCCGTCGCCGCTCACGCAGGCAGCTGCGTTGTAGCGCAGTCCGTCCTTCAGCTCTGTGTAGCCGATACAGACGGTCAGCTCACCTGCAGCAGCGATGATCGCGGCCAGTTCGGGGCCGTCTATGTCGAGAGACGGCGGAAGCTCGGACACATCGGGATTGCGAAGACTGTCGATGTACCCACCCAGGGAGGCGTCCGGCAGCACGAGGAGGTCGAGACCATCGCGTCGAGCGCTCTCGATGATCGTGGTGATCTTGAGTATCGCACGATCGATATCACGTCCGAAATGTGCTGCCAGAGCGCCTATCCGAATGGGTGCCACGCCTAGACCACTACCCGTTCCGGCTGCGCCGCGCTGATCTCCAAACCAATTTGCTCGGCGAGAAATTCAGCGTCACGAGCAACGGAGGCGAAACGACCCGAACCCCACGTGTGCTGCCACGGGAGCCCGAGGAAGTAGAGCCCGGACACCGACGTGACGCCGCGATTGTGCGTCGGATGACCCTCACCGTCGAAGGCACCGACCTTCAGCCACGAATAGTCGGTGCGGAATCCGACCGACCAGACCACGGCTGTAATGTCGGCGGCTGCGAGATCGAGTTCGGTGGTCTCGACCTCGGGCCTCCACACCGGTACGTATCGTTCCTCGGTCGGCGCGGTGATCCCCTCACGCGCGATGTAGGCGTCGATGTTGTCCTTGATGGACTCGGCGACCGCATCGGCTGCATCGAGGGATGCCTCCAGCGTGGGCGCGAACTGCAGAACACCGTCCTCGACGCCCAGCAGGCGTCCGTACAGCCGCATACCTTCGGTAGCGAATACACGCAGGTCGATGTCACGCCCACCGTCGCGACCTGTCACGTAGTGGTTCGTGTTCTCGCGCTTTCCGACGCCACCGGGTTGATCCTCGATGGAGACATCGTAGACGCCCATGTCGTGCAGCCACGCGACACAGTCACGGCCTCGATAGAAGCGAGCGACGCGGGGAGCAGTGCCCGCGACCAGATGAACGCTCCTCCCCTCGATGTGCAGATCCTCGGCGATCTGAGCGCCCGACTGCCCGGTGCCGACGACGAGCACCTCACCGCTGGGGAACTGATGCGACCCACGGTACTGCGACGAGTGGATCTGCAGAACGTCCTTGGGAAGCTTCTCGGCGAACCGCGGAATCGTCGGAATGTGATAGCCGCCGACCGCCACGACGATCCGATCCGCATGCATCGGACCTGCAGTGGTCTCGAGGTCGAAGCCGCCCTCGGTGCCTTGGAGGGCATTGGTGACCGAAACATGCTCGCGGACCGGCGCATCGAAGCTCTCCGCGTACCGCCGCACGAAGTCGTAGACCTCGTCTCGTTTCATGAATCCGTCGGGATCGTCGCCGTCGTAGGAGAAACCGGGCAACGCACACTGCCAGTTCGGCGTCACGAGTGTGAAGTTGTCCCAGCGGGAATCCTTCCACTCGTGCGCGATCGTGTCGGCCTCGAGTACGACGTGTTCGATACCGCGCTGCGTCAGGTGCCAGCTGATCGACAGCCCTGCCTGGCCACCGCCGATCACGACAACCACGTGATTCTCGGTCATAGCAGCTCGGCTCCGGACATACTCAGCACACGAACGACACCGGACTTCTGTGAGGCGCTGCGGTATGCCGCGCTGGCGTCGTGAATTTCTTCCATCTGTTGTGCGGCGGAGGTGCACCTCATCCCGAACTTCGCCAGCACCCGATCGCTGGCCACCGTCAACGCTTCCGAAGTCAGCTTCACGAACTCCTCGACCGAGTAGTCGACGCCCGTCTTCAGATAGTCGTGCATCACCAGTGATGGTGAATAGCAGGACTGTTCGCGTCCATCAGGCCACCGTACTTCGAAGCGCATCTCAGGCATGGATCGGCTCCCAGCTCGTCGCACGAGTAATCGTCTTGTACACCGACGGTCGGCGGTCACGCAGGTTGTACATTCCGCCTCCGCGCGCCGCACCGATCAGATCTTCGACATCGACTGTTGCCGTCGCCAACCCGGGTTCGACGCCGGTGCCCGCGAGAATCTCGCCGCCGGGTCCGACGATCTTCGCGCTGCACACGAACCGCAGCGACCCGAAGGTTCCTGCCTGATTGGCCGCCACCCAGACGACTTGATTCTCCAGTGCACGCGCACGATCGTAGATGTCGAATCGCTGCTTCCAGCGATCGTCTTCCATGTTCTCCACGGTCGCGGTCCGCGCGGTAGGCCAGGCCGAGATCGAGGTGATGATCTCGGCGCCGTCGAGTGCGAGTTCGCGTGCCGCTTCGGGGAATCCCTTGTCGTAGCAGATCTGCATTCCCATTCTGCCTACCGGAGTGTCGAACGCTTCGTACGTGTCACCCGCGTCGTAGCAGAGGTTCTCCCCGAGCGGCTGATGCACTTTGCGATACGAGCCCAGAATTCCGTCGCCGTGCAGCGTGACGGCCGCGTTGTAGCGGGTGTCGCCGTCCTTCTCGCAGAATCCGAGTGTGATGACGGTATCGCCTGCCATGTCGATGACCCGCTTCAGCTCCGGACCGTCGAGTTCCAGTGCGGGCGGCAGGCTGTCGAGTCTACGCTGCCGAGCTTCCGCGGACTCGTCCCCGCCGCCGAGGCTCGGCAGGTAGCCGCCGAGGCATGCCTCCGGCAGCACCAGCAGTTGGCTGCCACGGTTTCGTGCCTCCTCGAGCAACGCAGCTATCGTGTTGTATCCCTGTTCCATGTCGCGGCCGAATTCGGCTGCGGCAACGGAAATGGTGACGGCGTTCATGCTTCTCCCAATCCGGTCACGGTAGTGGCTACCGCGCTCGTGGTGATTCCGTCGGGCCACCGCAGTGCGACGCCCGGAATGTCGGTGAGTTCTCCGCATCGTGCGGATACTGCAGGCCCCGATCGAGCGAGTTGCGCATCGGGACGGTCCGCGGTGATCATCGCGAACCCTGGAAAACACGTGATCCATTCACCCATGGACGCGGCGTCGGGTTTCGGTACGGCAGCCACGTCGAGGACGGCTCCGGTACCGCACGCCTCCGCAAGCATGCCGACGGTTCCGGCAAGGCCGGTCATCGACACATCCTTGGCAGCTCTCGGTGCGGTACGAGCGACGAAGGATGCCAGTGCGGACAGCTCCTCCGAGTTTCGACGCGACGACGAATCCCATTGCTGCCCCTGATAACCCCGACGCCATCCACCCTCCACGTCAGCGGTCAGGGTCAGGATGTCGCCCGCCGAAGCGCCGCCCGCCCGCACCGGGTGCGTCGTACTACCGAGGGCGGTGACCGACAGCGACGACGGCACACCGACCTGTGTGTGGCCACCGAGCACCGGCACCTGCCAGGCCGCGGACGCGTTGGCGAGTCCTCTGATGATGCGGGTGAGCCGCGACTGCGTCGGCGCACCGACCGAGTCGAGCATCCCGACGGCGTGTGCACCCATGGCCGAGAGATCGTTGAGGTTGACCAGCGCCGCGCACCACCCTGCCCACTCGGGGTCGCGGTCGACCATCGACGGGATGATGGCGTCGCACGCTGCGATGATGTCACTTCCCGGTACCGGAACTCCGTCGTCACCGCGGAATCCTTTGGCGCCGAGCCCGAGTGGCTGAGCTTTCAGTGGTGCAAGTACGCCCGCCAGCAGCGCTTTGGTCGAGGACACCAGCCGCTCGATCCGGTCGATGGGCCAGTACATCGCCACGTGCGGTGCGCCGTGCACGTCGATGTCTGCGCGCCTGATCCATCCGAGTGCGGTGAACGACTCTTCGTTGGCCTTCTGTACGGCCGCATCGAAGCGGAGAACTCCGTTGCTCTCGGCGTGCGCGCACGCAGCCCGCACCAACGCCGGACCGACTCCGGCCGCCCGAGCCGACGCGGACACGACCAATCTGCTTCCCGCCCACCACCCGATATCCGGAGCGGTGCAGGGCGCCAGCCGAACACCGCCGAGCACCGTCCCGTCGGGTGCGGTTGCGATGAGCACCACAGCGCGTGGATCGTCGTCGACGTCGTCGTGGTCGGATCCGGCGAATAGCCCTTGCTCGGCGACGAAGATGTCGCGTCGCAACCGCCGGTATGCGTCGAGTTGCCCTGAATCCGCAAAGGGTTGGATCAGAAATTTTGCCGGTTCGGTGGAACTGACGGTGCCGGACAACCCGGCGAGATCGGCTACATCCGTTGCGTACATCAGCCACCCGCATTCTGGAGGACACTGCATGCCCCGCAGGCGGCGCAGCCGGCCTTCTGATCGGCACCGAGCATCGACGCCGCCTGGAGTTCCTTGGCGACTCGTCGGGTGACGCTCTCGAGCACATCACGATTCGGGGCTACCGCGTGGTCGACGTCGACCGCAAGTGTTCCACCCAACGGACGGAACGGGACGACGAACGGGTACACCCCCATGTCGATCAGTTCCGCTGCACCCGATACCAATTCGTCGGGATCCTCACCGAGACCGACCAGAATGTAGGTCGAGACCTGGTTGCGTCCGAACACTCTGACCGCTTCGGTCCACGCCGCCCGATATTCGTCCATGGATACCGAAGCCTTACCCGGCATCCATCTTCGGCGCACATCGTCGTCGAGCGATTCGACGTGGATCCCGATGGATTCTGCCCCAGCCTCGTGCAGGTCGGTGATGGTCTGCAAGTCTCCCGGCGGCTCGCACTGGACCTGAATCGGTAGATCCGGGACCACTGCCTTGATCGCTGTCACGCAGCGAGCGAGATGGCGCGCACCGCGATCCTTCGCCGCTGACGTACCCGTCGTCATGACCATCTGGGTGACGCCGTCGAGTCGGACCGCAGCCTCGGCGACCTCGGCCAACTGTGCGGGCGTCTTGACGGCGATGGTGTCCCCCGCCTCCAGCGAGGCTTCGATGGAACAGAAGCGGCATCGCTGGTCCTCGTCGTAGCGGGTACAGGTCTGGACCACGGTGGTGGCGAGGACGCTGGATCCGTGAAGCTTCGCGATCTTCTCGTAGGCGATGCCGTCGGAAGTGGTGAGATCGTAGAATTTCGGCCGCTCGATGGCCTGCACGTCGAGTCCGGTGTCGGTGCCGTCGAACAGGATCCGACCTTCTTCGAGAACGAAGGGGCTGAGGGGATTACGAGGGATGGCTGCGCCGATGCCATCGATGCGAACATGCCCGTCGTCGCTGGGCCCGGCGCCGGCCGTTCTGTTGACCGGTGGCGTTCCTCGGACTCCGAGCAACGCCAGGTCTACACGCGTACTGACCGACATGGCTTCTCTCCTAGACCATGTAGGTCGAGTTGATGATCGCGCCCTTGCGGGCGTAGTGAATGAGAGCGTCCTGAACGTCCAGCGGATGCGCCGGGATGACACCCTCGATCAAGTCCTCTTCGCGACCTCCGTGCAGAGCGAGACCGAAGCGGCAGCAGAACACGGTGCCACCCTCGCCGATGAACGTCGCGAGCGAGTCGTTGATGTTCTGCTCACCCGGGAATCCGGAGTCGCCGGTCGTCGGAAATCCGCGGGTGGCAAGGCAATTGATTGCTCCTGGCCCGTAGAAGTACATCGCCGACTCGAAGCCTTTGCGCAGCGCACGGGTGGCTTGCAGTACGGCCACGAAGCTCACCGAGGACTCGTGTGCGATGCCGTGGACGAGGGTGAAGTAGCTTTCGCCGTTCTCCGCCTTGTAGTCCGGAAAGATCTTCGTGGAGCCGTAGATGTTGCTGCCCTTGGGTAGTGAGGGATGCGGGATCTCTCCGAGGGACTTGGCGATGTTCTCGGCGATGGCGTTGTCGATATCGGACACTGATGCTCCTGTGGTCGGAATGGCACTGGATGAGAAAGTTGCCGTTCGGTTGGTGGCAATCGATGGGTGGGCAATCGTTGGCCACCGGTGAGAGAAGAATTCAAGCCGGAGATGGACTTCGGCCATGTGACTAGTACAGGCGGCATCCATTTCCGATTGGTCACCTACGGAATAACGCACTGTTTCGAAGGCCTCACAGTGTTGATGCGATGCAGCACCGATACGCTGGAGGTCGTTCGCACGCCCGCACCAACCAAGAGGATTCGATGATCGGCGCCATTACCGGCCTGCTGTACGTGATGTCACTCGTCGTCGGCGTGTGGGTTCTCGTCAAGCTCGCCCGGAACAACCCGGTGTTGCTGAAGAACAAGTCGGACCGCGCGTTGTTCTGGACCATCTCGGCCACCGAGGCCGTCGTGCTGGTGCAAGCGATCGTCGGATTCGTCATGATGTTCACCAGTGACCGCGACATCCATCGGCTCACGTTCGGCGCATACCTGATCGGGCTGCTGCTCCTGTTGCCGATCGGCACCTGGTGGTCGCTCGGTGATCGTTCGCGCGGCGGCACGGCCGTTCTGCTCGTCGCGGTTGTCACCCTCGCAGCGATGGTGCTGCGCCTCAGCCAGATATGGGCGGGATATGCCTGATCGCTCCGACTCTCTGAAGAACGCGACCCGCACCGGATTCGGGCGGTTCCTGATCGCGGTCTACGCGGTGTTCGCAGTGGCGGCCACGTCGCGGTCGATCGTGCAGCTGACGACGCGATTCGACGTCGCACCGTTCGCCTACATCCTGTCGGCGGTTGCCGCGGTGGTCTACATAGTCGCGACGGTCGGTCTCGCGCGCGCCACCGAAGCCTCACGCCGGGTCGTGACCATCTCGTGCATCATCGAACTCGTCGGTGTGCTCGCCATCGGCGCTCTGAGCTACATCCAGCCCGAGGACTTCCCCGACGCGACGGTGTGGTCCCACTTCGGCCAGGGCTACGTGTTCATCCCGGTGGTGCTCCCGATCGCCGGGCTGTGGTGGTTGCGCCGAACACGACAGTCGGCGTAGACAGGGCCCTTGGTGGGACCCAGCGGTTTCCCGCGAATGCCCCTGGTTTCCCGCGAGTGCATTGTGTTCCCGCGAGTGCAATCGGGATCGCGGGAACACATTCGGATCGCGGGAAGGGACTGGTCAAGACGTGGAGATCCTGATCGTGATGGTTCCGGCGGCAGTGATTGCTGCGTTCTGGTTCTTTGCCCGAACGATCAAGACCCGCAGACGCGCCGGACGACACTACGAGTTCCGTCATCCACTTCCGGGTGCCTACGGCGGTGGTGGTGTTGTCGGGAACACAGCCGCCGACGGCGGTCCCGGCACCAGCGCGGTGGACGGAGAGCCTCAGTCGCACTGAGCTCGGTAGTCAGCGGTGGATCGAGCCAGCGCGTCGAGAAGGTCGTTTCCGCGGGCGGTGTCCGCGGAGTGCCCACCGGTCGCCGAAATATCGTGCTCGATGGACTCGGCGAGTGCGGTATAGCTTCCGGCAAGGCTCGTTGCCGCGTCCTTCACTTCCCCCTCGTCCATACGCCGAACAGACGCGGTGATGTCGTCGCCGATCTGCTCGTACAGGTCGGCGACATGTCGGCGATATTCGATGGGGTCTTCGTATCCGCTCAGCGCGTCGTCCTGCAGCTCGCGCTGAAGCGGACTGATCGATGAGTCGATCTCATCGGCGATCTCGCAATCCGATGGACCGCCGACCCCGTTGCACCCCGTCACGATCGTCGCTGCGCATGCCATCGACACTGCGGTTGCAGCCCATCGCCTTCTATCGAGGTACATAGATCACGTCCTCCGGGTACTGATTCTGCAGGGCCATGATGTCGTCGTAGGTGAGCGGCTGCCAATCGGACCAAGCTCCGGGATATATGGCGTCGAGACCCGGCTCGATGTGATTCGTGATGCGCGACGATTCTTGGATCTCGTACTCGTATTCGTGGTACGTCGCGGGGTAGTTAGTCCCGTCGACCAAGATCACCTGGTGGTCGGTCGGTGTCGCACCCACCACGCGAATTCGATACTGCGTCTGTGCGGTCGCCACGATTGCATCCGGATTCGCCGGATCTTCGACAATGCTCAACGGTGCGGTCCATGGACCGGTGTTTCCCTCGGCCTCAGGATCGATCGCGATGGTGGATGTGTCGTAAGGCCCGTATGGCATCTGGTCGTTCGGCAACGGTGTGGAGTAGTCGACGTCCCAGTAGCCGCCAGCGGGCCCTATCGATTCACTACCCGTCGGTGACGGCAGCGATCCCAACAACGCCGCTGGCGTGTCGCCTCCTTCGAATGCGTCGGCTGCGGCCGCGAGATCCTTTTCCACCTGGTCCACTGCATCGTCGGCTCGACGAAGCGCATGAACGATTTCCAGAGTCAGGGCCTGGCACTGGTTGCGAACTTCTTCCGCGGCGCCATGCCCGACGGCATCGCCGGACGCCTCCAGCGCAGCGATCCGAGCGGCGGCACTAACCCTCCCGTCATCCGCGACGGCGAATCCAGCGCTCTCGGCGTCGCCCACCAGAGCAAGGACATGTGTTCTTGCATTCGACAACTCTTCACCACTTCTACCGAGCCGAGCGGCGAGGTTGCCGACTTCGACCGATAGTCGGTCGAGGCCGTCCCGGTGAGTGAACAACTGCGTACTGGCCGCTTCGGCAGTGGATCCGTGCCACACGCTGAGTAGACCGTCGACGTTTCGCGAGACATCCGCTGCACTGTTCGCTAGTTCTTCGTGTAGCGATCGAAGCGCCGCCCCCGCGTCCACGAATGTGTCCGTTGCCCACTCCTTCACGGAGTAGACCCCGACCGTCACAGATTCTTCGGAACGCCGCGCGCCCCGGATCCGGGGACGGCGGATAGGCCGACTGCGTGCGCGTCATCTGCGTTTCGGTAGGAGACGGCGGAGGCTGCAAGCGAATTTGCCGACGAACTCACCTTCCGTGATGCCGACATGACTTGTTCCGACACGATCCGATCGAGTCGGGTAGCCAGTGCGCCGACGCCGGTGCCGGGCACCGCCCTGACCAGGACTGCGAGCCTCTCGGCGTGGCTCAATTCCTCCAGCTTCGCAGCGACGGTTTCGGTCGAACTCGAAAATACCCGCAACGCGAAGACGTCCACTTCCAGCGACATAGCGAAACCCCCGTCAGCACCGATTGCACAGTCACACTGTTGGACGCAGCGGAGGCCCGATCGGTTCCCAAGAACTACTCCAGCGCCGCCAGGTTCGCCACCGACTGCTTGACGTCGGTGTCGAGGGCACGCGCGACGACTGTGCCGACGGGGCCGAAGAGGACACCGCCACCGAAGTAGGCGTCGAGAGTCAGTTCGGATCCCTCCGGGTGCTCTTTCACGTGGATGGTCAGCGAGATCTTGACGCCACCCTTGCCCTTGCCCGACATCTCGATGAGTTTGGGTTCCTGGAACTCCGTGAAGGTCCACTTGATCGTGTTCTTGAAGCCCTTGACCTTGACGAGGGACTCGACTTTGGTGCCCTTGTTCAGTTCTTTCGGCGGCGGACTGCACCAGCCGCCGTGGATCGTCATCCATTCGTCGAATCGATCGAGCGCCGACGCCTTGTCCCACGCACCCTGCGGATTTTCGGGCATTTCCACCGAGACACTGATCTTTGCCATCCTTCGAGCTTGGCACAGGTCCGGCGCGGCAGCCGACGCGGACCGTTAGCCTTGGGCAATGGCGTCGCTCGACATCGCGGGGCGAAAAGTCTCGGTGACCAACCTGGACAAGGTGCTGTTCCCTGAGACCGGGACCACCAAGAGCCAGATCATCGAGTACTACACGGCCATCGCGCCGGCGATGCTCCCCCACATGGCGGGCCGGGCAGTGACCCGTAAACGCTGGCCGAACGGCGTCGACCAATCGTCGTTCTTCGAGAAGAACCTGGCGTCCTCGGCTCCGGAGTGGCTCGACCGTCGGGACATGCAGCATTCCGATCGGGTGGTGACGTACCCACTGTTCTCGACGGCTGCGGATCTGGCGTGGCTCGGTCAGCAGGCAGCCATCGAGGCGCACGTCCCGCAGTGGCGCTTCGACGGCAACACACCGGGTCCGGCGACGCGGATGGTGTTCGACCTCGACCCCGGTGACGACGTCGACCTCGGTCGGTGCGCCGAGGTGGCATGCGAGATCAGGGACATGATCGCCGAGATCGGGTTCACCGCGTTTCCGGTCACCAGCGGCAGCAAAGGCATCCACCTCTACGTTCCGTTGGAGAAACCGCTGACTCCGTCCGGGGCGTCGACCGTCGCCAAGCAGGTGGCGACGCTCCTGGAAGAGCGATCACCTGACCGCGTCACCGCGACGATGTCCAAGGCGAAGCGCACCGGAAGGGTGTTCGTCGACTGGTCGCAGAACAACGGCAAGAAGACGACGGTCGCGCCGTACTCGATGCGTGGGCGATCCACACCGACCGTCGCTGCGCCTCGTTCCTGGGAGGAACTGGAATCGTCCGGCCTCGAACAGCTGAGGTTCGAGGAGGTACTACAACGCTTCCACGACGACGGTGACCTCCTCGCCGAGCTGGATCCGCCCCTCGACGAGCACGCCGCCGATGCACCGCCCGTGCCCGACAAGCTCGCCACCTACCGCAGCAAGCGAAGCCCGAAGAAGACGTCCGAGCCGATTCCCGTGGGCGCCGAACCGCGCGGCAACGACGACACCTTCGTCATCCAGGAACACCACGCCCGTCGGCTGCACTACGACTTTCGACTCGAACACGACGGCGTCCTCGTGTCCTGGGCGGTCCCGAAGAACATTCCCGACGACCCGGGCCAGAATCGTCTCGCCGTCCACACCGAGGACCACCCGCTCGAGTACGCGACGTTCGAGGGCAGCATCCCCAAGGGCGAGTACGGCGGCGGCGAGGTATCCATCTGGGACTCGGGTACCTACGAACTCGAGAAGTGGCGCGAGGACGAAGTCATAGTGGTCCTGCACGGCGTAAAAGCACGTGGCCGGTTCGCGTTGATCAAGACCAAGAGCAATCAGTGGCTGATGCACCTGATGAAGGACAGGCCCGCGAGCGAACTCCCGAAGAGCATTCTGCCGATGCTGGCCACAGCGGGTGACATCACCGATCTGCCCGACGGCGACTGGGCGTTCGAGGGGAAGTGGGACGGCTTCCGCGTCATCGCCCGATTTGCGCACGGCGACATGAAGCTGGAGTCGCGATCGGGAAATGACCTCACCGAGCGATTCGGTGCTGGATTCTCGGACCTCGCCGAGGACCTGCGCGAACACGAGGCCGTTCTCGACGGTGAAGCGGTAGTCTTCGACGCCGATGGAATCACCAGTTTCGAGATGTTGCAGAGCAGCACGGGCAGGGACGTCCGCTTCGTCGCGTTCGATCTGCTCTACCTGAACGGCACGTCACTGCTGAAGAAGAAGTACTCCGACCGACGCCGACTTCTGGAACTACTCACCACCGGCCTGGACTCGGTCCTCGTCCCGGAAGCGTTGACCGGCTCCGCGCAGGACGCGCTCGCGAGCAGCGTCGAACGCGGGTGGGAGGGAGTGGTCGCCAAGCGCGTCGACTCCATCTATCAACCCGGCAAACGGGCAAGGACGTGGATCAAGACGAAGAACTGGCGCACGCAGGAAGTCGTCATCGGCGGCTGGCGACGCGGCCGTGGACGCCGAGGAGGGGGTATGGGCTCGTTGCTGGTCGGTGTCCCGGAACAGAGTGATGTGCCGGAGCAGGGCTCACTTCGGTACCTCGGCCGAGTGGGCACAGGTTTCACCGACCGTGCCCTCGACGCGTTGGCGGAGCTGCTGGCTCCGCTCGAATGCGAGGAATCGCCGTTCACCGACAGACTCCCGACGGCCGATCGCAAAGATGCAGTGTGGGTCACACCATCGCTGGTCGGCGAGGTCCGTTTCAGCGAGTGGACCGACTCGATGCACCTGCGGCACCCGAGCTGGCGTGGCCTCCGTGACGACAAACAACCTCGCGACGTCGTTCTCGAGAGCAATCCCTAGCCCACTGGCCACAAGTAGTTCGGATGCCATAAAATCCAGCCCTGAGCACCCTTCGGGCATCATTTCCGGGGAAAGCGTAACGAGCAGGTCCGTTTTTTCTATATCGTTTTCGGTGGGGTATGGAGAGGCGAGCTTGCGCTCGGCAATCACAGTCTTTTCGGGAGGGAATCCAACGCTATGCGCGCATTCAAACTGGTCGGGGCTGCCGTCATGGCAGGCGCGATCGCCTGTTCTGCGGTGATCGCAGCGGGGCCAGCAGCAGCGAATCCGTTGGAGCCGACGCCGATTGCCGACGTCTTCTATGCACCGGTACCGGACCTCGAAGCCAAGAACCCCGGTGACATCATCTCGAGCCGTCCGATGCCCCCTCCTGCGGGATTCGTCGACGTCGATGTCTGGCAGCTCCGGTTCCGCTCGACCAACTCCGCCGGCGAACCCATCGCGGCGATCAACACGGTGATCGCCCCCAAGAACAAGGCCCCGAACGGGCCAGTGCTGTCGTACCAGCACATCATCAATGCACTCGGCCTCGAGTGTGCACCGTCGCAGGCTCTGTGGACGCAGGATCCGAATGTGGTGATCCGCGAGGCGCCCGCTCTCAACGGGGCGCTGCAGCGTGGGTGGACGGTGGTGATCGCCGATCATCTCGGCCCCAACAGTGCATACGGTGCCGCGAAGTTGGGCGGACAGATCGTCCTCGACAGCATTCGCGCGACCCAACGTTTCGACCCACTTCAGGTTCAACAGAGTCCGGTGGCATTGGCCGGCTATTCCGGCGGTGGCATGGCGACGGCATGGGCCGCAGCGCTGCAGAACGAGTACGCCCCCGAACTCAACATCGTGGGTAGCGCGGCGGGCGGTGCACCGATGAACCTCGAGCGAATGGCCCGCGATCTCGGCTTCAGCCCGCACCCGGCGTTCGGTCTTGCGTTCGCCGCTGCTCTGGGACTCGAGCGTGAGTACCCGACGAGGATTCCGATCAGCCAGCAACTCAACCCACTCGGCCAGCAGATGGCAGCGCAGCTGCAGAACGCCTGCACCAACGACATCCTTGCGGTCGGTGCCGGCAAGAGCGCGATGATGGTGGCCGGCTCGCTGAACCTCATGGAAAGTCCGGAGATGGTCGCAGCAGTCAACGAGAACAGCGTCGAGCTGTACCCCGGTGTTCCGAAGGCCCCCTTCTTCGAGTGGCACAGCCCGACGGATGTGCTCATCCCGGTCTCGTCGATCACCAACACCATCGGCCGGTACTGCGCGGCGGGAGTTCCGGTCACACAAGTATTGGTACCGAGCAACGACCACCTCACCGCAGCAGTACTCGGCCTCCCTCAGGCCCTGGAATGGATCGACGCCCGATTCAAGGGTGTGCCCGCGCCGAGCAACTGCTGACGCAGATTCACACAGCAGCGAACTGAGTTCGATGAAGCTCCTCGTAGCGGCCACCCGCTGCGAGGAGTTCGT
>NZ_LVCV01000162.1 GCF_001647195.1 Rhodococcus sp. EPR-157 | reverse complement strand
ACCACCGAGGTCTTGCCGGCGAGAGCCTCACCGAGGGCCGCTTGCACCGCTGCTTCCGACGTCGAATCCAACGACGCGGTGGCCTCGTCGAGGATGACGACGCGCGGCCGCGAGATGAGCAGTCTGGCGATCGTCAGACGTTGCCTTTCGCCGCCGGACAATCGGTAACCGCGCTCTCCGACGACGGTGGCGAGCCCGTCGGGCAATGACTTCACCAGCTCTTCCAACCGTGCTCGACGCAACGCGTCCCACACTTCGGCGTCGGTCGCTTCCGGTCGCGGCAGGACGATGTTGGAGCGGATCGAGTCGTGGAAGAGATGACCGTCCTGCGTCACCATCCCCACGGTGCTGCGAATCGAACTCGCAGTGAGATCTCGAACATCGGTACCGCCCAGACGGACCGAACCGCTGTCGACGTCGTACAGGCGCGCTATCAGCTGCGCGATCGTCGACTTGCCCGCGCCCGAGGTCCCGACGAGTGCAACCATCTGGCCGGGTTCTGCAACGAAGGACACTCCGTGCAGAACTTCGTCACCGCCGCGCGAATCGAGCAACGCGACCTCCTCCAACGAGGCGAGCGAGACCTTGTCCGCCGACGGATATGCGAAGCGCACATCGCGGAGTTCGACCGATGCCGGTCCGTCCGGTACCTCGACAGCGTCGGGCTTGTCCTCGATGAGCGGTACCAGATCGAGCACCTCGAATACCCGCTCGAAGCTGACGAGCGCACTCATCACTTCGACACGCGCACTCGCAAGCGCCGTCAGCGGAGAATAGAGCCTGGTCAGCAGTAGCGACAGCGCCACAACGGACCCCGGATCGAGCTGCCCACGCAATGCATAGAACCCGCCGAGGCCGTAGACAACGGCGAGAGCCAGCGCCGACACGAGCGTCAATGCCGTCACGAACACGGTCTGCACCATCGCGCTTCGCACCCCGATATCGCGCACGCGAGAAGCCCTGACCGCGAACTCCTCGGACTCGACTTCCGGTTGCCCGAACAATTTGACGAGCGTTGCTCCCGGAGCAGAGAACCGTTCCGTCATCTGGGTGCTCATCGCCGAATTGTGTTCTGCCGCTTCGCGTTGAAGACGCGCGAGCCGCCTACCCATCCGCCTCGCCGGAATCACGAAGACCGGCAGGATGATCAGCGCCAGAAGGGTGATCTGCCAAGATATTCCGATCATCACGATCAACGTCAGAATCAGCGTCACGAAATTGCTGACGACGCCGGACAGGGTGTCACTGAACGCGCGCTGCGCACCTATGACGTCGTTGTTCAGGCGGCTCACGAGCGCCCCGGTTCGAGTTCTCGTGAAGAACGCGATGGGCATTCGCTGCACATGATCGAATACCGCAGTCCGGAGGTCGAGAATCAGCGCTTCACCGATGTTCGAGGACAACCACCGGTTCAGGAGCCCGAACCCGGCGTCGACGACGGCGATCAGCGCGATCAGCAGCGACAGCCGCAGCACGACGTCGAACGAATCGCCGTCGACGATCGCATTGACGACACGGCCCGCCAACACCGGCGTCGCCACCGCCAACACAGCAAGCACGACGCTGAGAACCATGAATCCGACGAGCTTGTCGCGGTGGGGGCGGGCGAAACGCAGTATCCGACGTGCTGTGACAGCCGAGAACTGCGTCTGTTGCGTGGACGCATTCATCGTCCGATACAACTGGTTCCGGGCAGTGACTTCCATGCTCATGTCGACAACGCTAGAACCTCGACGCAACTCGAGGTCAAGAGACCTTCTCCAGAAGATCGGCCGGCTCTTCCAGAGCGAGGGCAAGAATGTCCGCGACGTCCGTCATCGGACGCACGTCGAGAGCGCTCAGCACCTCGGCCGGCACGTCGTCGAGATCGGTTTCGTTCCGGGCCGGAATGAACACGGTCGTCAATCCGGCGCGCTGCGCCGCGAGCAGTTTCTGCTTGACGCCCCCGATCGGCAACACCCGACCGTTCAACGTCACCTCACCCGTCATCCCGACGTCGGAGCGGACCGGGCGTCCGGTCGCCATCGACACCAGGGCAGTCACCATCGTGACGCCTGCTGACGGCCCGTCCTTGGGAACAGCACCAGCAGGAACGTGAACGTGGATGCTGCGGTCCAACGCGGCTGGGTCGACGCCGAAATTCGCTGCGTGCGAACGAACGTAGGACAGCGCGATCTGCGCCGACTCCTTCATGACGTCGCCGAGCTGCCCGGTGAGCACCAACTCCGGCTTCCCTTCGGTGGATGCGGCCTCGATGAACAGGACGTCACCACCGAGCCCGGTCACGGCGAGTCCTGTTGCCACACCTGGCACTTCCGTACGTTCGTGAACGTCCGGCGTGAACCGCGGCCGTCCTAGATAGTCGACGAGGCCGGCTTCGTCGACATGCAGCGGGCCGGATTCCGTCGCTAGCTTCGTTGCTGCCTTTCGCAGTGCCTTGGCAAGAAGACGTTCGAACTGCCGCACACCTGGCTCGCGGGTGTAGTCGGCTGCAATCTTGCGGAGGGCGCCGTCGGTGACGTCGACCTCGTCGGAATTCACTGCAGCCCTGTTCAACTGACGCGGCAGCAGGTAATTCCGTGCGATGACGACCTTGTCGTCCTCGGTGTATCCGTCGATGGTCACGAGTTCCATGCGGTCCAACAGCGCGGGCGGGATCTGTTCGATCACGTTGGCCGTCGCCAGGAACACCACATCGGACAGATCGAGATCCAGGTCCAGGTAGTGATCACGGAACGTGTGATTCTGTGCAGGATCGAGGACTTCGAGCAGAGCAGCACTCGGATCGCCTCGGTAGTCGGCTCCGACCTTGTCGATCTCGTCGAGGAGCACGACGGGGTTCATCGATCCCGCCTCTCCGATCGCGCGAACGATACGCCCCGGCAACGCTCCGACGTAGGTGCGACGGTGTCCACGAATCTCCGCCTCGTCACGGACACCGCCGAGCGCGACGCGAACGAACTTGCGGCCCAATGCACGCGCGACCGATTCACCGAGCGAGGTCTTGCCGACACCGGGCGGACCGGCCAGAACCATGACGGCGCCCGACCCTCGACCGCCGACGAGTTCGAGACCACGCTCCGCGCGTCGTGCACGCACCGCGAGGAATTCGACGATGCGGTCTTTCACGTCGTCGAGACCATGATGATCGGCGTCGAGAATTGCCCGGGCGGCGACGATGTCGGTCTCGTCGGTGGTGGCCTCGTTCCATGGGAGATCGAGCACGGTGTCCAACCACGTTCGGATGTAACCGGATTCCGGGCTCTGATCGCTGGAGCGTTCGAGCTTGCCGACCTCGCGCATCGCGGCCTCCCGCACCTTTTCCGGCAGGTCTGCTGCCTCGACGCGACCACGGTAGTCGTCCGCACCGTCGGGTTCGTCCTCGCCGAGTTCCTTCCGGATCGCCGCGAGTTGCTGCCTGAGCAAGAACTCCTTCTGCGTCTTCTCCATACCGTCACGAACATCGCTGGAGATCTTGTCGTTCACCTCCACCTCGGCGAGGTGCGACTTGGTCCAGTCGATCAACATCGTCAAACGCTCACCGACGTCGGGCGTTTCGAGCAACTCGCGCTTCTGCACGTCCGTGAGGTACGAGGCATAGCCTGCAGTGTCGGCGATGGCGCCGGGTTCGACGAGTTTGTTGACCGAATCGATGACCTGCCAGGCGTCGCGCCGCTGGAGCATGGCGACGACGAGCTGCTTGTACTCGCGAGCGAGGTCGATGGTACGGGCGTCGGCCTCCGATTCGGTCACGATGTCGGCTTCGACCCACAGTGCGGCTCCGGGGCCGCTGACCCCGTGGCCTATGTGGGCCCGTTGTTCGGCCTTGATGACGGCGGCCGGTTCACCCGTCGCAAGACGACCCATCTGTACAACGGACGCGATGACACCGTAGGAAGCATAACGATCGTCGAGACGCGGAGCGACGAGCAACTTGCCCCCGCCCGACAGTGCGTCGGCGGAAATTCCGGCGGCATCGATGGCGGCGCGGGCGGCTTCGTCCAGCTGTACCGGCACGACCATGCCGGGAAGTACGACGGGGTCGGTCAGGAACAGGACGGGTAGACGGATGGGTTCGGACATGACGACACCTCCATGAAGTTGAGCTACGACGACTCAACTTGTTTGCCGTCAGCGGTGTTCCCCGAGGTGGCCGTGTTCTCCGTCAGCAGAATTACACCGTTGCAGGGAGCCTCAGCGACATGCTCTCCCGATGACTACCGTGCCGTCGAGCTCGTCGTCGTGCACGATGTCGGCGTCGAAGCCTGCTGCGACGACGATCTGCGCGGTGCGCTCGGCCTGCCGGACGCTGGTCTCGATGAGGAGTCGTCCGTTCGGGGTCAGCCACCCGGTGGCATCGGAGGCGACTCTGCGCTGCACGTCGAGTCCGTCGACGCCACCGTCGAGTGCAACCCTCGGCTCGTGGTCCCGTGCTTCGGGCGGCATCGAGCCGATGGCGTCGGTGGGCACATAGGGGGCGTTTGCGACGATCACGTCGACGTGGCCTCGGAGTTCCTCCGGGAGAGACGCATACAGATCACCCGCATACACGTGCCCTCCCCTAGACTCGACGTTGCGGCGGGCACACCGCACCGCTGCAGTGTCGATGTCAGAAGCATGCAGCTCGAGGCCGTCGAGCATATGTGCAAGGGCAGTGCCGACTGCCCCTGAACCACAACAGATATCGACGACGGTGCGCGGCCTCGACGTCGCGGCCAGTCGTACGAGTAGTTCGGTTCGTCTCCGCGGCACGAACACCCCGGGTTCGACGACGATGCGCAGACCGCAGAATTCGGCCCATCCGAGGATCTGTTCCAGCGGAGTACCGAGGATACGTTGTGCGACTGCGTTTTCGAGATCGTCACCGACAAACGTGTCGACGAGTAGCTCGGCTTCCGATTCGGCGAATACGCACCCTGCCGATCGGAGAGTTCGAGTGACGGCCGGGAGGAATCGAGGATGAGGCATCGAGCAGCCTTTCGAACGCCTGGGGCGCTCTCCTACCGGTCCGGGAGGAAAAGGAGCGCCCAACTTGGACAACGGTCCACGGGTAGCACCTCCTCTGCGGTTCGGTCGAATGCACTCTAACCCAGTAGTCCGCCGCGTAGCGACCCATGCGCCGTGCGGGCCGCCACCGTGACCCAGGCCGCGAGAAGCAGTACGTAGAGGAGCGCGGCGAGTCCGACCAACGCGGTGGATCCCGTGGCCGCCGCCAGTGCTGTCGCACCGGTGACGCAAGTACCGATCGGGAAGGTGAACGACCACCACGTCAACGAGAACGACAACCCTCGCCGGGCGGAATGCGCCGTCAACGCCATCGCGAGGCAGAACATCAGGAAGCCCCATCCGCCCATGATCAACCCGTAGACGACGCCGAAGACCTCGAGACCAGTGGCGACCGCGGAGTTCGGGCCGACGAACACCAGAGCTGCGTCCGCGCCGAGCAGGTTTGCGGCAGTGATGGATTGGCCGATGAGACCGAGCGTGATCCAGACCGTCGGGGCCGCCTGAACCGGCGGGGAGCCGCCGCTGAAGAGCTGTCCGTATATGAGCGTCATGGTCATGATGCCGATGAGCAGGGACAGTCCGAACATCGCGTAGCAAGCGCCGAGCATCGTCAGGCGCCACTGTCCCTCGGCAACATGCGGGAGCAACAATGCACCGGTCGACGCGGAGACCATCGGCGGTACGACTGGCATCAGCCAGGCAGGAAGCGGTCTCACCCGTCCGTCCGCGGGACGGGTGATCATCGAATACGGCACCGCCACGCTGGTGATCAGACCCAGGACGGTGCCGGCCGACCACAGGACGACGAAGACAGCTGTCGCCGCCCCGGTGCCGATCAGGTCTTCGCCCAGCAGCATTGTGCCTGCGCCGACCGTCAGCAAGGCCATCGGCGGTGCGCCGTAGAACTGCACCATCACCGGATCCTCGACGGCAGCGCGGGCATTCCGACGGTGACGAACCCAGTGCACGACGAATGCGACCGACAGCGCGACGAGCGCGGTGGACGCGATCACCCAGACCGCCGTCGCGAACACGTGCAGGCCAGGCACGTGCACAGGCAGCGTCGCTCCGGCGGTAGCAACGATGCCGGTTCCCATCACCGACGCGAACCAGTTGGGGGTGATGTGTTCGAACACTTGGCCGGGGCGATCGAGTGTGCCCTGCAGTCGCCGGGGCCCGAGCGTGCCCGCTCCCGGCGTCGACGAACCCAGCTTCCTGGATGCGTGCAGTATCTGGACCATGGAGTTAGACGATCGTCCTCGACAGCCTCGGACGGTAGATGGTTCGTTCTTGTATGGCCACAAACGAGATTTGTGAGGCCCTGGGTCAAGCGGCGAAGACAGTTCGGACGACCGACTCGTCGCCCTCGACCTCGACCACCCCGAGGGCATGCGCGTCGCTCAGCGTGAGAGCACCAGCAGCGAGGCCGAGCACATACGCGGGGTCTGCTCGGAGGGTGGCATCGCGTTCGCGGCCGTCCTGCGGGCCGACCTCGAAGCCGGCGCGCGTTGCGCGGAGTTGCAGCCGCTGATCGCCGATGTCGAGACCGACCGTCGCCGCGCGGCGGACCTTGACCCGCTTGTCGAGCAGGGCAGGGACGGCAAGGGCGAGCCATTCGGGGCGGAACGAGTCGCTGGCGGGCCCACGGACCATCAGCGGCGTCGACCACCGGATCAGGCTTTCGATCGGCTCACGTAGCTCGGAACCCCACGGCGTCAGGACGTACTCTACGACGCTGCCCGACCCGGCTAGTCTCCGCTCGACCACGCCCGATTCCTCCAGGTCCCGAAGTCGATCAGCGAGAAGGTTGGTCGCGATGCCGGGGAGCCCGTCTACCAGATCACGGTAGCGGGCCGGAGCGACGAGGAGCTGGCGGACGATGAGCAAATTCCACCGGTCCCCGACGACCTCGAGGGAGCGGGCGAGCCCACAGTACTGGCCGTAGCTTCGCATCAAGCCCTCCTATCGCTTGAGAAACTCAAGTAGTTGTGTGATATTAAAGCCTACCTTGACGCACGATCCGGGAGGGCCCGACATGGCCGACACGACGAAGAGCGTTCGACCCGACTGGGTCGACGACGACCTGTTTCCATTCGAAAGTCGCTTCGTCGATATCGGTGGGCACACCGTCCACTACGTCGACGAGGGAACCGGCCCCACTCTGCTCATGCTGCACGGCAATCCAACGTGGTCGTTCTTGTTTCGCGACGTGATCAGCGCACTTTCCGACGACTTCCGTTGTGTCGCACTCGACTACCCGGGCTTCGGACTGTCCACGCCGGGGCCCGGATACCGCTACCTGCCCGAGGAGCACGCAGACGTGGTCACCGGGTTCCTCGACGCGCTCGGCCTCGAAGAGGTCATCCTGGTCGGGCAGGATTGGGGCGGTCCGATCGGCATGGCCGCCGCGCAGAGACGTCCTGGCGTCGTCGATCGGCTGGTACTCGTCAATACATGGGCGTGGCCGGTCAATGGAATTCTCCACTTCGAAGCGTTCTCGCGGATCATCGGCGGACTCCCTGTTCGCTTCTTGGTCAGGCGATTCAACCTCCTCGTCAACGCCTTTATCCCGACGGGCCATCGACGACGAAGGCCGACCGAAGCCGAGATGACCCACTACCGGCGGGCGCTCGACACCCCGGAACGACGGCAGGCCTCCGCCGTTCTTCCCGGTCGAATTCTCGCCGGCCGGAACTTCTTCGCAGAGTTGGAGTCGGGCCTTACCAGCCTGGCCCACCTGCCGACGCTGATCATATGGGGTGGCGCCGACATCGCATTCCGTCCCCAGGAGCGCGAGCGCCTGGAAGCAACCTTCACCGACCACAAGACAGTGATCGTCAAGGGGGCCGGCACCTACGTGGAGTCCGACGCGCCTGAGGAATTCGCCGCCGCAGTCCGGGACTGGGTGACCACGCAGGACTCGAGCACCGCGGGCGGGCGGGACGGTAGGTAGTTTCCCATTCAAGCGGACTTTCTTTCCGCACAGTCGATTTGGGGTTGTATTCGAACATCAGTTCGATTACTGTCGAGCTATGACACGGCCGGGGGGCTCTTCTCGTATTCGTTCCGATGCGGACAAGGCTGCATCGGAGTCGGTGACGCGTCTAGCTGCTGCACGCCAAGCGGAGAACCGTGCCTCGGCGGTGATGGTGCACGAGGTGCACGAGCTCTCGGAGATCCGGTTGGCTGCCGAGATGGATGTGCACCTACTCGGGGCCGATCACGGGGATATGGAACCCAATGTCGGCCGGGCACAACACAGCACCGAATGTGACGCAGCCGTGGCGTTGTCGTTGTCACGGACGGTGACGCGAGAGATGATCGCGGTAGCCAATCAGTTGGCGTGGCGGCTGCCCGCCGTCGATGCGGCGTTCACTGCCGGCGATCTCGACTACCCGCGGGTGCGTACCATCGCGTTGACGTTGGTTCGTGCCAGCGACTGCACAGTGTCTACGCTCGAAGCCGATGTCCTCGCGGCAGCGTTGCGGTGCAACGCCAAAGCGCTCAGGGAGAACATCTGGCGACTGTGGATCAGCCATGACCCGGAGGAAGCTGCGGCGGCGCAGAGCAGGGCGGTGTCCGAGGAACGCTGCGCAGATATACGTCGAGGCAACGACGGGATCGCGACGTTGGTGTCGAAGATGACGATGCTCGAAGGTGCCGAGTGCGATGCGATTCTCGACGAACTCGCCGGGACGGTCTGCTCGAACGATCCCCGGACGAAGAAGCAACTGCGCGGATATGCCCTGCTCGCGTTGTGTCATCGCGAAGAATCGTTGGTGTGTCAGTGCGGAACTGAGTTCTGCCCGGTGGCAGCATCGGCGCAGTTCGTCGCCCCGCGCCGCGCACCGCTGATCAACATTCACATCGACCTCGACACGCTGTTGGGGCTGAACGAGAACCCCGCTACCCTCGCCGATGGCACCGTCCTGGACCCCGAACTGGTACGTCTCCTCGCCACCGATGCACGCTGGCGGGCACTTCTGTCGGACATGTGGGACGCAGCGCAGGCCTACCAGAAAGAAGGCCACGACGAGCAACCCGATACCGACACAGCTGATACCTCGGATGGCTCGGATCCGGACAGCGCCGAAAATAACGAGGGCACAGCAGATTCCGAGGTCGGCCCGGCGGGTTTTGAGGACGCTGCGGATCCCGAGAGCACGGCGGACGCCGACGCGGCTGCATGCCCGAACAGCGCTGCACCAGACAGTGGCGCACCAGACAGTGACGAACCAGACAGTGACGCAGGCAAACCGGACAGCCTTGCATCGGACGGCGGCGGTGTACCGCGTCGAGGTAGGCCCAAAGCGGACCGCGCCGGCACCAACCCCCGCGCGAAGAGGCTGATCGCGCGCGGACGCAGCCGCCCACCGGCACCACTTCCACCGACTGCGCGACGATCCGCACGCCCCGATACACCGACATCGTCCGCACCACTCGGGCAGGAAGTGGCACTCTCGGCAGCGATCGCAGAGTTCCTCGCCGCTGCTGCAGCCGATCCGACACTGACCGAGGGAATACACCCGGACGGACACGGAGGACACAGCACTCCGCCGCCGGGGGCGTTAACCTACCGCCCCACAGCAACACTCGTGGCGTTGGTGCGGGCAACGTACTCCACGTGCACCTTCCCGGGCTGCAGTGTGCCCGCAGCACGCTGCGACAAAAGACCACATCGTCCCGTTCGACCACCACGACCCATCGGCCGGAGGGTGGACCATCCTGGCGAACCTGCACCCACTGTGCCCCTATCATCACCATGCGAAAACGCTACGGCTATGGGCGTGCGCGAAACTCGACGGCAACGGCATCTATTGGCGCTCCGGCGTCGGAACACAACGCATCACACCACCGTCATACGGAACAGTGACCGTGCCCGACGATTTCGTGCACCGAACACGATTCCGGCGACCCACACCGCCGTACCCGAACCCACTATCCAACCCCGCGGGCGGAGCGGACGCAGCGGGCGGCGTACACGAGAGCACCGGCTACGAAGAGCAACCCGACGACACCCTCACCCCGGACACCGCCACATCGCCGCCTGCCGAGCCATCTGAAGAACTCTACGAACCGACGTGGTGGGAAACCAACATCAGCGATCAAGACAACAACTGGAGCAACCTACTCAACATCCGCACCGATGGCGGAGCACCGAGCCTCGGTGACATCGCACGGCTCACCGACCCACAAGCCCGCGCCGACGCCACCTACCTCCGCGCCAAGTTCATCGAACACCGCACCATCGTTACCGAACGCGAAAAGCACCGACCACCGCCGTTCTGACTCAAGTCAGCCACAGTCCAGCCAGTCAGTCAGTCAGGGATTCAGGGATTCAGGGCAAGGCCTTGCTCTTCCAATGCAGCTTTGACGACGCGCAGTGCTTTGGGTCCGACACCGTGCAGTTTCGCGAGCTCCGATTCGGACGCGCCCGACAACTCTTCCAAGGATCGGTAGCCGGCCTCGAAGAACGCACGCGACGCTGGTCGGCCCGTTCCTACAGGGAAATGGTCGACCGGCTCCC
>NZ_LVCV01000161.1 GCF_001647195.1 Rhodococcus sp. EPR-157 | reverse complement strand
CGTGTGCTCCTCACCGGCGGAAATACCGGAATCGGTTACTTCACAGCACTCGAGTTGGTCAAGCAGGGCGACCATGTGACCCTGGCGTGCCGCAACATGGACAAAGCCAATGCCGCGGCACAGAAGATCGCCGCCCAAGCACCCGAAGGTACCGTCGACACCGCTCACCTCGACTTGGCCGACCTCGGTTCGGTGCGTGAGTTCGCCGAGTCCGCCCCCGACGCGGTAGACGTATTGATCAACAACGCCGGCGTCATGATGCCGTCGAAGCGGACCGAGACCAAGGACGGCTTCGAGCTTCAGTTCGGCACCAATCACCTCGGCCACTTCGCTCTGACAGGTCACCTTCTTCCGAAGCTGCGGGCTGCGGGCAACGCGAAGGTCGTCACGGTCTCGTCCGTTGCCCACAAGCAGGCCCCGAAATTGAACTTCGACGATCTGCAGGCGACCAGGGGCTACCAACCGCAGCGGATGTACGCCAACTCCAAACTCGCAAACCTGTTGTTCGCTCTGGAGCTGCAGCGTCGGCTCGACAAAGCCGGCATACCGATCACCAGCAACGCCGCCCACCCGGGCATCTCCGAAACTGCGCTGTACACCAGCCCCGACGGTCTTGGGAGTTCGAAAATCGCCTCGATCGGCGCATCCATCGGACTGAAGTTCATTTCCCAATCCGCCAAAGCCGGTGCACTTCCCACTCTGTATGCACTCGAAAGTGGTGGCCCGGGTTCGTACAGTGGTCCGAAGTCGCTGTTCGAATCGCGCGGCGCACCCGGTCCCGCGAAGATCTCAGCAAAGGCGCAGGACGCTGCGCTGGGTGATCAGCTGTGGGTTGCCAGCGAGAAGCTCACGGGCGTGGTCTACGACTTCAGGTAGCTACCGGAGTGGCATCGACGTAGTCGGCAAAAGGGTCAGATGGCTGTCAATGCTCCTCACTCGTAACCATTTTCGCCACCTGACGTCGTGCGACCGAGTCAGAGTTCACGAACCTGACGTGACGGGCTGGGGCAATGCCATCCCGCGTTCGCTCAGCACCGCACGCGCGCGGTCTGGGTAGTCGGTGATGAGCCCATCCACACCCAAGTCGATGAGAACGTTCATGGTCTCGGGATCGTCGACTGTCCAAGGAATTACGCGAATCCCAGACGCATGCGCGTCGTCGATCATCTTCTGAGTGACATACAGCTCGAAATCGGGATCACTCACTTTGCCGCTCTGCGGGGTACCTTGCACCGGCGAGAATGCCGATGCTCCGAACGAACTGATCGCGGCGATCGGATCACCGCCGAAGTCGTCGATGTCGAGGCCGCCGAGCCACGGTGAAGCGCCATCCTGACCGATTTGGAGGAAGTCACCGTTGGTCAACGCGACGACGGGCACCGACGGTTCGACGTCACGGACGAGCTGAAGCGAACCCCAGTCGAAGCTCTGGATCGTCACCCGATCGAGAAACTCTGCGTCGTCGATGGTGTCGAGTACGACGTCGACGAACTGCTCGCGCGGCGCAGTCTCCGACGGGCTCCCCGCCTCGACTTTCGTCTCGATGTTGAGCTTCACATCCGTTGCGTCGAAGGACTTCACGAGGTCGATGACTGCGGTCAGGGTAGGCATCTTCGCACCGGGAACAACTCGCTGCTCGGGATAGCCGGCGAGTTGGGTGAATCCACAGTCGAGTGTCTGCAGTTGAGCGAATGTCAGTGTGTTGACATACCTTCCGACGTAGGGGAACTCCAGATCCCCCTCGACCGTGGGCGCGGTATCGACACACTTCTTCGCGGACACCTGACGATCGTGCGTCACGACGGCAATGCCGTCCTCGGTGATCTGAGTGTCCAGCTCGAGCGTTGTGACGCCCAGTTCGAGCGCATTGGTGAAAGATTCGATGGTGCTCTCGGTGACGAGACCCAGTCCGCCCCGGTGTGCTTGCAGATCGAATTCCTGCGCGACTGGATTCTCGGAGGCGCTGGAGCAGGAGGCCAGGACGATCCCGGACACAGCCACCAGGATCATTCGACGCACAGTTGATCGACGCATGTCGGTCGATGCTAAGACCGGCAACCGACGACTTCGTGAACTACAGCTTCCGCGCACCTGTCAGGTACGTGACGATCGGAACCCTCACGTCGACGTGCCCGCTCCGGCGACCCAACGACGCGAGGACGAGCCCTTCGCACAAGGCGACATACCCCTCGCCGACGGCTCGATCCCCGAACAGTTCGACAGCGCCGTCGACCGAGAAGAGACATCCGTCGAGACGCGTCCGCGCTTCGGTGTCGATACTGGGGTCGATCAAGAGGGAATGCCGGGCGCGGAGTTGGTTGCGACGTTCTGCGACAAGGTGTTCGAGATAGCGAACCGTCACGTCGACCGGATCGCTACCGAGCTGGGCGGACACACCAGCGAACGACACCCGCGAGAAGTCGGTGATGCGATCGATGACAGCCGACAGCAGGCCACTCTTCGTGCGGAAGTAGTAGGACGTCGACCCTGCGGGCAAGTCCAACGCGGCGTCGATGCCTCGATGGGTGAGAGCCCGAAGACCGGACTCGGCGATCACATCTATCGCTGCGTCGGCAATCACAGTTCTTCGTTCCATGCACAGCACTCTACATATGTAGAGTCCAAGAAATGAGACCAGCTGTCACCCGGGACGCTTTCGCCGCAGAGTTCGCGCTCGACGATCGACAACGAGCCGCAGTCGACGTCCTGACGACCTCGGATTGCCGCGGCGTGTACCTCTGGGGTCCTGTCGGGCGGGGAAAGACCTGGCTCCTGGACCGCTACATGTCGGGCGTCGACACCGACGCCAAGAAGCGAGTCCACTTCCACAGCTTCTTCCGCGACCTGCACGCGTCGTACTTCGGGCACGGTTTCTCACTGGAAAAGGCGCTCGACGAGCTGTTGGGGACGATCGAGTTGCTGTGCTTCGACGAGTTTCACGTCCATGACATCGGCGACGCCAGGCTCATCTCGCGAATGGTGGAGTCGCTGTTCGCCCGAAAGATCGCGCTGGTGACCACGTCCAACTACCCACCCGACGGGCTGCTTCCCAATCCTCTGTTCCACGATGCGTTCATCCCGACGATCGAATTGCTGACAGAACGGATGCAGGTGGTCCTGGTCGACGGACCGGTGGACTACCGGACTCTCGCGGGTGCCCGAACGCACTTCGCAGCGGGCACGTGGTCGGTCGCCGGAGAGGAAGATGGAATCACCTTCGCGGAGCTCTGCGACACCCCGAAGTCGACGGGCGACTATCTCGCGATGATCGAGAACCGACGCGTCCTGACGATCACCGACATCCCCCAGTTGAAGGACGCCTCTCGCGACGCCGTGCAGAGATTCTCGAACCTCGTCGACGTTCTCTCCGACGGCGACGTGCGGACCGACTTCCATTCGTCGACGCCGCTCGACGCGTTCGCCGACGGTTGCGTCGGGCTGGATATCGACAGGATCGTGAGCCGCCTCGATCAGCTACGCAGACGCAAGTGCGGCCCGGACAGCGCCGAGTCCGCCTGACGAGATCAGCTCGGTGCCGTGGAGGAGCAGTGCAACGGGAAATAGGGAGACGCCCACAGCTGACGGCGGTCGGGGGCGACAGCAGCGGCGGGCGTCTCATCTGTCATTCGCCGCAGGTGGCGGAGCGGATGGGTCCTGAAAGGAATTCTTTTTTCGACCTTCTTGTCTAGCCTTACCCTCATGTCTTACACAGCAGCGAACCACTGGACTTTCGACGGCGACGACATCACAGGTTCACTCGATTCGGCATCGGTCGCGGGCGTGCTCGTCGCGCAGATCGTTCTGAGTGGGGCCACGTTCGAGTCGACCGCAGTCACGCGATCGGATCTCGGGTACGAGATACGTGCGATCACCGAACAGAGCCACGACGACAGTTCGACGCACCTCCTCGTGGTCGTCCCCCGTGTGAACATCGAGAACGAGCCGGTCCCGTTCGGCAGCTACGCGGTCCTGTTCACCACCCGCGGGAACGTGGCCGGTGATCGCTACGTCCACGGCGCCCTCGAGTCCTACGACGTGCGGACACTGTCGGGCACGGCATCACTGGTGAGTAGCTGACCGGCTGCGGCCGGTTTACACACCCACCATTCGTTCACAATGCAAACTTCAGTTGTAAACGAACGGTGGCGTTGCAAACGGGTGGGCTTGAAGGAAATAGTTTGCCTACGCTCGGGGTTGAGCGAGAAGTCAATGCATATGCATGAACTTCAGGTAGGGAGCAGACCATGCAATTCGGAATCTTCAGCGTCGGCGACGTCACCGTCGACCCCACGACAGGTCGAGCGCCCACCGAGCACGAGCGCATCAAGTCGATGGTCACCATCGCCAAGCACGCTGAAGAGGTCGGCTTGGACGTCTTTGCCACCGGCGAACACCACAACCCACCGTTCGTTCCCTCGTCGCCGACCACGATGCTCGGCTACATCGCCGCGCAGACCGAGAAGCTGATCCTGTCCACGTCCACGACGCTGATCACCACCAACGACCCGGTGAAGATCGCCGAGGACTACGCGATGCTGCAGCACCTGTCCGAGGGGCGCGTCGACCTGATCATGGGCCGTGGCAACACCGCGCCGGTGTACCCATGGTTCGGCCAGGACATCCGTCAGGGCATACCGCTGGCCCTCGAGAATTACCAACTTCTCCGACGCCTGTGGACCGAGGACGTCGTGACCTGGAAGGGCAACTTCCGGACGCCTCTCGACAGCTTCACCTCCACACCGCGGCCGCTCGACGACATCCCACCGTTCGTGTGGCATGGCTCGATTCGCAGCCCCGAGATCGCGGAGATCGCCGCGTATCACGGTGATGGATTCTTCGCGAACAACATCTTCTGGCCGAAAGAGCACTACATCGCGCTCATCAACCTCTACCGCGAGCGGTACGAGCACTATGGACATGGCCGCGCAGATCAGGCCATCGTCGGTCTCGGTGGCCAGGTGTTCATGCGAAAGAACAGCCAGGATGCCGTGAACGAATTTCGACCGTACTTCGACAACGCACCCGTCTACGGTCACGGTCCGACGATGGAGGATTTCACCGAGCAGACTCCGTTGACCGTCGGTTCACCGCAGCAGGTCATCGAGAAGACCCTGACTTTCGCCGACTTCTTCGGCGACTACCAGCGTCAACTGTTCCTGATCGACCATGCGGGGTTGCCGCTGAAGTCGGTGCTCGAGCAGCTGGATCTACTCGGCGAAGAGGTCGTCCCGGTACTGCGCGAGGAATTCGCAGCTCGACGCCCTCAGGGCGTTCCGGAGAACCCGCCGACCCACGCGAGCATGCTGGCCGAGCAAGGGTCAACCGTTGCCGTCTAGTACCGAGCTCGCCGTCGACGCCTGGGAGTCGCTGTTCCGATCCCAGGTGGCGCTGATGCGTCGGTTCACCTCCGACGACATCTGGGGCCCGATGAGCGTGCGTGAATACGACGTCCTGTTCACGCTCAGCAAGTGCCCCACGCGCAAGCTTCGACTACACGACCTCAACGACGAGATCCTGCTCAGCCAACCGTCGCTGAGCAGGATGTGCGAACGACTCGACAAGCTCGGCTATCTCACCCGCGAACTCGATCCGAACGACAAGCGCGGCACCGTGATAGCCCTCACCGACGCCGGACTCGCCGTGCAGCGCGAGATCGGACGCAGACACGCTGCGCGGATCCGGCGCTATGTCGGAGACGCTCTTTCCGACGACGAACTGACGACGCTCGAAGCTCTGTGCACGAAGCTCCGACTCGCTCAGCCTGCAATTCCTTGAAAGGAGTTCTCATGACGGTGGAGGTCATCACCCCTCGCGAGGTCCCCCTCGGCGGGCCTCGCGCGATGAACGTCCGACGCACGCTGCCGACCAAGCAGCGGACATTGATCGGTGCGTGGTGCTTCGCCGATCACTACGGTCCCGACGACGTGTCACAGTCGGGCGGCATGGACGTCCCGCCACACCCGCACACCGGGCTCCAGACAGTGAGCTGGTTGTTCTCCGGCGAGATCGAGCACCGCGACAGCATCGGCTCACATGCATTCGTGCTACCCGGGGAGCTCAACCTCATGACTGCCGGACGCGGGATATCGCACTCCGAGGTCTCGATGCCGCACACCCGCATCCTGCACGGCATGCAGCTCTGGGTCGCGCTTCCGGGTTCGGCACGATTCACCGCACCAGGTTTTCAGCACTACGTACCCGAGCCGCTGTCGATCGACGACGCAACCGTACGGGTATTTCTCGGCTCCCTCGCCGGTGACACTTCGCCGATCAGCACGTTCACGCCACTGCTGGGCGCCGAGATCGTCATCGATGCCGGGGCGAGCCTGGAGCTCACGGTCGACGAGTCCTTCGAGCACGGAATCATCGTCGATACGGGAACCGTCGACGTCCAGGACAGCACACTCGAGCGCGCAGAGCTGGGATACGTCGCGGCCGGCTCAACTTCACTTCTACTCCGAAACGCCGGTCAGGACGAGGCCCGAATGCTGTTGCTCGGCGGCCCACCCTTCGGCGAACAGGTGATCATGTGGTGGAACTTCATGGGCCGCGAACACGAAGACATCGAGGCGTACCGCGCAGCCTGGCAGGCGGGCATCAGTCACGCGGACGGCGGTCAGTTCGGGAGGGTCGAGGGGTACGTGAGCAAGGACGGCACACGAGACTTCCGACTACCCGCGCCCGAGCTTCCGAACACGAGGCTCACACCCCGAGCCTGATCCTGCGATGCCCTGCGGCCCGGTTTACACACCAACCGCTCGTTTACAACGCACACTGCTGTTGTAAACGAGCAATGGCGTTGTGAACAGCGATGGCGTTGTGAACAGCGGTGGCGTTGTAGGCAGTGGCGTTTGCACACAGCCGAGCTTCAGAAGAGTGTTGCGACCTCGTCGGCGGGGGCGGGCTGGGTCGGCGCAGGCTGGGTCGGCGCAGGCTGGGTCGGCGCAGGCTGGGTTGACACAGGCTTGGCCGGCGCTGGCTGGGTCGACGGCGCGCCCGCTGCGATCGCCCGTGCGGCTTCTCCGGCGAGGGCATCCGCTGCCTCGTTGAAGTGATTGCCCACATGCCCGCGGACCCAGCGGAATCGAACCGGTCCCGTGCGCTCGGTGATCGCGGTATCGATGCTCTTGACGAGATCGAGGTTGCGTACCGGCGTACCGCCAGCGGTCTTCCATCCCTTGCGCTTCCACCCGGGCAGCCATTCCGAGGCGCACTTGATGGCGTACTGCGAGTCGGATTCGATGAGCAACGGTTCATCACCGGGATGCGCGAGCACCGCTTCGAGTAGCGCACGCAATTCGGCGACCTGATTGGTCCCTGATGGTTCGCCGCCGGAGTTACTCGGACCGGTGTGGTTGACCCAGGCCCAACCGATGGCTCCACCCGGATTGCGCAGACACGAGCCGTCAGTACTCACGATGATCACGGAACAGGACCATACGTCCCCACACCGACAAACAACAGCCGCCGCGCTCGAATAGGTAGTGTGGGAAAGCATCCGAGAACGGAAGGACACCCACCAGTGACCAGTGCCGCGGCAGAAGCAAATACCGTGCAACCGTCGTTCGCTGCGCTCGTAGCGCGCGAATCCGACGGAATAACGCTCGCTCGCGAGAGCGTCGACGCATCGTTTCTCCCGGTAATCTCGGGTCCGTCCGTCACCATCGCCGTCGAGTACTCGTCGGTCAATTTCAAAGACGCGCTTGCGATCACACCCAAGGGTGGCGTGGTTCGGGACTATCCCATCGTTCCTGGCATCGACATCGCCGGAACCGTCGTCGAATCGACGAGTGCGGACGTAGCAGTGGGGCAGCGAGTCGTCGCGCACGGGTACGACATCGGGACTGCGCAACATGGTGGCTACGCCGAATATGCACGGGTACCTGCGGAGTGGGTCGTTCCGTTGGCGACACTGTCGACGCGCGAGGCAGCTGCGATCGGAACCGCCGGCTTCACCGCTGCGATGAGCGTTCTGGCACTACGCGCGGCTGGACTCACCCCATCCGACGGCCCGATCCTCGTCACCGGTGCCAGCGGCGGCGTCGGGACCGTCAGCGTCGACTTGCTGTCGGCCGCCGGGTTCGAGGTTCACGCATCGACAGGGAAGGAACACGCAGCCGATCTCTTGACCAGCCTGGGAGCACACGCGGTGACCGGCAGGTTGCCGGAGGATCCCGACGCAAAACCTCGGCCGCTCGGCCGCGCCGACTGGGCAGGTGCCGTCGATTGTGTAGGTGGCAAGACGCTCGCGCACGTGCTCAGCACGGTTCGCTACGGCGGCTCCGTCGCGGCCAGCGGACTGACCGGAGGCGCCCAGCTGTCGACGACGGTGTTGCCGTTCATCCTGCGCGGCGTCTCGCTGCTGGGGATCGATTCGGTTCAGCTCCCGATCGACAAGCGTCGGGCAATCTGGCACCAGTTGGAGACCGATCTGCGTCCTCAGCGCCTCGATGCACTCACCACCGAGGTCCCTGTCGCCGATGTTCGTGGCACGCTCGACGACATCGCCCAGGGGCGGGTCATCGGCCGGACCGTGGTCACGGTGGCGGGTGGCTTCGACTAGAACGAGGCCTGTCAGGGGAAGGCATTAGGCTCGTCTCCACGATGTGGTCGTCCAGTCCTGCTACTCCCGGCGCTCTCGACTCGATCTCTTGTGCGCTCGAATCCGAGCGTCCGCTCGACGTCGGGATGAGTATGTCGGGCCTTCGTCGAGGCCGCAGTGACCCCACCCACGAACGCGACGGCGCCGGCTGTGTGTGGCGAGCATCGCGGCTGCCGTCCGGACTCGTCACCTATCGACTCGCACAGACGACTCGGCACTCCGTCCGATGCACGGCGTGGGGCGACGGTGCCGTCGAGTTCACCGACATGTTGCCGGCCTTGCTCGGTTGCGACGACGACGCATCGGGCTTCGAACCCGACCACCCGACGCTGAAAGAAGCTCACCGCCAGTTCCCACACCTACGGCTGGGTCGGACGGGACTCGTCATGGAGGCGCTCGTTCCGGCGATCCTCGAACAACGTGTGCACGGGTTGTCCGCGTTCTCGTCGTGGCGCACGCTTGTCACCAAGTTCGGCGATCGCGCGCCGGGTCCGACGCCCAGGCCAATGTTCGTACCTCCGACCCCTGACGTGTGGCGGCGCATCCCGTCGTGGGAATACCACCTGGCCAACGTCGATCCGGCGAGATCGAAGACCATCGTGCGGTGCGCGCAGGTCGCCGGCCGCCTCGAACAGACCACCTCCATGTCATACCTGGACGCGTCGAGACGACTGAGAGCCGTCCCGGGCGTCGGTATCTGGACGGCCGCCGAGGTGGCACAGCGCGCCCTCGGCGATCCCGACGCCTTGTCGGTGGGCGACTACCACCTCGCCGCCGTCGTCGGTTGGTCTCTACTCGGCCGACCCCTCGACGACGAGGGAATGATCGAATACATGAAACCTCTTGCTCCACATCGATTTCGAGCCGTCCGCCTACTTCAGGTGAGCGGGAAGGCGATCAAGCCGAAGTTCGGTCCCCGCACTCCGCTCGTCGATCACACCTGGCACTGACGGCCGAGCGGCATCCGGTGTACTCTTAGGTTGAAGGTTCAACTTAGGAGATGTCATGGCTATTCAGCGGCTCAACCACGCAGTCCTGTACGTACGCAACGTCGAGGAGTCCGTCGCGTTCTACACCGACGTGCTCGGCTTCCGAGTCAAACTGCGAATGGGCGCGGGAGCGGCCTTCCTTCAGGCGAACGCCAGTACCAACGATCACGATCTCGGCCTGTTCCAGCTCGGTGACAGCGCGCGCCCGAGCGGCGCCGGACGCGAGACCGTCGGGCTCTACCATCTGGCGTGGGAGGTGCAGACCCTCGCCGACCTCGCCGACCTGGCGCAGAAGCTCTCCGCCGCCGGCGCTCTCGTCGGCGCATCCGATCACGGTTCCACCAAGAGTCTGTATGGCAAGGATCCCGACGGCATCGAGTTCGAGATCGTCTGGCTCGTCCCACTGAACCTCCTCGACGAGGCGACCATCGACGCCAGCTCGTCGATCCGGCCTCTCGATCTACAGAAGGAGATCGACCGCTACGGCATCGACACCCCCAGCGGCATCGGAGTCTCCAGCCCGGCAGGAGTCCGAGCGGGACTTACCGAGGTGTTCGGCGAAATCTGAGGCGGAGTTTCGCCATGATCAGATGGATGGTGCCGTCGGGAACGAGGAACGTTTCCTCGACCGCGACGGTCACGATCCGCTTCCGTCGGACTCCGGCGTCGATGAGGAACGTTGCCCGCACGGTGTCCCCGGACTCCGTGAATTCGATGTCGCGAATGTCGAGGATCGCGTGGTAGTAGAAGGCGTTGTCGAGACCCTTGGCCAGCCCTGGACCGGAGAATCCGGTCGTGATGCCGTTCTCGATCCGGCGCGCGCCCGGAGCGAACTTCACGGCACCGGAGTCGTGCGACGCGAGCGCGTCGATGTACTCCCGGACGACTGCCTGCCGTGGACTGTCCCCGAAGTTGCTCACCGCAGAGACCCTAGTTCGAATACATCACACCGGGAACAGATCAGGCGATCTCGTTGCTGAGTACTTCGTGTCACATGCCCCGGAACAGACCGCACCCCACGTCCTGCCCGACGCGCACTACACCGACGCGCACAAGACCGACGCGCGAGACTCCACACCGACCGCCGGTGAGCGCATGAGGGTCATCCTCGTGCTCGGCGCGCTCATCGCCCTCGGTCCGCTGACCATCGACATGTACTTGCCCGCGCTGCCGTCGATCGTCGACGATCTCGAGTCGTCGTCCGCAGCTGTCCAGCTCACTCTGACGGGCACCTTGATCGGCCTGGCTCTCGGCCAGCTGATCATCGGCCCGCTGTCGGACATCGTCGGACGTCGCCTGCCACTGATCGTGGGCACCGCCATCCACATCGTTGCGTCGCTGCTGTGCGCGATCGCGCCCAACGTGGCCGTGCTCGGGCTCTTCCGTGGCCTGCAAGGTCTCGGTGCTGCAGCTGCGGCCGTGGTCGCGATGGCCGTGGTTCGCGACCTGTTCACCGGCCGCGCTGCCGCCACCGTCCTGTCCCGGTTGATGCTCGTCATGGGCGTCGCACCGGTTCTTGCTCCATCCCTCGGCGGTGGCATCCTGCTCGTCGGATCGTGGCGCTGGGTCTTCGGCGCGCTGACCATCCTCGGTGTTGCGCTGCTCGTCCTCGCCGTGTTCTCACTCCGGGAAACGTTGCCTCCCGAGCGTCGCCGCGGCCGCGGAATCATGCCGGTCGTCCGCACGTACGGCGGCCTGCTGCGGGACCGACAGTTCGTGGTGCTCGTCCTCGTTGCGGCCCTCGCGATGTCGGCCCTGTTCGCCTACATAGCCGGGTCGTCGTTCGTTCTGCAGGAAGAGTTCGGGCTCAACGAACAGCAGTTCGCCATCGTGTTTGCACTGGGAGCCATCGCATTGATCGGTGCATCTCAACTCAACGTCCTGCTGCTCGGTTACTTCGCACCGGTCCGCATCGTCATTTCCGCTCTGTCGGGCGCCGTGGTCGCATCCTTGGTGATGACCGTGCTCGCGGTCGCCGGTATCGGGGGCATGATCGGATTCCTCGTCCCGCTGTGGTTCGTGCTGGGCGCCGTCGGATTCGTCATGCCGAACGCGCCTGCTCTTGCGCTTTCCCGCCACGGTGAAGCCGCGGGCACCGCAGCCGCACTCCTCGGTGCAGCGCAGTTCGGCCTCGGAGCCATCATCGCTCCGGTAGTCGGCGCACTGGGCAACGACAACGTGGCAGTATCGGTGACGATGGTCGGTGTCTCTGCACTCGCCCTCGCCGCCCTGATCGCGGTGACCGTGACCTCGGCCAAGAACGACACTCGAGCATCGACTACCTCCGAGGTGTGAGCTATTTGTCGGAACGCGAACGCGATTCCCTCGGTAAACCGCTGAACGGACGCCCCCGCGACGGTCTGGGGCGGCCGTTGTCTCGGGGCGCCGACGGCGTCGAACGCATTCCCGACGATCTGAGATTGCCGCCCGACGAGTCGATCGTCCGTGCGCAGCAGCTCCTCGACGACGGAATGCCCTTCCATGCCCACGAGATTCTCGAAGGGACGTGGAAGGACTCTCCGGAGTCGGAGCGGGCACTGTGGCAGGGACTTGCCCAGCTCGCCGTCGGTCTCACGCACCTCCTCCGCGGCAACGACGTCGGCGCGGGGTCGTTGCTCCGACGCGGGCATGACCGCATAGAGAGTTACAGCACCGATCCACCGCACGGTCTCGACGTCGCAGGACTCGTCGACTGGTCCGAAGCTCTGCTCGGTCAGCTCGACTCCGGCCACGTCCCACAATCACCGACCGTTCCTCGTCTGGCTCGCTCGATCACCGGCGTCTGACCACCTCGACTGGCCCAACAGGCTGGCTGCCGCTACAGTGGCGAAGGTTAGGTAAGGCTTGCGACACACAGCGTGCGACACAAGGTGGTGACGGGCAGTGACAGCAGCACAGGTTCCGTACTGGGTCGCGGTACTGACGCCAGAGGAACGCTCTTTCGGATCCCGCCGCACCGATCCCCGGATCGACACCGTCGACTCGTCCGTCGTGACCACCGTTCGCACCCAGTGGGCGGGTGCGGAGCTGCCCGACCCGACGACCCTCCTCGCTGTGCTCGCCGATACCATCGGATCCTGGCAGAGCGACCGGTGCCGTAGCTGCGCGTCCGGCGTCCTGATCGACATCGAGGGCAGTCCGAATTCCTACTTTCCGGCGCGGTTGCCCACCAGGGGACATGTTGCGACCCTCACCGAAGAAGTACGGCGTCGAATCGCCGGAGCTCCCAACGGTGGATCCGATTACGAGATCGTCAAGAACACGCTGAATTCTCCTGCGCTGGAACGAAAGCCAGGCGCTCAGATCGCATTTCGCTACGGTACCGAAAGCTCGATGTCCGACGAGAACGAGCCGCTGACCCACAGCCTGACGGTCACGTGCGACGTGACGGTCGTCGACGGGGTCACCATGGTGGACACCGACTTTCGGTGGAACAGTCGGATCTTCACCCGCGCCGACGTCGACGACTTCGAGCGCTTCTGGGAGAAGACGATCTCGATGTTCGTCTGACGATCCGTCAAGAACTGCTCTGTGTCTTCGTCTTCAAGAACTGCACGTCGGTCGCGAGTCCTTCTTCAGGGGTCTCGAGGATCACCGGTGCACCGGAGGCTTCCGCCACCGCCGTCAGCACCTCGGCATCGATCGTTCCGTCGGCCAGGTTCGCGTGCCGGTCTCGCGCCGAGTCGAACTCGTCACGCGAATTGTTCAGATGGACCAGATCGATCCGCCCGGTGATGGCCTTGATCCGATCCACGACGCCGACCAGTTCCTCGCCTCCTGCCCAGGCGTGGCACGTGTCGAGGCAGAAGCCCGCGCCGAACTCACCTACCGCATCCCATAGCCGGGCGATGTCGTCGAAGTGACGCGCCATCGCGAAGTCGCCGCCCGCGGTGTTCTCGATGAAGATCGGAACACCGAATCCACCCTCGTCGGCCTGACGTTCGAACAGCTTGCGCCAGTTGTCGAATCCTTTCGCGGTGTCCTCACCGTCACGCACATGCCCACCGTGTACGACCAGTCCGATCGCACCGATGTCAGCCGCCGCGGCCGCCTGCTCGATCACGGCCTTGCGTGAGGGTATGCGAATGCGGTTGTTGAGGCTCGCGACGTTGAGGACGTACGAACTGTGCACGACGACGTCGACGTCACTGGCCTTCAGTTCCTCGCCCTGGGGATGCGGCTTCAGCTTGTTCCACTTCTGCGGGTCGGTGAGGAACATCTGGACGAAGTCGACCCCGAGGGCCGACGCCGAGCCGAGCGGGTCGGCACTGTCACGAACGTGGGCTCCGATGCGCATCACTCCATACTAGGAGGCCGTCACGACACTCCGGAGCCGCGCACGAAGTCAGGGTGTCCCCGGATAGTGGTAGGTGCAAAACACTGAAACACTGGCAGCATGACTGATATCGCACTCGCGGGTCAATCCGCGGGCTCCGCTCCTGCCGCCAGCGCGAAAGCACTCACCAAGACGTACGGCACGGGGGACACGCAAGTTCACGCTCTGCGGGACGTCAGCGTCGACTTCGCACGCGGCGAGTTCACCGCCATCATGGGCCCGTCCGGATCGGGCAAGTCGACGCTGATGCACTGCCTCGCCGGTCTCGACAGTGCGACCTCGGGGACCGTCACGATCGGCGACACCGAGCTGACGAATCTCAGCGACAAGCAGATGACCGGACTCCGAAGGGACCGGATCGGTTTCGTGTTCCAGTCGTTCAACTTGGTGCCGACGCTGACGGCACTGGAGAACATCACCCTTCCGCTCGACATCGCCGGCCGCGAACCCGACCAGCAGTGGCTCGACACCGTCGTCGACCGACTCGGCCTGCGTGATCGACTCGGTCATCGCCCTTCCGAGTTGTCCGGAGGCCAGCAACAACGCGTGGCCTGCGCGCGGGCACTCGCCGGGCGTCCTGACATCGTGTTCGGGGACGAGCCGACGGGCAACCTGGATTCGCGCTCGTCGGGCGAGGTGCTGGGCATCCTGCGCGCGGCAGCCGACGAGTTCGATCAGACGGTCGTGATCGTCACCCACGATCCACGGGCCGCCAGTTACGCCGACCGCGTGGTGTTCCTCGCCGACGGCGCGGTCATCGACCACCTCGCGAACCCCACCGCGGAGACCGTGCTCGATCGCATGAAACAGCTGGAGACGGTCTGACCATGTCCACACCCAATCCCATGCGCAAGGTCTCGCTGCGGAACCTTGCCGCCCACAAGGTGAGACTTGCACTCACCGTCCTGTCCGTCGTCCTCGGAACTGCCTTCGTCGCAGGCTCTTTCGTGTTCACCGACACGCTGCAGCGAACGTTCTCCTCGATCTTCTCCGACACCGCCCAGGGCGCCGACGTCCGAGTCAGCGCCGAGGATGCCCGCTCTATCGGGGTTCCGACCTCGGACGCCGCGGTCATCTCCGCACTGCCCGACGTAGCCGCGGTCGTCCCGTACGTGGGCGGACAGATCGTCGTCCTCGACGAGTCCGGCGCTGCGGTCCAAACCGGTGGCGCGCCGACTATCGGCGAGTCGTACATCCCTGCCGACCGCAGACTCGGCGACGACGCCGTGTTCGTGGCCGGTACCGCCCCGTCGGCGCCCGGCGAGGTCGTCATCAACGAGGGCGGAGCGGCTCGGTCCGGACTCGGCGTCGGCGACAAGACCCAGGTACTCGTGCCGTCGAAGGGCACGATCGACGTCACCGTCACGGGAATTTACGACACAGCCGTCGAATCCGGCGGCTATATCGGTATCCAATTCTTCGAGAGCCAGGCGAACGAGCTGTTCTCCGACGGCAACCATGTCCAGTACTACGACGTCGCCGGCAAGGACCTGGCCGGAAGCGGAAAGAGTCAGAGCGATCTGCGCGACGAGATCGCCGCGGCACTGCCCGATGCGAAGGTACAGACCGCCGACGACGTACGCGAGGAGGCACAGGCCCAGATCGAGCAGGCACTGTCGTTCGTGAACTACTTCCTGCTTGCGTTCGGCGCAATCGCGCTGCTGGTAGGAACATTCATCATCTACAACACCTTCTCGATGATCGTCGCCCAACGTGTTCGTGAGCTCGCGCTACTGCGTGCGATCGGAGCGAGCCGAGGTCAGGTCAGCCGGTCTGTGGTGTTGGAAGCGCTCGTCGTCGGTGTGATCGGAAGTGCGATCGGCTTCGCCGGTGGCGTCGGTCTCGCATACGGACTGCGCGCTCTGCTCAATGCGTTCGATCTCGGTCTGCCCGGTGGCACCCTCGCTCTCGAACCACGAACGGTGATCGTGTCGTTCTCGGTCGGTATCGTCGTGACGGTTCTGAGCGCATACGCTCCGGCTCGCCGAGCAGCCAAGATTCCGCCGATCGCGGCCATGCGTGAGGAGTTCGCTTCCGCCGGTGACAGCCTGCGGACCCGCACGCTGGCCGGCGTCGGCATCGGTGCACTCGGGGCCGCAGCCGTGGTGGTCGGCGCACAGTCGACGGGCGGCACTGCTGCCGCCATCGTCGGAGCAGGCGCCGTCGCCGTCATCGTCGCCGTCGCCCTTGCCGCACCGTCCCTCTCCCTGCCGATCGTCGGCGCTCTCGGTTCGGTACTGACGCGCCCGTTCGGGGCAATCGGGCGTCTCGCCCGCACCAACGCAGTCCGCAATCCCAGGCGCACTGCCGCGACGGCCTTCGCACTGATGCTCGGACTGATGTTGGTCTCGGTCATCGGGGTGCTCGGTTCGACGGCCAAGGCGAGCGTGGATGCACTCGTGGACAACGGCATCGAAGCCGACTACATCTTCAGCGGTCCACCCGCCATCGGCGTTCCCACCGGCGCAGGTGAGGCGGCACGCTCGGTGGCCGGCGTCGATCGCGTCGCAATCCTCCATCCGGTGTCGGTGGACATCGACGACGAACCAGCGTTCGGCGTTGCGCTCGAAGGAAGCCCGGACGGATTGTTCGACACCGTCGTCGTATCCGGTTCTCCCGAACTGACCGGGGACAGCATGGCCGTCTCGCAGTCAGCATCGGCGAGCGAGGGGTGGAACCTCGGCAGCGTCGTCGACATGACCTCGGTCGACGGTCAGCAAGTACCCGTGACGGTGACCGCGATCTACGAGGACAGTCCACTCGTCGGGGATTGGATGATCTCCAACGAGGTCTATCAGGAAGTGACTCCGAGCATCGTGCGGTCCGACATCGTCGTTCTCGTCGGTGCCGCACCGGGAACCGATCTCGATACATTGCGTAGCGACCTCGAAACAGCAACCAAACCTTTCGTCGTCGTGCAGGTTCAGGACCGCGAGGAGTTCAAGGGCGCCCAGAGCCAGCAGATCGATACCCTGCTCGCCGTTCTGTACGGTCTCCTCGCTCTCGCGGTTGTCATCGCCATCCTCGGCATCATCAACACGCTCGCCCTATCCGTCGTCGAACGACGACGCGAGATCGGGATGCTCCGCGCGGTCGGCATGCAGAGGCCTCAAGTCCGGCGCATCATCTACCTGGAATCTCTGCTCATCGCACTCTTCGGTGCGATCGTCGGCCTGGCCCTCGGGATTGCCTTCGGTTGGGGATTCGTCAGGACTTTGCGCGACGAGGGACTCGGGCTACTCACGATTCCGTGGGGGCAGATGAGCGCAATGCTCGTCGGATCCGCCGTCGTCGGCGTGCTCGCCGCACTGTGGCCGGCAATTCGCGCGGCCCGAACCGCACCCTTGGAAGCAATCAGCGAAGCCTGACTGTCCGGCGCAACTTCTCGATTGTTCACGAGAAGTTGCGCCCAAAAGGACCATGAGGTTACTTTGTTACGGTTAAAACATACTTTACGATTGTTTTCGGTCGCGAACACAGGCATCACCGCCGCCACGGTTGCCTGAGCAGAACGACCGCCCTGAGCAGAACGACAGCCTTATGCGAGGAGTGGCCATGTCGCTGCACCGGATCGATGCCCCGGTACACGCGCCGCTCGCTCCCCTGTGCAGGCCCGATCCCCGAGATACCCTGCTCGACCGGCTGTGCGAAGTCGCGCACTCGGTACCCGACGCGATCGCCATCGACAGCGGCGAAGGCACCGTCACCTTCGACGAACTACTGCACCGGACGTACGCATCGGCACGAAAAATTGCGGATCTGACGTCGAACGATCTCCGACCGATCGCCGTCGACGCGGCCTGCACCATCGATTCCATCACCCTGATGCTTGCGGTGATGGCGTCCGGTCATTCCCTCGTTCCGCTCGACACGAACCTGCCCGAGAATCGTTCGGCGAGCATCGCCAAGGCAGCGTCTGCGCTACGTCTCACCACATCGGACCTCGCCGACGCCCAGATTTCCTCGCTGCCACTGCCCGCATTCACCGGCGGTCGAACCGCGTTGATCGCGTTCACCTCGGGATCCACCGGCGCGGCCAAAGGTGTACTTCTCAGCCATCGCATGTGCCTGACCAAAGCCTACGAAGTGAGTTCGGCACTCGGGCTCACCACCCGAGACCGCGTCGGGAACGCACTCCCTGTCAGCTTCGGTGCCGGCCTCAACACGCTGTTCGCCGGCCTTCTCAGCGGCGCGTCGGTGTATTGCACGGACCCGCGAAGCACGCAGTCGACGGCATTGACCGAGTGGATCGAGCAATCCGCGCTGACGACACTGCACTGCTCTCCGTCGCTCGTGCGCAGCTTCGCGACCGGGGTCGAACCGATATCGTCGGTGCCCGACGACGCGGTCCCCTCGCTCCGGGTGGTGACCACGTACGGCGAGGCGCTGCACTCGAAGGACGTCAGCGCGTTCCGCAGCGCGCTCGGTTCCGGCGCATCCTTCGTCAATTGGTATGCGACGACCGAAGCCGGTGCTGTCGCCTTCGACGTGTACAGCGCCGGTCGGCCACTTCCTCCGGGATATCTGCCTGCAGGGAAACAGCCGAGAGGTAAGACCGTCGACATCGTCGGGCCGGACGGAACCCCGGTGACGACGGGCGCCATCGGTGAGGTGCGGGTATCGGCCCCCGTGCTCGCCGACGGCTACCTCGGGCTCGATGATCTGACCCGGTCACGTTTCTTCTCGGACCGAGTTCAGCACCACTACCGGACGGGTGACCTCGGTCGAGTCGATTCGGACGGAGTCCTTCATCTGGCCGGCCGCGTCGACGAGGCGATCAAGGTGCGTGGCTATCTCGTCGAACCTGCCGAAGTCGAGGGCTTCGTGCGCTCGCTCCCGGGAATCACCGACGTGTTCGTCACCTCATGCGTTCACGACGGCAGTTCCGAACTCGCCGCATACTTCGTCGGAAGCTGCCACACCGAGTCCGAGGTGCGCAGCGCACTCAGAGAGAACTTTCCGGAGTGGATGGTTCCCATGTTCGTCGTCGAACTGGACTCCATTCCCCGAAACGAGCGAGGAAAGGTCGACCGGAACGCGCTTCCCTCGCCGCTCTCACGTCCGACGCCGCACCATGCCGCCGTCGGCGCGACCGAACGCTGGGTGGCCTCGGTCGTGTCGACACAGATCGACACCGATCGCATCGGGCGCGACGACGACTTCTCCGCACTCGGTGCCACCTCGTTGTCCATGGTCAACATCCTGATCGCCGTCAACGACATGATGCACGTCCAGTTGACCCCGTCCGATCTCGGATCGGCCATGACAGTGCGGACACTCGCGGAGTTGATCGACCGGAAGCTGAGCGAATCGGAAACTGTCACCAAGAACGACGGCAGCACTGTGCTCGTCCGCTTGAACAAGTCCGGAGGACACCCAGCTCTGTTCGTCGTGACCGGCGCCGGTGTACCCGCTCTCGGCATGGTGCCGCTCGCCCGACGGATGAGCGGCGACCGGGCGGTCTACGCACTGCAACCACGGGGGCTGGACGGCACGGCGATACCCGACCGCACTGTGCGGGGCGCCGCACGCCGATACATTCGCGAGATCAAATCGGTGCAGCCCGAAGGCCCGTACATCGTTGCCGGTCATTCGATCGGCGGGTGGACGGCCCTGGAGGTAGCGCGGCTACTGACAGAAGCCGGTGATGTCGTCGAACAGGTTGTTTTATTGGACCCTTTGCTGCTTCGTGACATCCTCGATCGTCTCCCCGGAGGCCCGGGCCTGCCTCATGCGGCGCCCCTGTTCGTCCGACCCGCGAACATCCCGATTCGCGACCGAATCCGCTACCGCATTCGACTGGCCAGGGCAGGTCTGAAACGGGAATCGACGACCGAGCGCTGGTTGACGTTCGCGCTGGTGGCATCGAAGGCGATGAGTCGGCACCGCCCGAAGCCCTGGGCGGGCGCCGCCACAGTGGTCGTATCCGATGATAACGTCGCGGACCCGGCGTCCTGGGCGGCGGTGGTGACCGGTCGGCTGACGCTGGTGCATGTGAAAAGTTCCCACAACGAGTTCGTTCGCGAACCCGCGGTCGTTGCGGTGGCGGAGGCTGTGGAGAACGCTGTGGGCTCGCCGATCCGATGACGTGAGGTGCAGTGCGCACCACATCTACTGTCCTTCGGCACCCCGACCCGCGTAGGTTTGCCACGAGAGCGTCGACGAGCAGCGAGGAGGCACGATGAACAACCACACGTCACCGTACGAGCTCGATTCCGTCGAGCTCCACAAGGACGTCCTGAGATACGTAGACGTCGGCGACGGTCCACCCGTCGTACTCGTCCACGGGTTGCTCGGGTCGCACGAGTCATGGGCAGGGCAGATCGAGCGGCTGTCCACGAAATATCGGGTTATCGCACCTGACCTGTTCGGTCACGGGCTTTCTGACAAACCGTCCGGCGACTACTCACTCAGCTCGCACTCGGCAACCATCCGGGACCTGCTCGACCACCTGAACATCGCATCCACGCCGATGGTCGGTCATTCGCTCGGCGGCGGCATCGTCATGCAGGCGGTGTACCTGTTCCCCGAGCGTGTCGAGCGGTTGGCTCTCGTCAGCAGCGGCGGTCTCGGCCGCGAGGTTTCGCTGCTGCTGAAAGCTGCGACACTGCCCGGCAGTGAGCTGGTGCTTCCTGTTCTGGCATCCGATTGGGTACGCAAGCACACCGAGAGCATCATCGGGCAGCTCGGCAAGTGGGGTCTACCGGTGCGCCCCGGCAAGAGCATGGAAGAAACCTGGCGTTCCTTCAAGACGGTCGCCGACAAGGGTTCACGCGACGCCTTTCTTGCGTCCACCCGCGCAGTTGTCGGCCCCCGAGGCCAAACCGTCAGCGCCAAGCAACATTTCGAGAAGTTCGATTCGATCCCGTCACTGCTGATCTGGGGCGGCAAGGACCACATGATTCCGGCGTCGCACGCCGACAACATTCGACGTGAAGTGCCGAACTCCCGCGTGGAGATCTTCCCCAGCGCAGGGCACTTCCCGCAGTTGGACGAGCCCGATCTGTTCTTCCGGGTTCTCGACGAGTTCTTGCAGTCGAGCTCTACTTCCGACAAACAGACACAGGCAGCAGTGTCGGACCAGACATGACCGTGCTACCCATGTTTCCGCTCGGCAGCGTGTTGCTGCCGGGCGAATCTCTTCCGCTCCACATCTTCGAGCTCCGCTATCAGGAACTTCTGCGCGACTGCCTGGCAACGACCGACCCCAGCTTCGGCGTAGTACTGATCGCGCGCGGACACGAGGCAGGTGGTGGAGACATCCGCCACGACGTCGCCACGCGCGCCCACATCGTCGCGCACCGGGACATCGGCGACGGCCGCTTCCTCGTGGAATGTGTAGGTGGAGAACGCATCAGGGTCGACGCGTGGCTCGAGGACGATCCGTACCCCCGCGCCGATGTGCGCCCGTGGCCCGACCATCCCGAAGATTCGGTCGCCGAACCCGAATTCAGCGAGCTCCGGGACCAGATCACGGCCCTCTACCAGCTCATCGGGAAGCTTGCGGAAGCCGAAGGATCCATCCCTCCCGACCCGCCCGAGTTCTCGGATCTGCCGGCCGGATCCGGTGAACGACTCTTCACCCTCGCGGCGCAGGTTCCGATGGGCCAGTCCGACCGTCAAGACGTGCTGGAGGCTCTCGGAGCCTCGGACCGCCTGCAGGTGCTGACCGACGCGATCGAGAGCGTCAGCGACATCGTCAGGTTTCGGCTGCAGTAACCCGGAACGACTGCAGTAACCCGGAACGAAAAGACCCCGGAAACATAGTTTCCGGGGTTCTTCTACTTTGGTAGCGGGGACAGGATTTGAACCTGCGACCTCTGGGTTATGAGCCCAGCGAGCTACCGAGCTGCTCCACCCCGCGTCGGGTGTTCCACAACAGTACATGCACCGGCGCCGATCCACCCAATCGCCTGGTCATCCCCGTTATGCCGAGGGCGATCTCTGCCGGCAGCAGAGAATCCTTCCTCCCGAGCGGGCGCTCCCGAAAGCTGGTGAGCGAACCATCGACGAAGGGAACCACCATGACCACCATGTCCACCATGTCCACGAGGGCAGCGACCGAGCGGGAATCCGCCACCGTGACGCCGTTCGACGACCAACTGGCCTCGAGATTGCTGGATCAGCGCATCGTGGTGCTCGGCGCCGCTGTCGACGATGCGATCGCGAACAGGGTCTGCGCGCAACTTCTGCTGCTGTCCGCCTCCGATCCTCGTCGAGACATCAGCCTGTACATCAATTCTCCCGGTGGATCGATCAGTGCCGGGCTTGCGATACTCGACACCATGCGACTCATCCCCAACGATGTCAGCACTCTCGCAATGGGATTCGCGGCCAGCATGGGTCAGTTCCTGCTGACGGCCGGAACCAAGGGCAAGAGGTTCAGTCTCCCGCATGCCCGAATCATGATGCACCAGCCGTCAGCGGGAATTCGCGGAACAGCCGTGGACATCGAGATTCAAGCACAGAACCTCGAATACACGAAAGCGTTGATGCACAGGCTCAATGCCGAACATTCCGGGCATGACGTGGATACCGTCACGGCAGACAGCGAACGGGATCGTTGGTTCACCGCCGAACAGGCACGCGACTACGGACTCATCGATCAGACCGTCACCGCTCTAGACGACATCCGACCGCCGGCACCCAGTCGCACAGTAGGCCTGTGACCATGAGCCAGTACACGATTCCTACCGTCGTCGAACGTACGCACAGCGGTGAGAGGGCCTTCGACATCTACAGTCGGCTACTGTCGGAACGAGTGATCTTCCTCGGGACCGAGATCGACGACGGCGTCGCCAATGTCGTTATCGCGCAACTCTTTCACCTCGAATCCGACAATCCCGATGCGGACATCAGCCTCTACATCAACTCTCCCGGTGGTTCGTTCACCGCGATGACCGCCATCTACGACACCATGGAATACATCAAACCGGATGTCTCTACATTCTGCGTGGGGCAGGCGGCGTCGGCGGCAGGCGTACTGATGGCGTCGGGAGCGCCCGGGAAGCGAATCATGCTGAACCACGCCCGAATTCTGCTTCATCAACCGTCGGGAGGAGGAGAAGGAACGATCTCCGACCTCACGCTGCAACGGGACGAGATCGTCCGGGTCCGTAGCGAAATGGAGACGATTCTCGCGCATCACACCGGGCAGAAGCCGGAGGTATTGCGGCGAGACACCGACCGCGACAAGATCTATTCGGCCACCGAGGCCGTCGACTACGGCCTCGCCGACCTGATCGCCACCAACCGGAACCAGTAAGTCAGGCAGCCAGCATGACGACCGGGGACGGCCCACGTGAGACTCGCCGGCGAGAATCCGCACCGGCGAGTTCACGTCCGGTGAGCATCAACAGCTTCGACGGCGCGATCTCGAGTGCTCCGCACAGTGCCGAGAGAACCTCGGACGACGCTTCCTTGCGGCCACGTTCGATCTCGGACAGATACGGCATCGACACCCGGGCCTGCGACGAGACGTCGTCGAGCGTCCTGCCCTGCTCCTGACGGATCCGACGCAGCACCCGTCCCATACCGTCGCGGACGAGAGGCTCACGGGGCGGGGTGGGACGTAGGGGAATGACTGTCGCTTCTGCTCGGTCCTCGGCCATGCCGTCCAGGCTAGAAGGCGCGACGACAGGGCGTCGGCCGAACCGCTGTATTTCTGCTGTGAGCAGAACGGCTGCGCCTTCCGATAACCAACGCCGTCAACAGCTCCCAGGCCACGAACGTATAGATCGAGGCTCGTTCGACGGCTCCCACCGGCCCGATTCCGGCTATCAGCAGGGCCGACGCGAAAAATCCGACGACGCCCAGGGCCAGACTTCCACCGGAATACCATCGTGGACAGGCACGCGCACCTGTTCCGACGACGACGGCAATGACGTTTCCCGCCCCGATCGCCAGCACCGCCCCCACGACGTGCGCGCTGCCGTCGCCGGAATGCACGGTAGCGACCAGGACGCTGCCCACCGAGTACCCGATCACGGCTCCGAGATAGACCCGCCGTCGCGTCGCAAGGAGGTGCGCCGAACAGAAACCCGCGACCAACACCGATACTGCGGATACGCAGAACGCGATGTTCATCAGGACGTGCCAGTCCGAGACGGAAGGTACGCCGAGTTCGCTGACGGTGTCGTACGCCGGGCGGTACCCGCCGAACATGGCCGCGGTAACTGCCTCGGCCAGCAGATATTGCATTGCGGCGAGCCCGAAGAGCCACCCTGCCAGGCGGGTACGTGTGGTGTCGATCGTGTGCTCCTGACGGGGTCGGTGTCGGCCTGTTGTACCGATAGGTACAGTCGAAGCCGTTCCCCGCAATGGCGCGAGGGGCGACCCCGAGGAGTAACAGTGTCACGAGCAACTACCGACCGGCGAGATGTGGTGCCGGTTCTGGCGGGCGTATTCGGCGATCACGGCTGGAACGGATCGTCACTGTCGGTCATCAGCAGCAGGACCGGGCTCGGCAAAGGCAGTCTCTACCACTTCTTCCCTCGTGGAAAGACGGAGATGGCAGAGGCCGTTCTCGACGACGTCGAGGCGTGGTTCCAGGTCAACGTCTTCACGCCACTGCAGGCGGCAACGGACGCCCGCGCCCACTCTTCCGACATGTTCGCGCAGACACTGAAGTACTTCCAGTCCGGCCGCCGCGTCTGCCTGTTCGGCGCGTTCTCCCTCGGAATGGAGCGAGCTCTGTTCGGCACCCGGGTCGCCAAGTACTTCACTGATTGGATCGACGCACTGACGCCGGTCCTACGCCAGCTCGGTCACGGTGAGGACTCCCGCGGACTCGCGGAGGAGATCGTCGCAGGCATCCAAGGCGCACTCGTGCTCGCACGAGCATCCGACGACGGCCGGAGTTTCGAACGCGTGTTGACTCGGCTGGAAACCGCGGCCCTCGGCGCAGGCACTCCCGGGGTTGGCCGATGAGCGGGAAGCGCATTCCGCCGCTGCGCACGTTCGGCGTTCGCGAATTTCTCCGCCTCATCGTCATCGGTGCCGTTCTGGTGCTGTACCAGTTTCGCGCTCTCGGACGGTGGATGGTTCGTCCCCGCCGCGGCTGGCCGATTCATGCATCGGAGGGTGTGGTCGACGCGTTCTTCGTACTCGGCCCGACGTTCGTCAAGGTCGGACAGTTGATGGGCTCCTCGCCCGGATTGTTCCCGAAAGTTCTTGCCGACACCTGTCTTCGATGTCTCGACGAGGTTCCGTCGTTCCCCGGGGCGCAAGCCCGAGCCATCATCGAAGCCGATCTGGGCCGCAGCACCGACGAGTTGTTCCAGCGTTTCGATGACACTCCGCTGTCCTCGGCATCTGTTGCCCAAGTGCACCTGTGCGTTCTGCAGGACGGCCGCGAAGCCGTCATGAAAGTTCAGCGACGCGGCATCTACCACCGCATGAAGATCGATCTGCGCATCGCCTACATCTTCGCGCGTGCACTCGAGAAGTACATCGGATTCTTCGCGACCGCCAACGCATCCGCCATCATCGTCGATCTGCACGCCGCGACGTTTGCCGAACTGGACAGCGTCGTCGAGGCACGTCGCCAAGCGTCGTTCCGTGCCGCGATATCCGCGTTCGGCGACAACGAGTACGTGACGGCCCCCGAGATCATCGACGAGTACTGCGGCAACCGGGTCATCTGCATGGAACGCATGCACGGATCCCCGCTCGATCAGTGCACGCCGGGCGACACTTCCGAGCTGGTGGTACGCCGAGCAGCGAAGGTCTGGATGGAAGCGCTTGTCCTGCACGGCCTTTTTCACGGCGATGTGCACGCCGGCAATGTATGGGTGCTCGACGACGGACGAGTGGCGTTCCTCGATTTCGGCGTGATGGGTGAGCTCGACGAACAGTGGCGCTCACTACTGCAGGATCTGTTCCACGCCACGGTGATCGACGGAGACTTCACCCGCCTGGCAGGCAGCGTCAAACGCCTCGGCATCGTGTCCGAGGACGTCGGCACCGATGCCGAGGTCGGCATGATTCTGCAGGCCGTCTTCGCGCCGATGTTGTCGGACACGTTGGCGCACTTCAGTCTGACCGACTTCATCAAAGCGCTCGTCGGCATGGGCAAGCAGTACCGCACGTCGAGCCCCGAGGAGCTCATTCTCGTCGGCAAGCAGCTGGGCTACTTCGAACGGTATGCGATCGAGCTGGCCCCGAACTGGGCGCTGGGGACCGATCCGTTCGTGTTCAGGAACGTCTTTCCCGCCGAGGTGGCGGCGTTGTCGCAGGCCCGCGGGGTGGAGCTGCCCGACTAGTGGCACGACTGAGTGTCCTCTGGTGCACTCAACCGTGCCACTGGCGGCGGAGCCGCCTGAGTCGATGGGCGGCTCAGGCGAGCTGCAGGACCACTTTGCCTGCAGCAGTGCGATTTTCGAGCGAAGCGATTGCCTCGCCCGCCTTGTCCAGTGGGGACACGGACGGCTCGGGAGCGCTGAGCTTCCCGGATGCCAGCAGCGGCTTCAGCTCGGCCCACTGAGTGGCGAGGTAACCGGGGCGCGTCATCCACCACGCTCCCCATCCGACACCCACGACGTCGACGTTGTTGAGCAGAAGCCGGTTGACCTTCACCGTGGGAATCTCACCACCTGTGAAGCCGAGGACGAGAATGCGTCCCGACGGCGCCAGACTCCTGATGCTGTCGGTGAATCTGTCACCTCCGACCGGATCGACGACGATGTCGACGCCCTTCCCTCCAGTCAGTTCCTTCACCGCGTCCTTCCACCCTCGGCCGTTCTCGTCCTCGACGAGCACGACATCCGTGGCGCCTGCGGCCTTCGCCGTCTCGGCCTTCGCGGCGGTGCTGACGACCGCGATGACACGCGATGCACCCAGAACCGGAGCGATACGCAACGCTGAGGTTCCGATGCCACCTGCGGCGCCGTGCACCAGAACCGTCTCGCCCTCGGCAAGCCGTCCGCGCTGCCGAAGAGCGAAGTGGACCGTCAAGTCGTTGAACAGCAATCCAGCGCCTGCAGTGAGCGACACCGAATCGGGCAACGCGAACACAGTGTCCGGAGAGACGACCACGACCTCGGCCATACCGTCGGACAACCCTGTCAGTGCCGCGACACGGTCGCCCGCTGCAAAGCCCGAGCCTTCGGGCGCGGACCGGACGATTCCCGCAACCTCGCTGCCCGGGACGAACGGCAAATCGGGCTTGTACTGGTACAGCCCTCTCGTCAGCAGGGCGTCGGGGAAAGCCACGCCGGCCGCGTGAACATCGATGACCACCGCGTTCTCACGGGCGGCGGGTTCGTCGACGTCGACGATCTGTACCGAATCCGGTCCGTCGAGACTCGTGATGTGTACCGCGCGCATGTACTGCCCTCTCCTCGGCCGACAATTCTGTGACCCACGGTACAACCGGTCGTATCGGGTACTACGCCGACACCGCCACCACCTGCGCGGTCCGGCTGTGCTCCAATCGAAGTATGAACACGCCACTGACCGTCGAGGCACCGGCTACGACGCTCGAGCAGGTCGAGACCCATGTCGCCGAGTGAGACGGATCAGGTCCGGGGGTTCTGGGAGGACCTCGGCCTTCCCGGGATCTTCGACGTGCACACCCACTTCATGCCCAAGAACGTCATGGACAAAGTCTGGTCCTACTTCGACTCGGTCGGGCCCCTGACAGGTATGGCATGGCCGATAACGTACCGCGAAGACGAGGACGTACGACTGGCCACGTTGCGCGAGTTCGGGGTACGCGGCTTCACGTCGATGATCTATCCGCACAAGCCTGACATGGCTGCGTGGCTCAATTCCTGGGGAGCCGACTTCGGGCGACGGACACCCGACTGCGTGCAGACCGCGACGTTCTATCCCGAAAGCTCGGCCGGCGGCTACGTCGCCGACGCGATCGCGGCCGGGGCGCGAATCTTCAAGTCACACATACAGGTCGGTGACTATTCGCCGAACGATCCCCTGCTCGATCCGGTCTGGGGCGCGCTCCAGGACGCTGCGATACCGGTAGTCATCCACTGCGGATCCGGCCCGTCACCCGGAACGTACACCGGCCCGGAACCCATTGCCGCGCTGTTGCACAGGTTCCCCCGACTTCCGCTGATCATCGCGCACATGGGCATGCCCGAGTACGTCGAGTTCCTCGAGTTGGCCGAACGATACGGGCACGTGCGACTCGACACCACGATGGCCTTCACCGACTTCTCGGAAACGTCCTGGCCGTTCCCCGTCTCCGCGAGGCCACACCTTCGAGACCTGCAGGACCGCATACTGTTCGGCAGCGACTTTCCCAACATTCCGTACACGTACTTCGACGCCCTGCACGCCGTCGCGCGGCTCGACCTCGGCGACGACTGGACTCGAGATGTCTGCTACAGCAACGGTGCTGCGCTGTTCGGGCCGATCAAGCTACCGTGAAGTGCTTGATCACGTCGGCTGTGCGTTGCCCCTGCCGATAACCGGCCTCCGCGGCGGCGGCCCTGACCGCCAAGTCGGTGAGATCCGGTCCGATCGCGGCCAGCGCTTCGGTGTCCGGACGGATGACCTCGACGGCTGAGCCCCGTGCGGACAGATGCGCCCGCTCGGCCTCGAGCGGATCGAGACCGGGCTCGAAGACGCCGACCTGAAGGACGAGCACCCTCGCGAAACCGACTGCAAGATCGGCATTCTCGCTCGATCGGACACCGCCGTCGACGTAGCGGTGAACCCCGACGGTCACCGGTGGCCACATACCCGGAATGGCGCAGCTCGCGGCAACAGCGTCGACGAGACGCACTCCCGAGTCTCGATTCAGAACTCGGTGACGCCCGGATTCGGCGTCGACCGCGACGACACGCAAGTCGCGGTCGGGCCATTCGTGAGCCGGCAACCTGCGCTTGATGGCTGCTCGTCGTTCGGCCTCGGGAGGCGTCACAGCTGCAAGCGCCACCTTCCCGACTTCGCGCGCGAACTTCTGCCGGTCACCGGCAGAGCGCTCCGTCGCCCGGTCGAGCAGTTCGTTCAGCTCGTCGATCGACACGTCAGGGCGCGGCTCGTCGATCTGCAACTCCGGATCCACCTGCCGTGAATACAGCTCGCTCAGTGTGGCGCCGCTGGTCACCTGCGCGGCCACGGTCGAACCTGCCGACGTCCCCAACAACATGTCGGACCAAGAAGGTGCAGTCACATCGATGCCGGACTCGGCCAGACCGTGTAGTACACCGGTCTGCCACGCGATTCCTGCGACCCCGCCGCCACCCAGAACAAGTGCTGTGCGCGCCATCGTCCAACCCCCTCTTCGGCTTGCCCCGGGTGAGAACCTACTAGGTCACTGCAGACGCGGCGACAGCCAAGCGATCAGGTCACCGAGAACCTTCTCCTGTTCCGGCTCGTTGAAGACCTCGTGGAACAGGCCGTCGTAGACCTCGATCGTGAGATCCGTCGAACCTGCCTTGTCGGCAATCATCCGACTACCCGACACGTCAGCGAGCCGGTCTTCGCTGCCGTGCTGAAGCAGGACAGGGAGCGTGAGCGACGAGAGTAGCGCCGGATAGCTTTCCATCGCGCCGACGAGCTGGCTGGCCAATCCGGCAGGAACCTTGCCGTGGTGAACCAGCGGATCGGAGTCGTACGCTGCCACGACCGCCGGATCACGGGATACATCGGACGACGCGAGCGATTGAACTGGAACACCTGGCGCGATGCGACCCAAAATCTTGCCGATGGGGATGAGAATCTTGGGCGTACCGTCACCGAGGACCACCGCCGGACCGGACAGCATCAACCCGTCCAACTCGGCCTGGTACTCGAGCGCGTACGACAAGGCGATCGCGCCACCCATACTGTGCCCGAGCAAGAAATTCTTGGTGTCCGGATGCGCCGCGCGCGCGATGCGGAACAGTTCGTGCAGGTCGACGACGTAGTCGGACCAACTCTTCAGCTCCAGCCTCTTGCCACCCGATCGACCGTGCCCCCGGTGGTCCGGGGCGTAGACCACAAGCCCGAGCTTGCCCAACTCGGCAATGACGTGGTCGTAGCGTCGGGCATGTTCGCCGAGACCATGAGACAGGACGAGGAGCCCGGTAACCGGCACGTCAGGCGTCCATACGTCGTACACGATGCGGGTACCGCGCCGCCCGGTGAACTCCGACTCGGTTCTGTGCACTGGTGTTACTCCTCACATGGACAAGTGGCCATCCGCTCATGACCTGGGGCCGAAGCCCAGAGTAGAAGAGTCGCACGGAAATAGCTGTTATCGTTAGTAAGGGTAAATTGTTGGTGGTTGTTCTGCGGAGAGGGGGTACTCACTCCCTTATGAGCGGACAGACGTCAGTCCCAGCGTGGCGGGACCCGAAGCGCTACCTCTGGCCGCTCGGCCTCGTCATTCCGCTGAGTCCGTTCATGGCGTGGGGACTGGTCTCGTGGCTCGGCCCCGGCGCATTCTGGTTGCTCGGACTGTTCATCATGGGCATCGCAATCCCGCTCGTCGACGCCGTCACCGGAGTGGATCGGACCAATCCGCCACTCGAGGCTGCCGAGGCACTCGAGAACGACCGGTACTACCGCTGGTGTCTGTACCTGCTGATTCCGCTGCAGTACGCCGGACTTGCGACCGCGTGCTACCTCTGGGCGTACGGTCCCCTCGGCGTCCCGGAGCGACTCGGGCTGGCAGTGACGGTCGGCATCGTCGGGGGCGTCGGCATCAACGCAGCTCACGAACTCGGGCACAAGCGTGAGAACGTAGAGCGTTGGTTGTCCAAAATCACGCTGGCCCAGTCGTTCTACGGCCACTTCTACGTAGAACACAATCATGGTCACCACGTGCGAGTGGCGACCCCAGAAGACCCGGCATCCGCTCGGTACGGCGAGAGCTACTGGAAATTTCTGCCGCGCAGCATCATCGGTGGAATCCGATCGGCGTGGGAGCTGGAGCAGCGGCGACTACAACGCATCGGGGCAGCCAAGTGGTCCGCGCACAATCACCTGTTCAACGCTGCGGCAATCTCGTTCGTCGTGTTCGGGGTCCTCATTGCGGCTTTCGGGTGGATTGTCGCGCCCTACCTCGTGATGCAAGCCGTCATCGCCGTGATCCTCTTCGAGGCCGCGAACTATCTCGAGCACTACGGCTTGCTTCGCCAGAAGAGGTCGAACGGGCGATACGAGCGGACCGACCACACGCACAGTTGGAACAGCGATCACCTGTGGAGCAATCTCTTTCTGTACCACCTGCAACGGCACAGCGATCACCATGCGAACCCGGTTCGGCGGTACCAATCGCTGCGCACCCTGGAGGAATCCCCCCAGCTGCCGGCGGGGTACGCGGTGATGATCTTCTGCGCACTCGTTCCGCCGCTCTGGCGAAAGGTGATGGACAAGCGGCTGATCGACTACTACGACGGCGACATGTCGCGGGTCAATCAGTAGCTTCGGCCTTCAGCCGCCGCAGTGGCATAGCGGCTCCGCCGCAGTGGCATGGTTGAGTGCACCCCGGTGCACTCAACCATGCCACTGGAGCGGAGCGACCTCGGGCACTGGCGGAGCGCCTAATCGTCCGTCTGCGCCCGCAGATACCGCCCGAAGTGGGGCACCGTGAAGGCAATCGTTCCCCGCTCTGCGGAGTAGATGAGACCCTTCTTGATCAAGCCGTCGCGCGCAGGTGACAGTGAGGCCGGCTTGCGCCCCAGCTCCGTTGCCACCGCGGACGTCGGCACTGACGCCTCGTCGCCCGACAGATCTGCCATGGCACGCATGTATTCGCGCTCGGCAGGCGTCGCACGCTCGTAGCGGGACCCGAAGAACCCGACGGCGAGTTCCTCCTCGGCCGTGGGCGCGGCGACTCGAACGTCCTCGGCTGTGATCGGGGACTCCGCCGCCAGATCCCACGTCGCCTTGCCGTACGCCTGCACGAAATAAGGGTATCCGTCGGCAGATTCGTATAGAGCGTCGAGCGCCTCGGTCGTGTACTCGACATCTTCCCGATCGGCGGGCGCGATCAGCGCAAGGTCCGCAGCTGCCCGTTCCAGCCTGCCGATCCGGTGATAGCTGAACAGCCGCTCCGAGTAGCTCTTCGACGCGGACAACACAGCGGGCAGGTGCGGAAGACCCGCGCCGACGATGATCAGCGGAGCGGTGTCCTGGCTCAGCTCATGACACGCAGCGCACAGAGCGGAGATGTCCGCCGGTCCCAGATCCTGCATCTCGTCGATGAAGATCGCAATGCCCACGCCGACATCGCCGGCCAGGGACGAAGCGTCGAGAAGCAGTTCCACCAAGTCGATCTCGATGTCACCGGAGTCGGCACGACCGGTCTTCGCCGGAACGTCGATCCCGGGTTGCCAGCGTTCCCTCATGCCCTTGTCCGCCGACGCGCGCAGCGCGAATGCCTTGAGCACACCGAGGAACTCGTCGACACGCTCCGGATCCCGGTGCGACGCCGCGATACCTCGAACCGCCATATGCAGCGCCGACGACAGCGGGCGTCGCAATTCCTGATCGGGTCTCGCCTCGATCTTTCCGGTTCCCCACCCGCGCGCGACCGCGGCGGATCGCAGGTGGTTGAGCAGCACCGTCTTCCCGACGCCTCGCAGCCCTGTCAGAACGACACTGCGTTCAGGTCGGCCGCGGGTGATGCGTTCGAGGACGACATCGAAGGCGTCCAGCTGCTTCTTACGACCTGCGAGCTCGGGAGGGCGCTGACCTGCGCCGGGAGCGTAGGGGTTACGCACGGGGTCCATGGGGCCAAAGTAACAACAGTGATAGCAAATTATGTGGACATCTAGCTCGTGTCCTAGAGAGCCTTATGAACGGCTATCGGCTCTGTTGCACAATCTCGGGCACTCTAAGTCAAAGGCTAGATATCGATAGAAAGTCCAATGCTTGCATCTCGAGAGCGGCTGCGGCTACATTGGCGTCCGTGAAGCGCATTCTCGTAGTACGCCGCCGTAGCGGGGTCTAATTCGGACCGACCCCTCGCTGCGGGTCGTCGTGCTGCCTCGGTCCTTCCTTCACATCCGGAAAGACCATCATCATGAACGCTCTCACGTCCCCCATCTCGAACGATTCCTTTGCCGCTCGATTCGGCGCCCCACTCCCGCGCGACCTGCAGAAGCACGCCGAGGGTATGAGCTGGACCAACTTCACGCAGCAGTTCGCGGCATCATCAGGACCCATCCGCCTCGGAAGCTGGGACTCCACCACCGCACGGGGCGGACGGACGTCCTTTGCCGCCACCTTCGGAATCGGCGACTCGATCCACTCCGCGAGCGCAACTACCTACGGCCCGATCGACGCGCTGACCTCGATGCTCTACGACGCCGGCTTCCATCTCGAGATCATCTCGTTCCACCAGCAGACCGTTCACTCCGCCGACCCCAACTCCGCCAACCCCACTGCCGAGCGCGGAGATCGCACCGCCACCTTCGTCCTCGCCGAGTTCGACGGCCGTCAGCGCTGGTCGATGGCAATCGAATCCGGTGCCACCGAATCCTCGATCCGCGCGATCATCGGCGCTGCGAACATGCTGCACGGCTGACAATCGGTCCCTCTATTCATATCTACCTCATCTGCTAGATATGGATAGAGGGTCACAGAGACGCTTGCTAGCTCGATCTACGGCTCTCTTTGCCACGAGCTAGATTGCCGTAGAAGCCCCTACGGCATTTCCATCGTCTGCGCGCGCTGAATCTCGGCAACCGCGCGCCGAATGTAGACATCGGCGGCGGCATTACGCCTGACCAGCAGATCCGCGATGATCAGCACCGCATGCTCTGCGCGCGGACTCGGGCGATTCCCCTCGGTATCCGCCACCCCGAGCGCTCCCGTCAGCACCTCGACGAACCCTTGTACGTCGAGGTCGGGATACCACTCGACGGCTGACCGGACGGCACTGGACAGCGCATCCTGTACGTCCTCACCCGTCAGGCCATCGGGATGCAGTTCCTCCAGGAGAGACCTGACCATTTCGGCGTGAATGGCTCCGACCTGCGCGTGATCCTCGGACGACAGCTTCTCGACGGCGTCGGCGAACGCGACCTTCGCCTTGACCCGAGCAGAGCCGATCGCGTCTTCGGTTGCGCGGGCGATCGCACGCACTGTCGGTGGCCACTCGGGCGTTGGAATCACCCATCGATTCTCGCAGGCGGTTCCGACAGGTGGTTACATGTAACCACGATTCATACTAATGTGGGTTCATGGAAACAGTCTACGAGCGAACGACCGTCGTCAACGAGGGCATGCAGCTGGCGGTGTTCGAGACGGGCAACCCCGACGGTGACACGATCGTGCTGGTGCACGGCTGGCCCGATACCCACGAACTGTGGAGCCACATCGTGCCGCTACTTGCCGACAAGTTTCGCGTCATCACCTACGACTCCCGCGGTGCGGGGGAGAGCACGGTACCGCAGGAGCGCGCGGCGTACCGCCTGAGCAGCCTGGCCTCCGACTTCTACGCGGTTCTCGACGCCGTCAGCCCTGGCCGGCCGGTGCACGTCCTTGCGCACGACTGGGGTGCCGTCGAGGTATGGGAGGCCGCAGCCGAGCCGCGCGCAATCGACCGAATCGCTTCGTACACATCCATTTCGGGGCCGAATCTCGATCACCTCGCCATGTGGTCGCGTGCACGGCTCACCACACCGTCGTGGACCGGACTGAAGCAGGTGTTCGCGCAGCTGCGAGCATCCTGGTACACGGTGACGTTCCACATTCCCGGCCTGTCGACGCTGCGGATCAAGCGCCAGTTCGCCAAGGGGTGGCCCGCATTCCTGCAGGAGTTCTCGAACGTCGACCCTGCCCTCGTGACACAGAACCCGACGCTGTTCTCCGACGCAAGCAACGGGACGAATCTCTATCGCGCCAACCTGATTCCACGAATGTTGAACCCCAGGGAACGCTACATCGATGTCCCGGTGCAGTTGATCATCAACACCGAGGACGTGGCGGTGCGCCCCTACCACTACGAAGACACGCACCGGTGGGTGAAGAATCTGACCCGCAACGACATCCCAGCAGGGCACTGGTCACCCATCTCGCATGCGGCCGAGATCGCTGCCCTGACGGATGAGTTCATCGACTGTCTCCCTCGCCGAGTCGACCACGCAACGTCGCAGCCGCATAGTCATGCCGAAACAGCCCTCGCGACTGCAGGATCGGGACAACCTGGCCCACAAAGTCCTCCAACCCCGCGGGATACAGTGGAGGCATCAGATTGAAGCCGTCGGCGGCGCCGCCGCTGACCCAGGCCTCCATCTCGTCCGCGATCGATTCAGGAGTGCCGATCATCGTCGCGTGCCCGCCACCGGCAGCAAGCGTGCCGAGAAGCTCACGCACGGTTGGCTTGTCCTTGGCAACGATGCGCAGAATGGTCTCGTAGCGTCCGTGCGGACCCGTGAACTCCTCGACGGGTGGGAGCGTGGGAACCGGCGCGTCCAGTTCCCACTCCCGGCAATCCTGTTCGATGTACATGCCCAGCTGACGCAGTGACTGTTCCACGGGGAGTAACGCATCGAGTTCGGCCTTCTTCGCGTGCGCTTCGGCCATGGTCGACCCGATGTACGTGACGAGGCCGGGCATGATGCCGACCGAATCGGCGTCGCGGCCGGCCTTGTCGATTCGAGTCTTCACATCGGCGTAATAGCCTGCCCCCGAATCGATATCGTAGGCGACCGCGTAGATCGCCTCGGCGTATCGCGCCGCGAGATCCCGCCCCTCTCCCGACGCACCGGCCTGGAACAGCACCGGCCTTCCCTGTGGCGAGCGAGGGACCGTCAATGGACCGTCGACTCGAAAGTGCTTGCCCACGTGATCGATCGAATGCACACCGTCAGGGTCCGCATACTGACCATCGCGATCGAGCTTCAGAGCGTCGCCGTCCCAGCTGTCCCACAGCGCAAGAGCGACCTCGACGAACTCCTCGGCGCGAGCGTACCGCTCTGCACGCGAGGGTATCTCGGTGAATCCGTGATTGCGGGCTTCGGCGTCGAACATCGAGGTGACGACGTTCCACCCCGCACGCCCGCCGCTGATGTGATCGAGTGAGGCGAGCAGCCGGGCAGCATGGAACGGAGTATAGAAGGTGGTGGACACCGTCGTCACCAGTCCTATGTGTGACGTCGCCCTCGCCATCGCCGTCAGCGCGGTGATGGGTTCGAGGAACCAGGTTCCCGCTCCCGCCGGATCACGCACCGAATGACCGTCGGCGAAGAATACCGCGTCGAGCTTCCCTCGCTCAGCAGTCTGCGCGAGCTCCTCGTAGTAGCCGATGTCGCCGAGATCCTCGACGCGAGAGCTCGGATGGCGCCACGCAGCGCTGTGGTGGCCGCAACCGAACAGAAATGCGTTGAGATGCAGCATCGTTCAGTCCTTGACCAGTCCGCCGTCCACCACGAGATTCTGTCCGGTCACCGACCTCGACCACGGTGATGCGAAGAACAGCAGTGCATCGGCGAATTCCGCGGGCGTCACCACTCGCTGCAGGGGAGTCGACGCAGCAATCATGTCGAACACCTCCTCCGGCGTCGCCGCGCTGGCGTCGGTGGTACGCAGCAATCCACCGGATACCATGTTGACGGTGATGCCGTCCATGCCGAGATCGGCTGCGAGCGTGCGGGTCAGGGACAGCAGGGCCGCTTTCGCCGCCGTGTAGTCGTGGTACGGAACCACCGGGTTCTGAAAAAGATTGGTTCCGACGTTGATGATGCGGCCGAAACCCGCGGCCCGCATTCCGGGCACCGCACGCTGGGTCGTGGTCAACGCTCCTCGAACAGTTCCCTGGAATTGCGCATCGAACTGCTCCCACGAAATGGTGTCGGCCTTGCTTCGGGCGTCGCCGTTGAACGAGAAGTCGGCGAGGGCGTTGTTGACGACGGTAGTGACCGTGGTTCCGAAGTGCTGCTCGGCGGCCGTGAAGAGCGCGTCGACCTCGTCGGCGACAGTGATGTCGGCCTGTACGGCCAACCCACCGATCTCCGCAGCGAGCTTCTCGGCCGATACCGCGCTGGCGCGATAGTTCACGACGACGCGTGCCCCCTGGTAGGCAAATGCTCGCGCGATCGAAGTCCCGAGTCCTCGTCCTGCGCCGGTGACCACTACGGTCTGCTTGTCGAAATTCATGCGCTCCCTCTCGCTCGCTGGTCGACATGCGGCGGCGGAGAAGACAATGCACCCGTGCGGATGCAGACATCCCTACGCTGGTGTTGACCAGATCAGGTTCGACGGGTGTGATCTCAGCCGCTTCGGTGCGGCACCCCGTGTCGCCGACGAGTGTACATCTCGGGCTCTGTACCTGTATCTAGCACTGGCAGTAGAGATGGATATAGGCTCCTACGATGCGCGAACGAGAGTACGTCGAATACTGGTTGGACGAGAACGTCGTGCTCGTCCTCGACAACCGCGTCGTCGAAATCTTCGATGCCTCACAAAAGACCGTCTCGGGTCGACCACGCTGGCACGTCGCGCACATCGGAGTCGACGCCAAGCCCCGTGGCGGCGGACTACGCGTCAAGATCGGCGCACGCTTGCCCGACGACTCGATGTCGTACCTCGGCGGGCAAGCGGTGTTCGACGTCCCGGAGGACAAAGTCCCGCATGTGCTGGCGTTCTTCGACCGCGCGAAGCACGCTAGAGGCTGACTGCGATCCGGTTGCCGGGCACCGTTCCTCAACCGAAGACTGCCCACCCGTGCGCCGGCACCGAGTTCCACCCCGCATGTTCGGATGCTTCGCCGGCCACGATCTCACCGGACACGCGATAGTCGACCGCCTCGTTCCCGAGGTTGAGAGCGACGTACAGCGCATTCTCGGCATCGAAAACCCGGTAGAGCATGGCTGTGTTGGTCAGCTCGAGAGTCTCGGTACGTGCGTGGTGCAGCCAGGGATTGCGTCTGCGTAGACCGATCAACTCCTGATGCAAGTGGAAGATCGGCCACCCACCCGGATCGAGTTGTTCTTTCGCCATGGGGAATTCGGGACGAACATCGTCGTCGCCACCGACGCGCTCTTCCTTGACACCACGGAAGCCCTGCTCGTCGCCGTAGTAGATCATCGGCGTTCCACCGGTCGTGAACAGCACGACGTGGGCGTGCGCGAGGTGCCGTTCGTCGGTGATCGTGCTGGCAATCCGGTTCACGTCGTGGTTGCCGATGAACGTCGCCGGGACGAACGTGTCCATCCAGTCGTTGTGGCGGCCCAGAGCATGGGAAAGCTCGAAGAAGTTCTCCTCGACGATGCCGCTCCACGTCGCCTTCCACAGTTCGTACTGTGTCACCGAATCCAGTGAACTCGACGTCACGATCGCGGCGTAGTCGCCGTGTATCACCTCACCGAGGAAGTATGCGTTCGGATGCTTCTCCCGGACGCGGGGAATCACCGCACTCCAGAACTTCGGCGGCACAGCGTATGCCGCGTCCAACCTCCAACCGTCCGCGCCGCGGCCCAGCCAGTGATCCATCACGTCGGCGACGTAGTCCTGCACTTCGGCGCTGTCATGATCGAGCGTGACGAGCTCATCGTGGCCTTCGAAGTTGCGATGCTTCGGCTGGCCCGACGACCTGTCGATCCGGAACCACGACCCGGCGCCCTCGCGTAGCTCCTGCTGAAATTTCGGAAATCCCTGTCCCACATGGTTGAAGACACCGTCGAGCATCACTTTCAGACCACGACCGTGCGCCGCATCTATCAGAGTATCGAAGTCGGCCTCGGTACCGAGCCTGGAATCGATGCGGAGATGGTCGATGGTCTCGTACCCGTGCCCCTCCGAGGCGAAGATCGGGCCGAGCGCAATTCCCGACGCTCCGAGTTCGATTGCGTAGTCGAGCCATTCGACGACCTTGAGAAGACGGTGCTCGTCGGCCATGGACTCCCCGTCCCAATCACGGACCGGTGCGCCCGCGAAACCGAGCGGGTAGACGTGCCACCAGATCGCGTGTTCGACCCATGAAGGACTCATACGTGAACCACCGAATCGCGGTCGAGCTCGGCGGCACCGGTGTGTCCGGAAAGGCTGGTGACAAGATCGAATTCGGCCAGAATGCAGCGCAGGACGTGCTCGACGCCTTCCTGACCGCCGAGGGCGAGTCCGTAGAGGAACGGCCTACCGAGCAGCACCGCATCGGCGCCGAGCGCGAGGGCCTTCGCCATGTCGGCACCGGTCCTCACACCGGAGTCGAACAGAACCGTCAGCTGTTCGCCGACGGCGTCCACGATCTCGGGTAGGGCATCCAACGATGCTCGGGCACCATCGATCTGACGACCACCATGGTTCGATACGACGATTCCGTCGACACCGTGATCGAGGGCCAGACGTGCATCGCCGACGGTGCAGATGCCCTTCAGTACGATCGGCCCGTCCCAATGCTCGCGAAGGAAGGCCAGCTGCGACCAACTCAGCCCGGGATTCGGGAACATCTGAGCCCAGTGCATCGCAGCGGCAACGGGATTGGCTTCGACGGACTGCTCGAGGCCGGCTTGGAATGCGGGATCGGTCAGGTAGTTCTCGATTCCCAGATTGGCCAGAAACGGGAGGTAGCCGCGGTCGAGATCCGCCGGGCGCCATCCGAGCAACGTCGTGTCCAGCGTGAGGACGAGCGTGGTGAACCCCGAGTCCTTCGCGCGGCCCAGAAAACTCAACAGCACGGATTCGTCTGTAGGCCAATACAACTGATACCACCGGGCTGCATTGCCACCGGCTTCGGCGATCTGCTCGAACGAGTGCGAGGCCTGCGTCGAATGCACGTACGGGACGCCGAGAGCAGCCGCGGCCCTGACGGTGGCGAGTTCGCCGTCCGGATGCGCCAGCGTCTGGATTCCGACGGGCGCGATCAGCAACGGCGCAGCCGATTCGGTGCCGAGGATCGTGCACGAATGGTCACGTTCGACGGAACTTCTCATCATGCGCGGCGCAATCCGCCAAGCGTCGAACGCATCCCGGTTGGCACGCGCCGTCGAGCCGCTGCCGGCGCTGGCGACGATGTACCCCAGCGCCTCGGCAGTCAACGACTCCGCGGCCTCCGCTTCGAGCTCAGAGAGGTTCGTCGTGATCTGCGGCCTCTGATCGGTGAACATGCCCTGCGCATAGATGCCGATCTGATGGTCGCTGAAGTTCATGCCCTCCACCGTAGCGGGAGCCCCACCGTCGGTGTCGTGGAAGAGGGGGTCAGTGGCCGGAAATCCAGGCGTCGAGCAGCGCGCTGCACCGGACGCGCAGCTCGACCTCGTTGGCAGTCAGATCCTTGCGAATGACATCGACCATGTCCTGGTCCTGCTCGACACCGTCGCGCACCCAGGCAACGGCCCACGATTCGAAGACGTCGACGTCGATCTCCGGATGGAACTGCAGACCGAGGTGCCGTCCCTGCACGAACGCCTGCTGACCAGCGTCGTTGCGGGCTATCACCGTCGCGCTCTCGGGGGCTACGAATGTGTCGCCGTGGTACTCCATCCAGGGGCCGGGACCTATCAATTCGGGCCGGGACGTCGCGATCTCGATCAGACCGTGCTCCGGAAACTGCGACTCCGTCACTGTTCCGCCGAGTACCCGTGCCAGCAGTTGTCCGCCGAAACACACGCCCAGAATCGGCACGTCCATCTCGATCGCCGTCTGCAGATATGCACTCTCGGCTGCAATCCACGGAGTCTCGTCGTACGCGGCATCGGGAGATCCCATGACCACGAGCATCGCCGCATCGTCGAGGGCAGGGGGAACCTCACCGAGTCCGTAGTCGAAGGAATGCACGTCCAGCTCGTAGCCCCGGCTGCGCAACTCCGGCCCGAGGGTTCCGATGTTGCGGTAACCGAGCGCCCGGTCACGGTCGTGGACGAGCACGACCGCACGACTACTACCCACAGCTCGTTCACCTCTACTCGCACCGACATCCATGTCGCCGCCGAAGGCTACGCCAGACCCCACGCCGGTGCAGTCCGTGGATCTGTCGGTGAGGTGCTTTACGGTGTCTGTCGTGCCACCACGTCGACGAAAGCCCACCACCACTGCCCGCACGGTCGCCGCGGGCAAGAGCGCTGCGGCGCGCAAGTTCAAGCAGTCGACGGGTGCGGCGTCCAATTCAACTGCCTCCAAGACAACAGCCTCCAAGAGGCGGCCGGCCACGCGAAAGAAGGCGGTTCGCAAGACCGCGTCACCTGACCTGAGAATGCCCGACCCAGGCGAGCGCGTGTGGGTGCTGGACGTCCCGTTCGAGGACAGAGCACTCGCCTCGGCGTCCGGCGCGCGTTGGCATCCGGGCCTACGAGTGTTCGCGTACTACGGAACCGAGCTTCCCGACGGGTTGGCCTCGTTCGAGTCGATGCCGTACAGCCTGCAGCGGTGGGTCGAGGACGACGCGAACGAAGAGTGGCGTGACGAGGTAGTCCACGAGCGCTCGATGACGCCTCGCGAAACCCAACTGGAATCGGTTCGGAGGCAGCTCGACGCCATGGCGAACGGCTTCCCCTACTTCGCCCAGATGGACTCGACGGGACTCGGCAAGACGTTGGCCGTGTGCGAGGCCGTTCGTCAGATGAAGGATCCGAGCATCGGTACGGTCCTCGTCGTCGCCCCCAAAGGCGCTCTCCCCGGCTGGCGGCGCACGATCGCCGACACCGAAGCCGACGTGGATCCGGCGGACCGCAAGCGCTGGCTGCTGGTCACCTACCAGTCCACGAAGAAGCTTCTCACCGTTCCCGAGGACACCGATCTCGGCAAACGCAAGAAGACCCAGAACAAGCGAACCATCACACTCGGCGAGCTGCGGTTCGACATCGACATCGTCATCGCGGACGAGTCACACGCCTTGATGAACATCGAGTCCCAGCAGTCGCAGATTCTGTGGCGCTACCAGGAGGCCGCACGCGCCGTCGTATGGATGTCTGCAACTCCTGGATACCAGCCGATGCACTTCGCCTACATGGCCCGAGCCATCGAACTCAGTCGCGGGGACGGGCAGATCATCGGCGACGAGGACGCTCTCGGCTACGCGGTGACAACCAAGTGGGCGGCATTCCTGCAGGACGAGGGCTTTGCATTGAAGGAAGGCAAAGCGACGACCGGTCTGAAGACCTGGCGCTGGGAACCCGAGGACGCTGCCCGACGCGAACGCGACATCGGAACCATCCACCGGTGGTTGTCCGGAGGAGCCGTGCCGTGGTCCATCTCCCGTCCCTCGCCGCCGACCCCACGTGAGCCTCTCGGGCAGGAGCTCACGGCAGCTCAGAAGCGGTTGTACAACTCGGCGTGGGTCGACTACCGCAAGGAACTGGGCCTCCCGTTGTGGAAGTTGTCTGGTGGGAAGCGGGTGCTGCAGAAGAATCCGAGCACCCGTGCTGCAACGTTGCGGTTTCGCCAGAAGTGCTCTTACCTGAGGATTCCCGCGACGGCCGACCAAGTTCGATCTTGGGTGCGGGACGGTAATCAGGTGTTCGTGTCGATGTTCTACCGCGAGTCCGTGGCGGCCCTTGCCGAGACCCTGCGCGAGGAGGGCCTCGACGTCGCAGTCGTCGACGGCAGCATGAGCAGTCCGGAGCAGGAAGTGCAGATTCGACGGTTTCAGACCGGCGCATCCCGCGTCATCGTGTCCACCACGACGAGCGCGATCAACCTCCACACCAACGAATTGCTGCTGCCGGACGCGCATCATCGGGGTTCCCCGCAGGCTTCGCTCCCGTCCGTCTCGACGTCGGCACCGCGCGTGACGCTCATCCACGACCCTCGATGGACCCCGATCGACATCCGCCAGATCGAAGGCCGCGCAAATCGCATCGACAAGGACCATCAGCACACGACGTCGACCTGCTACTACGGCTACGCCGAGGGAACCGTCGAGGAGGAAATGGTGCTGACCGGCATCGAGCGGATCGCCGATCTCGGCTCCATCGTCGGGCAGTCGGATCTGATCGACCCCGAGGCGTTCTTGGCGGCGCGGGCCGAGCGCGCGTAGTCCCGTTCCGACGTAGTCACATTCCGACCGTAGTCACATTCCGACCGTAGTCACATTCCGACCGCAGTCACGTTCCGACCGCAACCACGCGCGCACCGGCGGTATCAGCGCACGATCGGCATGACCTGTCGAACCCGAGGATCGCGCAGGTACAACGCACCCCAGACGGCAACGCCCATGTACACGGCGAACAGCACAGTACTGAACAGCGGCTTGTCGACGCGCCAGTTGGTCAGGACCGCGCCGCCGAGGTAGCCGGTCAACAAGACCGCGCCGAGGAACGCTGTCCGCGGCACGAGATACAGCGCAACGCACACGAGCAGTACGACGCCGATGACCGGCGTCATCTCCTCTCGGAGTCCGAGATCGACTGTCGCATCTCGCACTTGCTGCACATTGATCAACTTGGTGACTCCGTCGAAGATCAGAAAGATCGCGAGGAGGGCCGTCAGCGCCCAGCCGATGCGGGCTGCGGTGCGCGAGGCGGTCGCCGGGGTTGTGGTTGTAGTCATGCCTGTATCGACACCGCCCGAACCCGAAACTCATCGGTGAGACTGCGCTATGTCCCGAGTTCGCCCGAAATATCCGCTGCCGCGAGCATGGACACCAGCAGCGGCACAACCTTCTTCGCGTTGATTCGGTAATCACCTCTGCCGTGTTGTTCGACCACGTTCGCCGATCCGAGGGCTTTGAGGTGGTGATAGACCTGGCCGGTGGATCCCAGCCCCACCACCTCCTGGAGGTCTGCCGCGTTGGCCGGACCCCGCAACAGCCTCCGAACGATCTGCAGCCGCACCGGATGGCCCAACGCGGCAAGCACCTCGGAGGTTCGCGCCACCGACAGTTCGAGCACGGCATCGGGGGAGTAGCCGATATTCCACGTGACGTCGCCGTGCAGGTGCACATCGCCCTGATAGGCGACGGCACCGCCGGTGGGCATGCTTGTGCCTGCCGCGTCGCCGCTCCCTCGACGCTCGAGCTCGGCGACGCGTGCCTCCAGCTCGGCCAACCTCGCCTCGAACTGCTCGTTCACACGACGCAGGCTATCCGGTCCAGGACCTCCGGGGACTGCAAGGCGTCGATGATCAACATCTGCTGGTTTCCGAAGCCTGCGTTGGCCGCGTCGTATCGGTCGGCGGGCAAGCCGTCGGTCAACCACACCGCAGTGGCGACGGTGTCGTCGTCGCGCCGTAGCTCGAATGCCTGAGTCAGGACACCGGGCAGATTGCCGCCCTTGAAGCCCATTCCTTCCGCGCCGTCCGGTGCCGGCTGGTACTCGAGCTGCCGAAGAGCGATGTCGGCTCCCTCACCGAAACTGCCGTCGGCAAGAGATCGATACATCGAATCGAGCTGCGCAGCAGAACCTCTCGCGCCCACAAGCTCTACCGACGCGGCCTGATCTGCGTAGGCGGGTACCACGACGTCTGCGCCGGTGACGGCGCGGAATTGCTCGTCGAATGCCCATCGTTGGGCAGTAGCCCACTGATCACCCTCGCCCAGAGCGGGATCGAACACCGCCAGAACAGTTGTGACGAGCGTCGGCGCCTCGAATCCTTCCCAGCCGCCTGCCGCAGCGGCCTCTACGAGTACATCGTCTCCGAGTCGGTAGCGGAGGTAGTCGGGCACCGCGTTGTCGCTCTCCTGAATCATCGCGGTGACCATGTCGTCCAGTCGGACTGTTGCGCCGAGGTCCGTGGCACCGACACCGTCGTTGGCAATGCCCAACCTGTCCAGCGCCGCCGGGTGCGCACCTCCGTCGGTCCCTGGGACGTACCAGCGCTCCCAATCCAGCAGTGGCACTTGCTCGTCGGCGTCCAATTGTCCAGCGGCGACCGCACGCGAATACGCGGCCAGGTGGACGACCTTGACCGCGGAAGCCAATGCCTGCTGTTCGTCCTGCCGATGCTCGACGACGTGGCCACGGCCATCGTCGACGACGAGAGATACCGTCTCCGGGGATTGCTCGATCAACCCCAGCCAGCCCTCCTGGGTGTTCAAATCAGTCGACATCACCGGGGCGCAGTTGTCTGGTTCTTGCGTGTTCGACTCCGTAGCGGAGCATCCGGCCGCGAACAGTGCGGCCACACATCCGGCGGAAGCAGCGACGGTGCGACGCATCGGTATCCCTCTCTGTTTTTCCGTAATTACGGAATACCGTATTCGGGATCGTTCACCGAAGCAATGGGAACATACGTTCGAATACATGGTAACCTGATCGGGCCGTCCGGGAGCCCCCGCTCGCGGACGGTCCAACTCCGATCGGCGGTCCCAGATGAACACCCCTGCCGGAGCCGGCGATGCCGGCCACACACTCCATCGATTGGGCGATCGATGGGTCGAGAGCGCACCGCAATGGTGCGCTCACGGTCACGCCCTCGGCCCGCGAACCGTGCTGGTCGGGTCGAGGGCGTGCTCCTGCGGCCGGGGACATCACCGCACCCATGCCTGCCGAACGTGCGGTGACGTGACGTTCAGCCCTCGACTCGGACCGCAGTGCGCCGACGCCAGCTTCGACTCACGCGGCGCCGACCAGCACAGATGACGGTTCGAACCGGGCTTAGTACAGAATCGACCCATGGAAAGCAACGCCACGGACAACGGGGGCAAGGCCGTCGAGATAGCCGACTTCGATCAGCTTCGGAGCGACTTCACCCGCTTCATGATGAGCTACAAGTTCGGGATCGACGAGCTCATGACCAAGATCAATATCTTGAAGGAAGAGTTCACGCACATCCACCGGTACAGCCCGATCGAGCACGTCGGTTCGCGGCTGAAGACTCCGGAGAGCATCATCATCAAGGCACGACGAAAGAACTGCCCTCTCACACTCGACGACATCCGCACCAACATCGTCGACATCGCAGGCATTCGCATCACATGCAGCTTCATCTCCGACACCTACCGCATCGCGGACATGATCGGCAGCCAGACCGACGTCCGCGTGCTCGAAGTGAAGGACTACATCGCCGCTCCGAAACCCAACGGCTACAAGAGCCTTCACCTCATCGTCGAGATACCGGTGTTCATGAGCGACCGCATTCAACCGGTCCCGGTGGAACTGCAGATCCGCACGATCGCGATGGACTTCTGGGCAAGCCTCGAGCACAAGATCTTCTACAAGTACCACGGCACCATTCCCGCTCCGCTCCTCGCCGAGCTCACCGAGGCAGCGGACAGCGCGAATCGACTCGATGTCACCATGGAACGGCTGCACGACGAGGTCGCCGAAATCAAGGGCGGCGAGTCGAGCGACGCCATTCATCTCGATTCGATGCCACCACTCTCGCTCCCGCGTGAGCTGCTGATTGCAATGCTCGACGGCAGAAAACCCCTGTGACAGCAGAGAATACGATCAGATACGGCTGATCAACCTCATCGCGTCGTGCGGCGCGTAGCCTTTGACGTCGTTGTCGAAGTACACGAACACGTCGAGCTTCGACGTTGTCCACGCGGCGACACGGGCGGCCCACGCGTCCAGTGACGTGTCGTCGTATCCGCTCGCGTACAACTCCTCGGCACCGTGAAGCCGTACGTACATGAAGTCGGAAGTCGGCGTGTCCACGAAGGGGTACCGGCCTGCCGAATCCGCAACGACGAAGGCGATGTCGTGCTGTCGCAGAACTTGAATCGCCTCGGGAGTATCGAAGCTGGGGTGGCGAACCTCGAGCGCATGGCGTATCGGTCGCTCGCCTGCGACGACGAGGCTCACCCGATCCTCCGGCAGCTTCTCGTCCCGTCGCCCGGCCAGCGCGACAGCCTCGGACGTGGTTCGAGGGAGGAGAGCGAAGAAGGCGGCCAGCTTGTCGGCGTCGAACTGCAGGTTCGGTGGAAGCTGCCACAGAATGGGGCCGAGCTTCTTCCCCAGCCCGAGCACACCCGTCGCAAAGAAGTTGGCCAGCGCTGATTCCACACCGACCAGTCGCTTGACATGTGTGACGTATCGACCGCCCTTGATCGAGAACACGAAATCGTCGGGGGTCTCGTCATGCCACTTCGCGAAGCTCGACGGCTTCTGCATCGCGTAGAAGGTCCCGTTGATTTCGATCGACGACAATCGCTCCGATGCGTATGCCAACTCGCGTCGATGCACGAGTCCCGTGGGATAGAAGTCGCCGCGCCACGGCGCGTACGTCCAACCGGAAATGCCGATTCTGACGTCCGACAGACGTTTCCGCGATGCCATTGCGACAGTATGTAACCTGAACAGAGTGAAGGCCGCACCGACCATCGGATCGCTTCTCTTCGCCTGCGCGCTCGTAGGTGCCGACGCGGTAGCCGACCCCGCCGCGGCACGCGTCCAGGCGCCCGCTGCTGCGATGCCCGCGCTCGGCCTTGTCGCAGTTCCACACGCCGTCTCCGCCGAGATGGTCGCGGGTGTCAGCGGCACAGGTGTCAGCGGCACAGGTGTCAGCGGCAAGGAGGTCAGCGGCAGCATGGAAGCCGGCACCGAGTCGTCCGGCTTCGAATCTCGTACGTCCGCGTGGAACGAATTCCCGTATCTCCGGTACACCGCCACGTTCGATCCCGACGTCGACAGTGCCGAGATTTCGTGGCAGGGCACCTCGGTCAACACCAACGACCTGGCAATGCACGTCCTCGATCCTGTCGAAAGACGCTGGGGGCCTGCCGTCGCCGTCGCGCAACCCGACTCGCCCGGAGGACTCGTGAGCCTCACCGCGCAGGTGACGGGAATCGACGGCCCCGTCGAGGTCATGATCGTCGACAGCCCCCGCGAGGACCGCTCGTTCGCCGAGAACAACGCCGAGGCAGACGGTTCGTTCGCCGAGCCCGGTACCTATGACTTTGCGCTGCAACACATCACCGATACCCAGTACATTTCGCAGGACAATCCGTCCGTCTACGACGACATGACGCAATGGACTGTCGACAATGCCGCCGAGTACGACGTGGACTACAGCATGCACACCGGCGACATCATTCAGAGCTGGATCCGCCCGGGTCGACCGGATACGCAGTCTCGCATCGAATTCGAAGCCGCGAGCAAGTCGATGGAGCTTCTCGAGAACGCGAACCTTCCACACGGCGTCCTGCCGGGTAACCACGACAATCTGTGGAACGTAGCAGGCAAGCTCGTGCCGGGAATGCACGAGGAGAATCATGCCCTGTACAACGAGTACTTCGGGCCGGATCGGTATCGGGACCAGCCGTGGTGGGGCGATTCGTTCACGGCAGAGGACAATTCAGCGCACTACGACCTGATCGACATCGCCGGTGCGAAGTTCCTGATGCTCTACATCGGATACAACCCGCCCGAGAAGGTGATGAAGTGGGCCGAGCAGGTGCTCGCGGATCATCCGGATCGAAATGTGGTGATCGGCTCCCACTACTACCTCGACGAGGGCGGGGAGAAGAAGCTGATGGCATTCGGCGACATCGGTGCCAGCTCCGGCCAGCAGATCTGGAACCGCCTCGTGAAGCCCTTCGAATCGGTGTTCCTGGTGCTGTCCGGGCACGTCGACGGGCAGGCCACCGTCGTGGACCGCGACGTCGACGACACCGGCCGCACCGTCGTACAGCTACTGGCCGACTACCAGTACTTCGAGATCGACGGCGAGCGAGCAACGGGCTTCCAACGGATGCTCCAGTTCGATATCGACGGTGAAACCTTGGCCGTGACAACGCATTCGCCTACGCTGGACCGCTACGACGTCGAAAGCTTCGACCCTCGCAGGCGGTTCCTCCCCGAGGACGGCGAGTTCGTCACCGATTTCACTCTGCGTGCAGATGTGCCGCGGGCAGTCAGCGCACGCTGAGCGCGTGATCCTTCGATTTCGGCTCACACTGGGCCGCTGGGCGATAACGTCGAGAGATGCGCACCGCTGAGGACCTCCTCGCCGCAGTCCAGTGTTCACCCGATGCCGTTGCGATTCACGATCGGGCGACGTGGGTCGATCTCTACGCACGTGAAGGCGTCGTCAACGACCCCGTCGGGTCGAAGCCACACCGCGGGAGGGAGGCGATCGAGCGCTTCTACGACACCTTCATCGCACCGAACACCATCAACTTTCACATCGAGAACGACTTCGTCTGCGGGATGTCCGTCGTCCGAGATCTGTCACTGGAAACGATCATGTCGACCGGCGCGGTGCTGAACGTGCCGATGCACATTCGCTACGACCTCGTCGAGGAAGACGGTGAGCTGAAGATTTCGCGCCTCGCCGCCCATTGGGAGCTGCGGTCGATGATCGGTCAGCTTCTCAGCGCGGGTTCCCGCGGACTGATCGCGGGGGCGAAACTGACGCCGCAGTTGATCGGAAACCAGGGGATAGCCGGAGCCCTCGGCTTCATGGGCGGACTGCGAAGTGTCGGAGCACAGGGAAGAGAAGCGGCCGCGGAACTGCTGAAGAGTTCACCCATGACGGATGCGTTGGGACAACCGGTTTCCTCCCAGGTGCTCCGCGGCGCAACCTACCGGAAGTTCCTCGCCGCGGGCAGGACAGTGAGCGTGACGATGGACGGATCCTTCGGCAGTGGAGTGGTGTTCATCGAGTTCGCGCCCACATCGCTTGATGCCGAGTCGATCACGGTGTTCGCGTCCGATCGTGATACCTAAGGAGCTACCGAAGCGGTAGATCGAACTGGTGTTCGAATTTCTGTCGGTGGGTGGGGTTATCTTGAGTCCATGCTTTCGGGGGATAGCCACTCAGGGATGACCGACACGGTCGACGACACGGCAGGGGATGCTGGTGTCTCGGGCAATGCTGCTGACACGGGCAATGCTGCTGGCTCGGGTGATGCTGCGGCGTCTGGGGTGCCGGTGATCGAGGCCGCGTTCCTGGCGAACCTCGTCGCCACCATCGAAGAACAGGTAGAGCTCCTCGGGCGGATCGACATGTCCGCCGCATCCACCGCCGACCAGCGAGCACTTCTGGTCCGCATGGAAAAAGTAGCCCGCTCCCTGTTCGCATATTCCCACACCTGGCTCGCCGACCTCATGGCCCAGCGCGGTCTCGACGACATTTACGGCTCCGTACCCCAAGCAGTGGCGGTACTGCTATGCCTGTCCGTCGCACGGGCCTCGCAACGCATCCGCTTCGCCGACGAATACGGGCAACGCACCTCCATGACCGGAGAACGGCTGGACCCGGTCCTACCCGCCACCGCAACTGCCGCCGAAAGCGGAGCTCTCGACGAAGAACACCAACGCATCATCAAGAACTTCTTCCGCTTGCTCGGCCGCAAAGTCGACATCGAAACCCGCGAGAACGCAGAGAAACAACTGGCCCAACTCGCCCGGGAACTCCTCCCAGACCAATTCCGGGCCGCCGCCGCGCGACTGTTTGCAGTCCTCGACCCCGACGGGGAACTCGACGACGAAGACAAGATCGCCGCACGCTGTTTCGTCTCCTTCGACGACCCCGGCGCCGACGGACTCACCAGGGGGAAATTCCTCGTCGACGCGGAAACCCGCGCCTACCTCGAAGCCGGATTCGCAAAATGGGCCAAACCCGGCATGTGCAACCCCGCCGACAGCACACCCGTCGTCGACGATCCCGACCCCACCGCCAGCAGCGAATCTGATACCACGACACAGGACCCGAGCCTGTTCGACCAACCCGGCGATGAACCCGACCGGACAGGGTCAGGTGCTGGTGCTGGTGCTGGTGCTGGTGCTGGTGCGGACAGGGACACGATCACCGACGCCGATGCCGAACGCCGCGCAGCACGCGATCACCGCAGCAAAGGCCGACGCCAACACGACGCGCTGAAGGTGATCCTGCGGCAGATGCTCGCCTCAGGCCAACTCGGACGCCACCGTGGGCTCCCCGTCACTGCCGTCGTCACCATGACGCTGAAGGAACTCGAAGAAGCCACAGGCCACGCCATCACCGCCACCGGATCACTGATCCCCATGCGCGACGCAATCCGCATGGCCTCCCACGCCCACCACTACCTCGTTATCTTCGACGACCACGGCCGCCCCCTGCACCTGGGCCGCTCCAAACGCATCGCCACACCCGATCAACGCATCGTCCTCATCGCCGCCGACCGCGGATGCACCTTCCCCGGCTGCACCCGCCCCGCCACCTGGAGCCAGGTCCACCACGTCGACGAATGGGGGACAGGCGGCAACACCGACATCGACTCACTCACATTCGGCTGCGATACCCACCACCCCCTTGTCGGACCCGCGGAAACCGACTGGGCCACAACCAAAGCCGGTCCTGACCACCCCTACCCCGGCCGCACCCTCTGGCACCCACCGATCAGTCTCGATCCACTGCGCCGCGGGCGCATCAATCATTTCCACCACCCCAACGAGTACATCTACCCCGCCGACGTCCCCCTTCCCGGCACCGCCGAAACAAGCGGCTCACCACCGAGTCCGCCACCAGGCTCAATGCCAGGCGGCCAAGAATCAGGCGACCCACCCGCCTGAGACGGGGCGGCGACCCGCAGCAGAACGGGTCGCCCGAACGCCGGCCCGACTCCGACCGGCACACCCGCCCCATCGCAACAGCGGCCAGCGGCCAGCGGCCAGCGGCCAGCGGCACAGAGCTCCACATGTGCCGCCTACAGCCATGCGCTCGGCCGGAAACCCGCAGTTCTCCCCCAACGCGGCCATAGTGTGTAGTCATGCAGGCAACGGGCCGCACGGCGTTCCTCGTAGCGTTGACTCTCGCTGCCTCCGCACTTGCGACGCCCCTCGCCCCCGGCGTACTCGACAGCACCCTCCTCGCGGACCAGGTACCCCCTGCCGTTGCACTCCCGCCTCCGGTCGAAGCCCCGCCGCCCCTGACACTGGAGCAATTGTCTGCGCAGGTGAATCCGACTGTCGTCACGATCGCCGCCGAGTTCGGTCTCTACGGTGTCGCGGGGACGGGATTCGTCGTCGATCCGGGCGGACTTGTCCTCACCAACTTCCACGTGGTCGAAGAGGCGACAGCGGTGACGGCCGTCCACATGGGCAACGGACTGATCTACGACGCCTCCGTGCTCGGTTACGACAAGACGCGGGATCTGGCCGTGCTGCAGCTGGCCACCGCATCCGACCTGCAGGTTGCGGCCATCGGGTCGTCGGCGAATCTGGAAGTCGGTGCCGATGTGACCGCGATCGGAAATGCCTCCGGTGGCGGAGTTCTCGTGCCTGCGCCCGGCAAGATCGTCGCTCTCGATCGTTCGGTAATCGCGCAGAGTTCGGTCGACGGGTCTCGCAACGAGCTGGTCGGCATGATTCAGATCGATGCCGACGTGCGTGCCGGGGATTCCGGCGGGCCACTCGTGGACGCATGGGGCAACGTCATCGGAGTGGATGCCGCGGGCCTCTCCGACGAGGCGCGCGAAACGCAGGCTTCCGAGGCCTATGCGATCCCCATCGATGACGCGATTGCCGTCGTCGACCAAGTTCGTGACGGTCGCTCGGAAGGAACAGTGCACGTCGGCCCGACGCCGTATCTGGGAATCGGGGTGCGCGATGTATCCGCCTTCCGCACGGCTGGACCGACACAAGGAGCCGCGGTGGCATCCGTCCAGTACGAATCACCGGCGGAGCGGACCGGCCTGGTCCAGGGGGATGTCATCGTGTCCTTCGACGGCCGACCCGTCCGGACATCCGATGAACTCTCCACGGAAATGATCGGGCGCAGACCCGGCGACACCGTTCGACTCGAGTGGATCACCGAAGAAGGTGTCCGCCAGCAACAGTCGGTCACCTTGGAGGTCGGTACACCGACCGCGTGATCTTCGCTTCCAGCACCGACAGGACGTTTCCCGCCGGGTCTGTGAACCAAGCGATGAGTGGCCCGCCGTGCCGAAAGATTCCGCGGTCGTCGGTACCCATGTCCGGGTACTGCTGGAATACGACGCCCTTGGCGGCCAATGCGTCGACCGCTGCCTCGATGTCGGCGACCGGGAAGTTGAGGATCGTGTACGGCGCGGGATGGTGATGTTCGCGTGGATAGATCAGAACTTCCACAGCGTCGCTCAGCTGCAGACGAAGGAGCCCCATCTCGCCGTCGAGGACGGTCAGCCCCAGAGTATCGGCGTAGAACGCTCGGGCTGCGTCGATGTCATCGACGGCGAATCCGGAGAACGGTGGTCGAGTGAGTTCGAGTGTCGGCATGCCGCCGATTGTTCCCCCGACCGTTGTGTTCTGCAGCGAAACCGGTGTCGCCCTTGTCAGACCCGCGGCATACGCCTCCGACGGGAGTAGCTTTGATCAGGTGACTATCCGTCTCGGTTACCAGATGCCCAACTTCAGCTACGACGGTTCCGTGAAAGAACTGTTCCCCAAGGTCATCGCGCAGGCGCGCGAGGCAGAGGCCGCGGGATTCGACACCGCGTTCGTCATGGATCACTTCTACCAACTACCCGGGATCGGCAAGCCCGACGACCCGATGCTCGAGGCGTATTCGGCCCTGTCCGCTCTGGCCACCGCAACCGACACCATTCAGCTGTCCGCCCTCGTCACGGGCAACACCTACCGAAACCCGGCGATTCTCGCCAAGACCGTCACCACGCTGGACGTCGTCAGCGGCGGTCGCGCGATCCTTGGGATCGGGGCGGGCTGGTTCGAGCTCGAGCACACCAGCTTCGGGTTGGAGTTCGGAACGTTCACCGATCGGTTCGAGCGGCTCGACGAGGCACTGCAGATCATCGAGCCGATGTTGCGCGGGCAGCGTCCGACGTTCGACGGCCTTTGGTACCAGGTAGAGGACGCCATCAACGAACCTCGCATTCGGGACGATCTACCGATCATGCTCGGCGGCGGTGGCGAGAAGAAGACGTTCGGCCTTGCTGCACAGTTCGCTGATCACCTCAACATCATCTGCAACGCAAGCGAATTGCCGCGCAAAGTCAAGGCCGTCGAAGCACGGTGCGAAGAAGTCGATCGCGATCCCAAGGACCTCGAAACAAGTTTCCTCGCGTTCGTCATCATCGACGAAGACGGTGACAAAGCGAAGAAGCTTCAGAGCGACTACCTGTTGTCGACGGGTGTCGACTTGTCCAACCTCGACGACGCCGACAGGGCAGCCGCGACGGACCGGCATTTCTGCGGTACCCCGGACGACGTCGCCGAGCAGGTGCAGAAGCGGGTGCTCGATCAGGGCATCGACGGGATCATCATCAACCTGGTCACCAACGGCCACGAGCCGGGCATCGTCGAACTAGCGGGCAAGACGCTGCGTCCGCTCGTGTAATCACGAGGTCGAGTACGCGGCCGCTTCGGACGTCCATTCCGATCGCGTACTCGACCGACGGCTGCACGCGTATCCCTGGCACGTCGGAACCGCGCGTGGCATAGTTCCCGGCGTGGCTCAGCTGACAATGAACGGGCACCGTGTGCTCGTCGCGAATCTCACCGGCGATTCGCTGCGTGCGATTTCCGGATCCATGGTCGCGTACGAGGGCGATGTGGCCTTCAAGAACGCAGGGATGGGCGGCGGCGGCGGATTCCGCGCTGCTCTGAAGCAGAAGGTCGCAGGCGAATCCCTCTCTCTCATGGAGGTATCCGGGAAAGGAACCGTCTACTTCGCCGTCGACGCCCAGGACATCACCATCGTCGAGATCGCGAACGACTCCATGCACGTGGAAGCATCGCAACTTCTCGCTCTGACAGGTCAGCTCAAGACCGAGGTCAAGTTCTCTGGGCTCCGAGGCGCGAGCTCCGGACAGGGACTCTTCACGACGGTCGTCAGCGGGTCCGGCACCGTCGCGCTGCTCTCGGCAGGGGGTCCGTTGATCGCGCTCGCCGTCGATCCGCAGTACCCACTCGTCGTCGACCCCGATTCGTTCGTCGCGCACCGCGGTCAACTGAACCAGAGCTTCGTCACCGACGTCACGTGGCGATCCGCCATCGGCGGTGGCAGCGGTGAGGCATTCTCGCTCCGTTTCGACGGCCAAGGCGTCGTCTACATCCAACCCGAGGAGCGCTGACGTGCCGCTCGAACTCGTCAACAGCAAAGTCGTCAAATCGACTCTCGCACCAGGACAGAACGTTCTCGCCCGCAAGGGCGCGATGCTCTACTACACCGGCGATGTGCACTTCATCCCACACTCGATGGGTGGAGCTGCCAGCGCCATGCCGAGCATGGGCGGGGTCGCCGGAATGGCCGGTCGGATGATGTCCGGCGAACACGTCGCGATGATGGCCGCCGAAGGTCAGGGTGAGGTCTTCTACGGACACGCGGGACTGTACGTCGAGGTGATCCATCTCGACGGTTCGTCGATGCTGACCGTCGAAGCCGATCGTCTACTCGTGCACGACGGGTACCTACAAAGCTCGATCGTCGCGCTCACGTCGCAAGGTGGAGTTCGGGGAGCCGTCCGCGGCGCCATGACCGGGCAGGGCTTGTTCACGACGCAACTCACCGGACAAGGCAGTGTCGCGGTGCTGTCGCACGGCGGCGCAACTCCGTTGCAGGTCGGACCCGAACACCCACAGGTCGTGGTCGACCCGCAGGCGTACGTCTGCCACATCGGCAACATCACCGTGGACATCTCGGCGAACGTCGGCTGGCGCGACGCCGTCGGCAAAGGCAGCGGCGAGGCGATCCAGTTGAAAATGACGGGTATGGGCACCGTGTGGGTCCAGGCCTCCGAGCAGAAGTTCTAAGGGAGCACACACATGGGCCTCGAAATCCACACCCCGTACACGCTTCCCGTCAACGACAATGTTCCCGGAAACGACTACGCGTTCTGCGTCGAACTCGCAGGCCAGCCGTGGTTCACCTCCAAGGGCGCGATGATCGCGTATTACGGCAACGTCCGATTCGAACCGCTGGGTCAGACATCGATGCCCGCGATCGTGGCCGCGAGATTCTCCTCGCCGCTGTACTCGAACGACTGGGTACTCGCGCAAGGCCAGGGCAAGCTGATCCTCGGCGACCGCGGATTCAACATCAACAGCTACGACCTCGACGAAGGCAACCTGACGATCCGGGCGTCGAATCTGCTCGCGTTCGAGCCGACGCTCGATCTCAAGCAGTCCATCGTTCCCGGGTTCCTGACGTTGCTCGGTACCGGCAAGTTCCTGGCGTCGTCGAACGGGACAGTCATGTTCGCCGAGCCGCCCCTGCGTATCGACCCGGAAGCGCTCGTCGGCTGGGCCGACTGCCCGTCGCCGTCGCACCACTTCGACGCAGGGTGGATGCAGAACTTCCTCGGTGCGGCACGCGGATTCCTCGGCGCCAACAGCGGCGAGGAACGCCAGTTCGACTTCACCGGTGCTGGCACCGTCCTCATTCAGTCCAGCGAGAAGGTTCTCGACGACGGTCACCTACTCAAGCACATCGAGTCGCAGACCGTGTCCTTGGGCCAGAACTCGCTGCGGGCTCTGCACAGCACCATCGGGTCGCGGCTCCAACAGCAGTGATGCGGGTGCGCGGCTCGCAGGCGCACACTGGAGAGATGACAAACAACGGACCGTTCAACATCGACCCCGAGGACTTCGATCGATTCGCGAAAGAAGCGAGCGATGGACTCCGCGACGTGGTCGGCCAAGTAGGTAAGATCATCGGCCAATCCGGCGCCGTCGGACCCTGGGGTGCATTCTTCGGCGAGGCAGCGACTCCTCGCGCAAAGCCGGCCCCCGAGACCACAGGCGAGAAGGGCGACGGCGTCTGGACCATCTATACGGTCACCGACGACGGCGCAGCCATCGACCAGGTGTTCGCCACTGAACTCGATGCCCTTCGTGCTCACAAGGACAACACCGACCCGACCCGTCGCGTGCGCTTCCTTCCATACGGAATGAGCGTCAGCGCGCTCGACTAGCCAAAGCCCTGCCCCTCCAGCATACGAGTAAGACCGTCGGCGAAGAACGAAGCCAGTTCGCTTCACGTTCTCTCGTCCGGCGCGCTTGCGTCCCCTCTTCGCCTGCCACGAACAAACGACGGCACGAACGAATCGGTGCTCCCCAGGACCCAAGCACCAACGTCCGGACTTTTAATGACAATGATTATTGTTTACATTAATGGCCGGACAACCAACTGGAGAGACAACCGATGACGATGACAGTTCGGCGCTGGCGTGTGCTGGCCGCCGCGATGGCAAGCACAGTGGTGTTGGGCGGGTGCAGTTCGGGCGGCGACGCCGAACGCTCGCCTGCAGCGAACGGGGGACAGCAGATCAACGCGCAGGAGGCGTCCTCGCTGCGCGAAGGCGGCGAACTCCGCATCCCGGTCGATGCATTGCCCACCAACTACAACCCTCTGCAGATCAACGGTGCCCGTGTGGTCACATGGCAGCTCTCCGAGGCCCTCCTGCCGAGTGCGTTCCGCGATGGACCCGACGGCCGCCACCGCCTCGCGGAGGACTTCTTCTCCTCAGCTGAGCTCACATCCGAGTCTCCACAGGTGGTCACGTACGAGATCAACGAGGACGCAACCTGGTCGAACGGGCGCGCCATGGACTGGGAGGATCTGGAGTCCCAGGCCCGGTCCCTCAGTGGCGCCGACACCGCGTTCGAGGGCTACAGCAACGTCGGCTACTCCGACATCGAGAAGGTCGAGCGCGGCGCCTCGGACAAGCAGGCAGTCGTCACCTTCGAGACACCGTTCGCCGAATGGCAGGGGCTGTTCAATCTCATTGCGCCCAAAGAGGTGACCGGCAACGCGGATGCGTTCAACACAGCCTGGGTCGACGCACCGACGATCACCGCGGGCCCGTTCATCGTGAACAGCATCGACGAGACCGCGAAAACAATTGCGGTGGAGCGCAACAGCGACTGGTGGGGCGAGAAGCCCCCACTGGACCAGATCGTCTTCCGTGCCCTCGATCCCTCTGCTCGTGCAGATGCATTGGCCAACAACGAGATAGACCTGTATCCGATCGGCGGCGATATCGACCTGTTCACCCGCGCACAGTCGATCGACGGCGTCGAGATCAGGCAGGCTCCCGAGCGCAAGGCAGGGCAGATCACTTTCAACGGTGCCGAAGGCGCCGCCCTGGCCGACGAGCAACTGCGCATCGCGGTGGCCCAAGCCCTGGACCCGGCCGCTGTGACTACCGTCTTGATGGACCGCATCGTTCCCGGAGCCGAACCGGTCGGCAACCACATCTTGCCGCCGACCGATGCGGGGTACGTCGACAATTCCGCCACCCTGCCACACGATGCCGGCGCAGCAGGACAATTGCTCGACGAACTGGGATGGACCGCACAGAACGGTGGTGTTCGGACGAAAGACGGCGCGCCCCTCGAACTGCGACTGTTGGCTCAGAACACCCCCGTGGGGAACACGGTGTCCGGCGTTCTCCGCGATCAGCTCACCGCCGCAGGAATCGGGGTACAGGTCAACTCGGTGTCGCCGGACCAGTTCTACGACGAGTACCTCATCCCTGGCAATTTCGACCTGGCTGCGTTCGAATGGACCAAGTCAGCATCGCCGTTCGCACACGACCGTCCAGTCTTTCAAAAGCCGGAAGGTGACGACGCAGGCAGCAACTATGGCCGCATCTACATCCCCGAGATCGACGCACTCTACGACCGCGGCCTGACCGAACTGGACGCCGACAAGCGCAACGAGATCGCCAACGAAATCGACGTGCTGGCATGGAAATACGCACATCACCTTCCTCTGTATGCCGACTCGGGCGCCTATGCAGTTCGCGCCGAACTTGCCAACTATGGCGCACGTGGACTTGGAGCCTACGGCTTCGAAAGCGCCGGTTGGCAGGAGTGACAACGTCTTTCACCGCGGAGCCGACTGGCTCCGACACCCCTGCGGTCCGCCCTCGTGGTGGGTCGCAGGGGGGAACCTGGGTCGCCCGGCTGACCGGCCGACTGTTCGCGCGGGTGGCACTGTGCCTGACGGCAACCTTCCTTGCTTACTGCCTGGCGTCGTACAGCTTCGATCCCCTAGCGGTGTACGAATCGCGGCAGCCCCGACCACCACAACAGGTGATCGACGCGCAAGCCGCCAGGCTTGGGCTGGATCAGCCTGTGCCGCTGCGGTTTTTCTCCTGGCTCGGCGGCGTATTGACCGGCGACTTCGGTACCACTGTCGGCGGCCGGGAAATCGGTGACGAGCTGTGGACGCGAACCGGAACTTCCCTGCGGCTGTATCTGATCGGTGCGACGATCGCAGTGGCGCTCGGCATCGTGGTCGGCGTCCGCGGCGCGCTCTCGACGGGTGCACTGCGCGCCCAGTGGTCGATGCTGTGGACGCTGACCGTGCTCGCCGTCCCGGTTTTCGTCCTCGGCACGGTGTTGAAGATGCTGTGGCTGCCGATCAATGATGTGGCCGGAACACAGATCCTCTACTTCTCCGGTGAACGCACGGCCGGGGCCGACTTCACCGGTACGGCTGCCCTGGTCGATCGACTGCAGCACCTCGTCCTCCCGACCATCTGCATTGCACTCCCTCAAATCGCGTTCTTCAGCCGGTATCAACGCGCGGCCGCCCTCGATGTCGCGAACAGTGGCTACGTGCGAGCAGCACGCGCCCGTGGCCTTCCCCGACGCACTGCCTTCTGGCGTCACGGCCTGAGATCAGCCGTCATACCGGTTGTTTCGTTGTTCGCCTTCAGTTTCGGCATCCATCTTGCGGGTGGCGTCTTCACCGAGCGCATCTTCGGTTGGTACGGACTCGGCGACTGGATCATCACAGCCATCCACGACCACGACGCCCGGGTGTGCGCGTCGGTCACGCTGCTGTTCGGCGTCCTCGTCGTGCTCGCGGGCTGGATCTCCGACCTGGCGTCGGTCGCCCTCGACCCTCGATTGCGAGCCAACTCATGAGCACGACGCAGGACGCACGACAGACACTGGACGCACAACAGCGGACGCTCATCGACGCCGACGGACTACCCGCCCGTACCGCCACACCACCGGGACGCGACGGCCGGGTCCTGACATACCTGGGCGCAGGCATTCTCGTGACGCTGACTGCGGTCGCATTCATCGGCCCGCATGCATTGACCTTCCACTACTCCGAGCAGGATCACGGATCGATACTCGAGGCACCAACGGTTCGACATTGGTTGGGCACCGCTCGCCTGGGTGAAGACATTCTTGCCCAGACGCTGCACGGTTTGCAGAAGTCGCTGCTCATCGGCGTCGCAGCAGCCATCCTTGCAACCGGCGCGGCAGCGGTGGTCGGCATGCTCGCCGGCCTCGCGCGAGGCGCAGTGGACAAGACGTCGATGTGGGCGGTCGACACCTTGCTCGTCCTCCCGCCGATACTGGTGATTGCAGTGCTCTCACCGCTCTTCGTCGATCGATCGTGGCTATTTCTCATCCTGGCTATCGCCGCGTTCCAATGGATGCTCCCGGCTCGAATGATCCGCGCCCGCACCCTCACCCTGCGCGTCAGCGGCTTCGTCAGGGCAGCCGACACCATGGGTGCATCCAAATGGCATGTGATGCGAAAGCATCTGCTGCCGAACATGATTCCACTGCTGTCCGTCGACTGTGCGCTGACGGTCGCGACAGCGGTGCTCGCCGAGGCAGGACTGAGCTACTTCGGGTTCGGTGTGCAGCCACCCGACATTTCACTCGGCACGCTGATCGCCACAGGAAGCGCCTCGGCCGTCACCTATCCCTGGGTTTTCGTCGCTCCTGCAGTCACTCTCGTCCTGACGGTGCTCGGCGTCGGATTCGTCGGCGAAGGCATCCGACGTTCGAGGGAGGCGGCAACCCTATGACACCGCAGAGCGCTGAGCCACTATTGCTCGTCGACGGTCTCGGCGTCACCATCGGAGCCCGAAAGGTACTCCAGGATGTTGCACTGGAGATTCGACGAGGCGAGGTCCTCGGGGTGGTTGGCGCGTCCGGTTCCGGCAAGTCGATGACCGCGTCGGCGGTCATGGGCCTCGCCCCGGACTCCGCGCGCATCACCGGTTCGATCCGGTTCGCGGGCACGGAACTCACAACATTGGACGACAAGCAACTGTGTCGGTACCGAGGAAACCGGATGTCCTTCATCCCCCAGGACCCCATGGGTTCGCTCACTCCCACCCGCACGATCGCAGGGCACATGGTCGAGGCGATCACGTTGCACCAACCCCTCTCCCGTCGACAAGCACGCACGCTGGCCATCGAGCTACTGGGACGCGTCGGCATCCCCGACCCGTCCACCCGAGTCGACTCATACCCACACGAACTGTCAGGTGGCATGCGGCAACGGGTCGCGATCGCCCTCGCAGTGGCCAACGAACCTGAGCTGCTGATCGCCGACGAACCGACGAGCGCACTCGACGCCGACATCGGCGCACGGATACTCGACCTCTTCCACGATCTGCTTCGTGAGCGACACATGGCGATGCTGCTGATCTCCCACGACCCGGCCGTCGTGGAACGCATGAGCGATCGCGTCATCACCGTCTCGAACGGGATGGTCGTCCCCACTACACCGAACGGCGCCGTCACTGCCTCTACCTGCGGCGCCACGATCGTGAAACAGTCTGGACCGCACAGCAACCCGACGGTCCTCGATATCGACGCTCTGACGGTCACCTACGCTCGATCAGGCCTTCGCCGCCGCGGACCCGCCGTCGTAGCCTGCCGCGACGTCTCGCTCACCGTGTCCGCCGGAGAAGCCGTCGCCCTCGTCGGTCCCTCCGGAAGCGGAAAGACAACCGTGCTTCGACAAGTCCTCGCGCTGCGTGCACCGTCGCAGGGGCGCATCGAAGTGTTCGGACAGGATCCTGCCGACATGTCGGCTGCCGACAGACGGCAAATCCGAACGCGGATGCAGGCCGTTTTCCAGGACCCGAGCGATTCCCTCGACCCTCGAATGAGCGTCGAGGCCATCATCGCCGAGCCCCTTCTGATTCACCGCCGACCCGCGCCGGTCGAACGAATCAGCGAGTTGCTCGACCTCGTCGGAATGCCGCCGGAATCTCTACGGCGCCATCCGCGTCAATTGTCGGGAGGCCAGCAACAGCGCGTGGCGATCGCGCGCGCTCTCGCCCTCGAACCTGAACTACTCGTGCTGGACGAACCCGTCTCCTCGCTCGATGCGCCGCTACGCACGGTGATCATGGAGCTACTCGACGACCTACGCGCCCGGTTCGGCCTCGCATATCTCATCGTCTCGCATGACCTCGAACTCGTCGGGCGTCACGTCGACCGTGTGATCGTCCTCGAACAGTCACCGCGACCACTGAAGGAAGCAGTCTCATCGTGACCAACTCCGCACCACTCCCGCTGACCCCCAAAAAGTCCGACCTTGTCGAAGATCTTCTGACGAACACTCCGCTGATTCTCGAACTAGCTCACGCACTCGGCTCACCACTCAATGTCGTTTTACCGCAACAAATTCGAGACAACGTCGACGAGTTCCAACGCACCATTGCCGCACACGGCATGCGGGGTGCCGTGTACTACGCCCACAAGGCCAATCGATCGGCGGCGCTCGTTCGTGAATTGGCTGCGACTCAGGCAAGGATCGACGTAGCTTCCCTGGCCGAATTGCAACGCGCACTCGGTAGCGGCTTCGCACCCGCGAGGATCATGACCACAGGACCCAAGACGCCGGAATTTCTCTGGCTGGCAGTGCGATCAGGGGTCACTGTCAACGTCGACACGGTGGACGAGCTCGCAATGGTCGGTGACATCGCACAGGCGCACGCGCTCCCCAAGCTGGAGATCCTGGTGCGTTTGTCGTCGTTCAGCAACTCCGGAGCCACCATGCTGAGCCGCCCCTCTCGATTCGGGGTTGCGACCGACGAACTCGACTCGGTATTCGCTGTTCTCGACAAATACCCAGAGCACCTGACGTTGCTCGGGTTCGCCTACCACCTCGACACCATCGGCATTCCCGAGAAGGCTCGCGCTTTCGACGGTTGCCTGCTGGCACTGGAAGAAGCTCGTGTCCGCGGCCATGATCCACGTGTGGTCGACATCGGGGGCGGGTTCGGCGTGGACTACCTGGCCGACGGCGCGGAATGGGAGGCATTCACAACTGCACTCGCCGAAGCAGTTCTCGGGCGTCGCGCACCGGTGACGTGGCAGGGCGCGGGCTACGGACTGCGCAACGAAGGTGGACGGCTGCGCGGCAACCTCGGCCTGTATCCCGCGCATCGACCGGTCAGCGGACCGCGGTACCTCGACGATCTGTTGAACACCGCTGCACCGAATCTCGGCTCGACTCTCGCCGCTGCCGTACTGGACAACATGCACGAGCTGTGGATCGAACCCGGACGTTCCCTTCTCGATCAATGCGGCGTGGTGATCGCCCGTGTACTCGAGGTACGCCCGGCGACCGACGACACGCATTTCATTCGACTGGATCTCAATGCCGGAGACGTCAGCCTGGAGCAACACGGAGTCCACCTCGATCCGGTTCTGATCCCCTCGCGCGCATGTGAGCGCGGCGCCGGCTCGGGCTACATGATCGGAAATCTCTGCCTGGAAGCTGATTTCATCAGCAGACGGAAGATCTGGTTCGAACAGCTACCCGTCGCCGGAGATCTTCTCGCGTTCGTGAACACCGCCGGGTACTTCATGGACTTCAGCGCCGACCACGCGCTCGACCAACCGATCGCGCGCGTGCTCGCACTGTCGCGCAACGCCGCTGGCTGGTCGTGGCAACTCGACGAGCAGTACTGGCCGGATCCGTTTCACGGGCCGAGCACACGACGAACCGAATCGAACTGAGGAGAAACAATGCTGTACGACAGCGTCATCGACGTCATCGGCGACACCCCGCTGGTGCACATCGGCGAAGAAGTGACGGGCCTGCGCAACATCGACCTGTATGCCAAGCTCGAAATGCTCAATCCGTTCGGATCGGTCAAGGACAGGGCGGCGTGGTCGATGGCGAGCGCCGGCATCGACACTGCGCGTGACGGCGATCAGACGATGATCGAGCTGTCCAGCGGCAACACCGCCAAAGCGCTCGCGGTCATTGCGGGCATGCACGGGGTCCGCTTCCGATCGGTCACCAATCGCATGAAGGTGCCGGAGATCAAAGACCTGCTGCTACTGATCGGCGCCGACATCGAAGAATTGCCCGGTCAGGCAGAGTGTCTCGATCCCACCGATGCCGATGACCCGCTGGCTCGCATCCACCGGGAGATCTCCGGCCCCGGTAGCGGCTACTTCCACACCGACCAGTACTTCAACAAACGCAACGTCGACGCCCACGTCCATGGGACCGGCCCGGAGATCATCGAAGACCTGGGCGGCGCGCCCGCGCACTTCATCGCCTGCGTGGGCACCGCGGGATCATCTACCGGCGTCGCACAGGTTCTGCGTGCTGCCGATCCCGACGTGCAGGTGCTCGGACTCGTCGCGCACAAATCCGACTTCATACCGGGCATCCGAAACATCGACGAAGTCCACGAAGTGGGACTCTTCGATCCCGACACCTACGACACCATCGAATCGGTCAGCGCGGACGACGCGATCGACGGGATGCTGACCCTCGTTCGACGCTGCGGCATGCTGGCCGGTCCCACCGGTGGAGCCGCCTACTTCGGCGCCGTTCGTCATCTCGCGAAAGCCGATGCGCAACTCGACGGTACCGGCCGCCGCGAGAGCGCGGTATTCATCGTCTGCGACCGCATCGAGAGCTACATGTCGTACGTCCGCAATCGACGTCCGGACTTGCTCAAACAACCGGCGCGCCCGGGTAGCGTTGCGACGCTGTCCGACGCCGAAGTCGCTGCCGTACAGACACTGTCGGTAGACGATGCACGTAGGTGGATCCAGACGGAATCTCCCCTGGTAATCGACCTTCGTGGTGCGTTCGCCTACCGCGCCCTGCACATCGAGGGATCGATCAACATCGTCGACGAACTGTTCGGCGAGCTGATTCGTGGCGGGGTGCCGTTCGGCACGAGCCGCAAGGTCCTGCTCGTCTGCCCCGTCGGGGAAAAATCGACCCGCTACGCTGCCGCACTCTCACGGATGGGCCACAACGACACGCGCAGCCTCGAGGGCGGCGTCATCGCCTGGCGCGACGCCGGCGCGCCACTGGTCCGCGACTAGAGAACGGAAGCGAGAACATGTCCCTCACCACAGCACAATTCACGGATAGGCGTGCAGAGCCTCCCCATGCGGTCCTCGACCGCCTGGCGAGCTGGCAACGAGACCTGCGCGCAGACTTCCCCATAGTCACCTCGCACCCATCGCTCACCTATCTCGACAGCTCTGCCACCGCGCAGAAGCCGCGTCCCGTCCTCGACGCGGTGCTCGGCTATCTCGTCACCACGAATGCGAATGCAGGCCGCGGTACCTATGGCTGGGCCAACAGCACCACCGAACTCGTCGAGACAGGCCGTGCGGCAGTGCACGAGTTCCTAGGAGACAGGAACACCGATTCATCGTCCGTCGTTTTCGTGGACGGAGCGTCGAGCGGTTTGCGTAAGGTAGCCCAGGACTGGTTGATCGAGCATCTCACCGATGGTGACGAGATCATCGTGCCGTTCGCCGACCACCAAGCCAATGCGATGCCGTGGGTCGAAGCGCAGCAGATGCTGACCGACCGAGGGCGCCGTGTGACGGTGCATGCCCTCCCGTACGAGGTCAGCGGCTCCGGCGACTACGACATCGACGCATTCACGAAACTTCTCGGCCCGCGAACCAAGTTCGTCGCCGTCACACATGTGCACCACGTCTACGGAAACGACATGAACGTGCACCGGATTCGCAATGCGTGTGGGCCCGACACGGTCATTTGCCTCGACGCAGCTCAGAGCGTGGGCCACCAACCCGTCGACGTGTCGGCACTCGACGTCGACTTCGTAGTCTTCTCCGGTCACAAGGCGATGGCACTCCCCGGGATCGGTGCGGTGTGGGCCCGAAACAAGCGCGGACTTCCGTTCGAGCCGGCAGGATGGAAGGGAAGCCCCAACACCACCGGAATCGTCAGTCTCAGTGCGGCATTCGAGTGGCTAGGTGCGGCAGGACTCGGCAACATCCATTCCTGGACGACGGCGCTCGGCGCGGTGCTGACGGACGGATTGTCTCGGCTGAACTCCTACGAAGTACTGGGGTGTCAGTCCAGTCTGAGCCTCGACTCGGATGTCCAACGACGCCAGGGGATCGTCACCTTCCGACATCGCGGTATCTCGTCGAACGACCTCGGGTTCGTCCTGGAGAGCCGAGGGTTCATGGTTCGAGCGGACGGACACTGTCAGGCCCACGCCGGTGAGGACTCGGCATCGGTACGCGCCAGCGTCCACGTGTACAACACGAGGTGCGAGATCGACCGACTCCTCGAAGTACTAACCGAATTGGACGGTGCCGTATGACCGGAACGATCGTGATGGTCGATCTGTACGGCCCTACCATGCGGCTCGCACAGGGCTACATGGACCGTGGATTCGACGTCGTCCAACTGCAGAGCACCCCGGACATCCCTCCCGTCTATCGCGGGTTCATCGGCAACGGTCTGGCCGGTCAGATCGTCCACCACGGAGGACTCACAGACAGTGAACAACTCGTTGCCACACTCGGCGCGGTGGCGTCGCTGAACCCAGTGGCAGTCACCACCGGCGGTGAGACGGGCGTCGAACTGGCGGACCTCCTTTCCGACCGACTGGGCCTTGCGTCGAACGGCACCGCGTTGAGCAGCGTCCGCAGAGACAAGTTCGCCATGGTCGAACGGTTGCGTGCTCAGGGTCTGCGAGCAACGGAGCAGCTTCTCGTGCCTGACGCAGACACACTGTTCGCGTGGCACACAGCCATCGGTGGACAGGTCGTCGTCAAACCGACCCGGAGCGCGGGCAACGACGGTGTCCAGTTCTGCAGGGACCCGTCCGATTCGGTCGAGGCGTACGGCCGAATAGTCGATCAGCAGAACATCTTCGGAGTGACCAACGAGGGCGTGGTGGCGCAACAGTTCCTCGTCGGAGGTGAATACGTCGTCAATACCGTCAGTTGTGCCGGTGATCACCGCGTCACCGACATGTGGAAGTACGTGAAGATCTCTGCCAACGGAGTATCGGATCGGGTGGCAGCCGCGGTCTCCGTCCCCGACGACGACCCGCGTACGAACGCTCTGGCAGAGTACGCGTTGGGCGTGCTCGATGCACTGGGTATCGACTACGGCCCAGCACATCTGGAGATCATGATGACGCCACAGGGTCCACATCTCGTGGAGATCGGGGCGCGGTTGTGCGGCGCGGACACCGCGCGGTACGCCCAGATCGCCCGGGGTGAATCACAGATCGAGTGGACGGTGATGGCCTTCACCGAACCGGACGAATTCGCCCGCATCCACACTCGACCGTCACAGGAACGATCTCATGCCGCGATGGTCTTCATGACATCTCCCTACGAGGGCTCGCTCCGCGGCTATCCGAAGCTCGACCAGGTACTGGCGCTGCCGAGCTATCTCGATCATCAGATCGTCGTCGCCCCGGGAGAACGACTGCACCGCACGGTGTCCGATGTCACCGAACCCATGATGATCGGCCTCACCCACCCGGTGCGTGACATCTTGGAACGAGATCTGTCGACGGTACTGTTCCTCGACGGCGACGGGTTCTACGACATTGCGTCGCCCTCACGGGGTGCCGTCGGCGACGGTACATCGACATGACCGACCACGTCGTCGTTCTCCACCGTTGGCGTGCGCCGTATGCCCTCTACGAGAGCTACCTCGACCACACCCGCCATCACGTGTCGTACGTGCCCACCGAGGTCGGCGCAGCGGGTGTTCCGCTCGCCGCCGCGGGGGTCGGGTTGGTCTCGGCAACCGACGACATCGTCGAAGTGCGCACAGCGGTTGCGAATCTCGCTGCACGGTACGGTGATCCGACCGCGATCATCGCACTGAAGGAAGACGACCTTCTCACCGCCGCGCAGTTGACGGTCGAGTACGGCCTACCCGGACGGCGGCCCGGCGACCTCGAAGTGTTTCGAGACAAGCTGACGATGGCCACGGCGGTGCACGCTATCGGACTGGCTCAGCCACCATTCGCGTCGGCATCCGGTCCGGCCGACGTGCTCGCATTCGGCGACCGTCACGGATGGCCGGTCGTGGTCAAGCCCCGGCGCGGAAGTTCGAGCGAGGGTGTGCACGTGTTCGGCAGCGGCGACATCGACCCGACCTGGCGAGCAGGTTCCGACGGTGCCATCGTGCAGTCGTTCGTCGACGGCACACTTGTGCATGTCGATGGCATTTTCGATGATCGGATCATGTACCCGTGGCGAGTTTCTCGCTATGTAGGCAGCCCGCTGGACTTCAGAACCGGCGGATGGCTCGGCTCGGTGGAGCTGGACGATCCGGAAGCAATTGCCGTTGTGGAGTCCTACGCCAATACCTTGCTGTCGGCCCTGACGGACCGACCGATGCCCTTCCATCTGGAGCTATTTCTACGACCAGACAGCGACGGACATCTGTCCTGTGTCTTCGTGGAGGTCGCTGCACGGGTCGGGGGCGCGGAAATCCCATTCGTATGGCGTGAAGTTCACGAGTTCGATCTGATGGGCGAGGCATTCCGTTGTGCCCTCGGCGATTATTCACCGGAACCGGACAGGCGGACGTTGGAGTCGACCGAGTACGCGGGCTTTCTTCTGGTTCCTTCACCGGCGATCCGCCCGTGCCGCATCACGTCGATCGACCGGGCGCTGGGCGAAGCGTGGGCGCCGCCGGAGTTGTATGCCGAGGAAACCAGTGCCGTCGGGGAGATCATTCCGGATGCCGCCGCGTACTACGAGCATGTGGGCGGGCGGTTCCGCTTCAGGGGCCGTTCGTCCAGCGCGATAGAAGAGGCCATACACGCTGTTGCACAACAATTTGCGATAGCGGGTACCACCGTCGAAATTCACGAGAAGGAACACGTATGAGGAAGTACGCGGCGCTGTGGCGATTGCCCGGTGCACCGATGCTGATCGTCGGCGGGACTGCGGCCCGTATCGGTCACGGGGTGACGATCGTCGCGTGGCTGCTTCTGATCAGAGAGGTCAACGGTGACTATGCGACAGCAGGTCTCGTGACCGGAGCCGTCTCGCTCGCCACCGCGTTCGCTGCGCCGGTTGCGGGCCGCCTGGTCGATCGCTTCTCCGCTGCCCGCGTGCTACCCCTGTATGCGATCGGGTACGCGCTCGGCCACGCTGCACTGCTGGGAGCGGTGCTCAGCGAGTCGTCTCTCTGGGTTCTGTTGGTGCTGGCCGTGTTCACCGGAGCACTGTTCCCTCCGATGTCGCCGGCTCTGCGCTCGGCGTGGACGCACGCCACACGACCCGACGGCCCCAACCCCACCCTGAGAACCACTGCGATGGCGGCAGAATCTGCGGTGTTCGAATTGGTGTTCGTTCTCGGTCCACTCATCACGTCGTTGTTCATCATTCTGGCCGACCACAGCACAACGCAGCCGACGATGTACGGGGCCGGCGCCGCGATCGCCTTCGCGACGATAACGACGCTCGTGGGGACCGTCGTCGTGTGCCGGGGTCGCGCAATACAGGCACTTCGAAGCGAAGCCGCATCAGCCCGCACGATGGGCGTAGGGCCGTTGCGTATGCCCGCGTTCGTCCTGCTTCTGACGGTCACGGCCGGGGTAGCGTTTTCATTCGGCGCATCACCGGTGGCCATTGCGGCGTTCGCGCAATCATCCGGTGATGTCGCGGGCGGCGTGACCGCGGGCGTGCTGATCGCAGTGTGGAGCGTCGGAAGCGCGGCCGGCGGAATTCTCTACGGGGCCCTACCTCTTCGTCCGGCCGACACGTCGCAGACGCTGACCAAGCGGTTGATCGTGTTGCTGCTCGGACTCACCGTCGGGTACGCGGCATGGATTGCTGCAGACAACTCGGTGCAGCTTGCTGTGGTGTTGATGCTCACCGGGGCGGTCATCGCGCCGGCGGTCACCGTATTGGCCGAGCTGGTCGACGTCACCGTCCCGGCATCCATGATCACCGAAAGCTACACATGGTTCACGTGTATCAACATGTCGTGCGCTGCGGGCGGGGCTGCGATAGCCGGTCCGATCGTGGATTCGCCCGGCGGGCCGGCCCTCGGATTCTGGCTCTGTGTGGCAGCGGGCGGCGTCGCGGTGGTGGCAGCAGTCGTGGCGGCGACTGCGACGGCACTCGACGGTGTGAAGACGACGGTCCCGTCGTGATCAGCACGCCGCTGGCGCGGCACTGGTACGAACGGTGGGAAGATCAACAGCAGCTGTACGCCGGTGACAGAGAGGAGCGCTTCGACTCCGTTCTCGATGTAGTGCAGACCGTGCGGACTCGGCCACGCGTGATCGTCGATTTAGGCAGTGGTCCAGGATCGTTGGCGCTTCGGGCTGCTCGGCGGTTCCCGGATGCGACAGTCGTCGCCGTCGATCAAGATCCTTTTCTGCTCGCGCTGGGGACTGCCGCTCACCCTCAGCTCGTCTTCGTTCAGGCCGACATCGGAGCCGACGGGTGGACAAGGCAGCTCGCGATATATGCAGGCAGCATCGACGCGATCATCTCCAGCACGGCGCTGCACTATCCCACGCGAAAGGTTCTGGACGGGATCTACCGCGACTGCTACCGCCTACTCGGACCGCAGTCCATCCTGGTCGACGCCGATCAGTTCTATCCCACCAATAAGTTATGGACACAGGTTCTTTCGGCGTCCGATGACATCCGGGCCCGACGAACGAAGCGGGCTGCGCCCGAGGACTGGGATCGATGGTGGCGGGCGGCCGAATCCGAGCCGGCGTTCGCACCACTGCTGGCTCGACGCGCCCACGAAGTGCCGGCACACGAGCGCGACAACGAACTGTCCATAGAGGACCATGTGTTCTCGATGAGATCCGCTGGATTCGTTGCAGCAGGGCCTGTGTGGCAACACGGCCGCAGCGCCGTGATCGCGGCTCTGACGGCGTCCTCGCCCCCGATCCGTACCGACGGAGAACCTCAGTAGTTGCCCGACGTCGTCAATTCGTCTCGTACGACGGTGTTTTGGCCAGCACGACGCGCAGTCCGATCACACTGGCGACGGGAAAGGCCGATGCGACCAGCCAGGGGATCGCGGCGCCCCAGCCCGTGTCGGGTGCAGCATCGATGACCGCACCCAGCGCGACCGATCCGATGAGGACGCCGATTCCGCCGAGAGAGGCCATGAATCCGTAGTACGAGCCCAGTCGTTGCTCGGCGGCCAACTGCGGCACCAGGTCGCGCGCTTGCGGCATCGCAATCATCTGGCCGAGGGCGAGGAGTAGGACGAACACGGCCGCAGGTAGGAGGCCGAGCACACCGTTCAGTTGCAGCGGCGACGCCACAGCAACAACTACGAACGAAAGCGCCATGACGGCGAATCCAACAGGGAGAACCACCCGAGGCGAGAACTTCCCGACCAACCTTGTGATCGGCAGCTGCGTCGTCACGACGAACACCGCGGAGACGGCGAAGAACCAGCCAAGGACCGTCTGCGACCCCCACGCACGTTCGACCTCGAGCGGAAGTAGAAGGTACAGCTGGTTGTAGGCGACCAGCTGTGCGCTCATCGCAATCGCGAACAGCACGAACACTCGGTTGCGTATGACATCGGACCACCCCGACAGCCAGGGTTCGTCACGGTGCTCGCCCGGTTCGTTCGGTAGCCACCGAACGTGGGCAGCAATGATCACGACGAAGATTCCGGCCGCCACCAGGCAGGCAATTCGAAAGTCGGCCAGCAGCAACAGAGATCCGACGAGTGGGCCCGTGAAGGATCCGATCTGACTGCATACCGAGAGCAACGCGAACGTCTCGACTCGTCGAGGTCCGCCGTCACGTTCACTCTTGCCTGCCTCGATGGCCACGGCCGATTCGACCGCTGGGGAGAACAGGGCAGCTGCCAAGCCGACGAGGACAGTCGCGGCCAGCACGCCTGCCAGGGAGTCGAACGCGGCAAGGCCCACGAAGCCGATCACACGCAACACGCATCCGATGAGCACGACCGGCTTGATGCCCCAGCGGTCGGCGAGTGTCCCACCGACGAAGAACAATCCCTGCTGGGAAAACGTTCGGATACCTAGTACGACGCCGACCAGCGCGGCCCCGAGTCCGAGATCGCTCGTCAGGTGCACCGACAGATACGGCAGTACCATGAAGAAGCC
>NZ_LVCV01000160.1 GCF_001647195.1 Rhodococcus sp. EPR-157 | reverse complement strand
GTCTTCTGTCCGAGTCGGTACCCGCGGTCACGCTGTTCTCCACATCCAGTCCAACAGTTCGAGCGTCAGTTCGACGCCGACGCTACAGGAACCGCTGCGTGTCCACGGTCCGGCGGGTGCGCCCGGACGTGGCGCTGGCGAGGGATACAGCCAGCACGGCCAGAGCGATGAGCGACGCAAGCGGTGCGAGCACGACCCACGGCGCTCGCTCGACGCCTGCGACACCGTCGGAGAGGATCAGACCCCAGTCGGGGGTGGGCGGCTGCGGTCCGAGCCCGAGAAATCCGAGCGCAGCCAGAGCCAGCGCCACGCCGGGTAGACGCAGCACCGCGTGCCTGGAAATCGCGGGCAGAACGCTCGGAACGATGGATCCGAAAAGGATCCTTGCCTCACTGGCGCCCAGCGTCGGAAGGATCGCGATATAAGGACGCGCCCGAGCCTCCTCGACCAGCGCGGCAGTATGAGCGGCGAGCGGAGCCCACGTCACGATCAACACGGCCACGGCGGCGCCCCCGGCACTGGGACCCCAGATCGCCGCGATCAGGATGCCCGTCACTACTGGCGGGGCGGCGTTGGTGACCTCGACGAGCCCACGAGAGACCCTGGGGATCAACCCGAACAGCACCCCGACGACGAAGCTGCCGAGGGTGACGGCCAGCGAGAGTCCGACCGTCGAGATCGCGCCCTCGGACACTCGCGCGAGTAGGTCGCGGCCCGAAGCGTCCGTCCCGAAGGGAAATTCGGCCGACGGCGACGCGAACTTCTCGCGTGTCGAGTAGTACGCGTCGCGGGGGTATCCGGCAACGACCATCACCACGAGAACCGATGCTGCCACGATCGGGGTGATCCAGCGGCGAGGTGATGGCGCAAACACCCCGGACGGGATAGGCATTGATCCGCCGCGGAGGGCGCTGCCAAGCATCGCCCTTCTGATCAGTTCGGCGGTGATACCCAGAACCGCGCTGACCGCCAGCAGCAACAGCACGTCGATCTGGAGCGCCGGCAGGTCCTGCGATTGTGCATCACCGAGCGTCGTTCTACCCAATCCTGGTATAGCGAACACCTTTTCGACGGCGACCGCGCCACCGGTCATGGCCACCATCACGAGACCGATCTGCGATGCGAGGCCAGGTAGTGCGCGCCGCAAGACTGCCCCGGCGATCCTCCGCCTGGAGAAACCGGCCACCGTCCACGTCGTCACCCACCCCTCGGTGAAGGTCACGGCGACGGCATCGGCGAGTAGTCGTCCGATCAGACCGCCTGCCGGCAGACCGAGCGCAAGCGCGGGCAGCACAACGTACTCGGGCCCGTTCCAGCCGTAGGCCGGGAACGACAGCCACACCGCGCCGACGATGACAAGCACCGAGGCCAAAAGGAATTCGGGCATCGAGGTCATCGACGCAGCACCGGCGCCACCGGTTCGACGGGGTGTGCCGCGGAGTCCGGCGCGCAGCGTCGGCAGGACGATGAGCGAGGCCACGACCAGCGCGACAATCATGGCGCACGCCATCAACGTGAGCGAGACGCCGAGAGCGTCGACGGCACCGGGGAGAACAGGTCTGCCGGTATTCCATGACGTGCCGGGGTCGCCCTGCACGATGCCCGTGAACCAGTCCCAGAACATACGCAGAGGACCGACGTCGAGGCCGAGATCCCGGCGGATCGCGTCGAGTGCCTCCTCGGTCGGCTCCTGTTCGGCCGACCGCGCCCGCAGAATGCTCAGTGCGGGATCGCGATCGGACAACCACGGCAACATCCCGAGGAGGACGACGACACCGAGGACGGTGACGACTCGCGATGCCGTGACGATCCACGCGCCTGTTCTCACGTCGTTTACTCGAACGTGGTCTGGCTGGTGATCAGAGTGCGCTCGCGTGGGTCGCGCGCAGCATCGACGGTCCGCGCGGACTCACCCTGGATGACGCGTTCGTGCAGCATCGGGATCGCTGCATCCTTTTCGAGGATGAGCCGTTCCGCTTCGAGAATCGCAGCGCGACGGTCGGCGCCGGGGTCGGTTGCCGATGCGGCAGCCAAGGCTGCGTCGACCTGCGGGTCGCAGAACTGCGAGATGTTGAACGAACCCTCGCACGCGAAGTCGGAGTACATGTACGACACCGGGTCACCGGAGTCGAGGACTGTCGCGCGGGAGAGGATGAAGGCGTCGAAACGACCTTCGAGAGCGTCTGTTTCGATGAACTGGTACTCGCGTACTACCTGCTCGACGACGAAGCCCTTGGCTTCGAGTTTCTGCTGCAGTAGCACTGCTACCTCGGGAAGCTCGGCGCGGTCGGTGAACGTGGCGAGGGTGATCCGCTTTCCATTCGCATCGCCCGCCGGAGCCTCGGTGCGCTCCGGACGATCGGCTGCCCACGGGAGTGCAGGTCCGAGCAAGCCGTTGGCGGCGTCGGCGCGGCCTTCGTAGACCTGCTCGACCAGGCGGTCCTTGTCGATGGATTCACGGGCTGCCGCGCGCATGGCGGGGTCGGCGAACACGCCGTTCGCAGTGTTCAGATAGAGCGTGTTGGTGCGCGGCATCGGCACCTCGTGCACGAGTTCCTCGTCGATCAGAGCTGCCTGCCCCACCGGGATTGCCTCCACGACGTCGGCGGTGCCGTTGCGCAGCGACGCGGCGCGTGCGGTGCCGTCGGGCACGAAGTCGACGTCGAAGCCCGGAAGCTTCGCCTTTTCACCCCAGTAGTTTTCGTTGCGATCCAGGGCGGCGCTCGAGGTGCCGTCGACGCTGGTCAGCACGAATGGACCGGTGCCGTTGCCGATCGGACTCACGGGTCCGCCTCCCTCGTACGCGACCGGCGCGAGGATGGCCAGCTGCGGGCTCGACAGTCGCTGCGGCAAGAGTGGGTCGACCAATTCGGTTGTGACAGTGACGGTATCACTGCCCGTGGCGGCAACCGTCATCTCGACGCCGTCGAGGATGCGAGGTTTGGGGGCGGCCTGAGTCGCCGCCGTCAGGGCGGTGACCACCGCGTCCGCGTCGAGGGATGCACCGTTGTGAAACGTCACGTCCGGGCGAATGTCGAAGCTCCACGTGAAATCGTCGGTGCGTCCCCAGTCGGTGGCGAGGCCCGGTAGTGCCTCACCCAGGTCGTCGAGCGTGATCAGCGTCTCGGCAGTCGACCAGCGGGAGAGTTTGAACGCATCGTCGCTGAACTGCGAGAGGCCGGAGCGAGGCGGTTGCAGCATCGCCAGTCGGGCGCGCTCCCCGCTGGCATCGTCACTGCCGGAATCGTTATTGCTGGCAGGCGAGGAAAAGCAGCTCGTGAGTGCGAGGACGCCGACTGCGCCGACTACGCCGAGCCGCGCAGCGCGGATCGTTCTGAGGGACATGTGTTCTCCTGTGACTGGATTGATCGCAACTGACTAGGCTGATCGCACGCGGGGCACTGCGTCGAGCAATGCGCGCGTGTGCGGATGGGATGGATTGGTGAGAACTTCTGCGGTGGAATCGGATTCGACGATCGAGCCGTCGCACATCACCGAGATGTCGCTGCACAACCGCGCAGCGACCGACAGGTCGTGGGACACCACGAGCAGCGCCGTCGATGTTCGGGTGGACAGCTCGCTCAGAACGTCGAGGACTTGCTCGCGCAGGTCCAGGTCGAGGCCGCTCACAGGCTCGTCTGCCAGCAGGTATTCGGGCTTGCACGCCACTGCACGAGCGATGGCCACGCGCTGGTTCTGACCACCCGACAGCTCCGAGGGCCGGCGCTGGAGAAAGCGTTCGTTCAAACCCACTGCGGCGAGGGCATTTCGAGCGAGCGCACGATGGTCGCCCTCGGAGCCGAGGAGCCGCAGTGGTGTCGCGACGAGGTCGACGACGCTGTTTCTGGGGTCGAGCGAGGTGGCCGGGTCCTGCGGGATGTACTGCACGCGTCGGCGAAACCACCGGAGCGAGCGTGCCGGTCCCGGGACGACGGGAGTGCCGTCGAGTGTGACCGTGCCCGAATCCGGCCGGTCCAGCGCCAGAAGCAATTTCAGCAGGGTGGTCTTTCCCGAACCCGATTCCCCCACAAGAGCCATGCGCGCGCCGGGAGCGATGTCGAGATCGACGCCGCCCAGTGCAGTGTGGCTCGTGCCGTGCCGAAGGTAGTGCCGGGCCACACCGGATGCCACCAGGCTCATCGACTGAGGCTCTCGGAGAGCGCCCGCAACGGGTCGGCCGCGTGAGCGCGGGCTACGAGAGCTTTCGTCAGTTCGGCTGTCGGACGCTCGACGATGTCGGCGGTCATGCCCTGTTCGACGATGCGTCCGCGTTCCATCACGATCAGCCGATCACAGAGCTGCGATGCGACCGCTACGTCGTGGGTTATGAAGAGCATGGCGACGTCGACTGCCTTCAAGGCGTCGAGCACCCGCGCCTGCGTGACGACGTCGAGGGCTGTGGTCGGCTCGTCGGCGACCAGAAGCGGGCTGCGGCACGCAATGGCCAGCGCGATACAGACGCGTTGGCGTTGCCCACCCGAGAGCTCGAGCGGGTGTGAGCCGAGTATGCGGTCGGGCTCGCGGAACCCAACTTGCGCGAGTAGGGCCGCGACGTCGGACTTGGACGCCCGAGCGGGCGCGCGGAGCTGCGCGCCGACGGTGACCATCGGATTCAGCGCTGTCGCGGAATCCTGGAAGACCATGGCAGGTCGGGCGTCGCGGTGGCGGCGCGGCGTTGCAATTCCCGCGACATCGTGGCCGTTGATGGTGATGACGCCAGTGGAAGTGATGCCCGGGGGCAAATGCCCGATGATCGCGGACGCGGTCAGCGACTTGCCCGAGCCCGACGCGCCGAGAAGACCGACGCGCTGACCGGCGGCGATCTCGAACGAGACTTCGTCGACGATGCGGGTTCGGCCCGCGTCGACGCACAACTGATCGACGACGAGCAAGGGGTATCTCCCGGACGTGATGGTGTGAGGCTTAATGGCAGTGACTTCGACAATCGTTGTCGAAAGAACTGTAAAGGGGTTGGTTTGTGAACACAAATCGTGCCCCGCAGCGGCACAGGTCAGGCCAGCGCCACTACCTCAGGCCGAGTCGACGCCAGCTGACAGTCCGAGGTGTTCGATGTGATAAACCGCTTCATCGAGCAGCAGTGCAACGTGGTTGTCGTAGAGCCGGTAAATGACGCTGCGGCCCGATCGAGCGCCGGTGACCAAACCCATCGCCCGTAGCAGTCGAAGCTGGTGCGAGACTGCGGATTGCTCCATCTCCACCGCGGCCGCGAGGTCGTTGACCCCACTCGGGCCCTGACGTAGCTGGGTGAGGATTCGCAGTCGACTCGGTGTGGCCAGCGCCTGAAGGGTGGCCGCCACCGTTGCTGCGGATTCGGCGTCCAGTTGCGCGGGCGGAGTGCTACGCCCTTCGACCCCATGACCCATGCGACAACTATAGTTTATGTACACATGTAAAGGTCTTCATATAATCCTGTACCTTGGGGCAGGACCACCCACAGTTCACGGAAAGTGCCCCATGACCATCGACACCGCATCCGCGCCCAGAGCACAGCGGGACACACCCGGCGTCATCCGGACGTCTCCGCTCGCAGTCACCGAGGTCAGATGGGCGCTCACGGCCACAGCACTGTTCCTGGCCGGTCTCGCCGCACAACTCTCCGGCGCACCGGAGTGGCTGTTCTGGGCGCTGTACCTGGCCTGCTACGCCGTCGGCGGATGGGAATCGGCACTCGATGGTCTGCGCGCGCTCAAAGGCAAAACCCTCGATGTCGATCTGCTGATGATCGTCGCCGCGCTCGGTGCCGCAGCGATCGGCCAGATCTTCGACGGCGCATTGTTGATCGTCATCTTCGCCACCTCGGGCGCCTTGGAAGCTGTGCTGACAAGGCGCACCGCCGACTCGATCCGGGGCCTGCTCGATCTCGCACCCGAGACTGCCACGACCGTCGACACCAGCGGTGACGAGCGGCGGGTCGATGCCGCCGATCTCCACATCGACGACATCGTCATCGTCCGCCCCGGCGAGCGCATTCCCGGCGACGGCATGATCGTCGACGGCAATTCCGACATCGACCAATCCTCCATCACCGGCGAGTCGATCCCGGTGTTCAAAGCTGTCGGCGACGACGTCTTCGCCGGCACCATCAACGGCACCGGATCGGTACGTGTCCGCATCACCGTCGACCCCTCCGAGACGGTGGTTGCCCGAATTGTGGCGATGGTCGAACGTGCATCGGCGACCAAAGCGAAAAAGCAACTGTTCATCGAGAAGGTCGAGCAGTACTACTCATCCGGCGTAGTGGTCGCTACTGCAGCGGTATTCGCGATACCGATGCTGTTCGGCAGTGATCTGCAGTCCGCTCTGCTGCGCGCGATGACCTTCATGATCGTCGCGTCACCGTGCGCGGTCGTTCTCGCGACGATGCCGCCGCTACTCGCTGCGATGGCCACCGCCGGACGCCACGGCATCCTGATCAAGTCCGCCGTAGTGCTGGAGCAGCTCCGTCTGTCCGATGTGGTTGTGTTCGACAAGACGGGCACGCTCACCGAGGGAACACCCCGAGTCGATCGCATCGACGCCGTCACCGGGTTGAACCAGGACGAAGTCCTTCGCATAGCCGCTGCGGCCGAGATGGGGAGCGAACACCCGATCGGTGCGGCGATCGTCGACTTCGCCCGCATCCGCGGAATATCGGTGCCGGTCGCATCGGGATTCGAGTCGACGCCAGGCGCCGGTGTGAGCGCACACCTCGACGGTCGAGCAATTGCGGTGACCAAACCGATTGGTGCCGAATTGGGCTCGCCGACCAAGCGAATCGTCGACGAATGTGAAGCGGCGGGCATGACGGTAGTCCTCGTGTGGATCGAGCGCCGACCCGTCGGCGTCATCGGATTGGTCGATACAGTCCGTCCCGGCGCATGGACGGCCGTCGCCGAAATCGAACGCATCACCGGAAATCCCGCCGTGCTACTCACCGGCGACAACCGCTCGGCCGCACTGAACGTAGCCAAGCGGACCGGGATCTGGGACGTGCACGCAGGACTGCTACCGGACGACAAAGCCGACGCCGTGACCGAACTACAAGCACGCGGCTCTCAACGAGGAGAAGGCACGCCATACCGCGTTCTCGTAGTCGGCGACGGAGTCAACGACGCCCCGGCCCTCGCAGCGGCCGACATCGGTGTCGCCATGGGCCGCACGGGCTCCGACCTCGCCCTCGACACCGCAGACGCTGTGCTCGTGCGCGACGACCTCGGAGCACTGGCGTCGGTCATCGACCTCTCACGTCGAGCACATCGAATCGTGGTCGCCAACCTCGTAATCGCGGCCACATTCATCGTCGTCCTCGTTGCATGGGACCTGATCGGCACCCTGCCCCTGCCCATCGGCGTCGCCGGCCACGAAACCTCGACCGTCATCGTCGCTCTCAACGGAATGCGACTGCTTTCCTCCCGCGCCTGGCGGGTGCACGGCGCGGACCGGTCAGAGGCGGTAGCGGATCAGTCGTGAACTGTTGCCGACCACCGCAACCGACGACGCGTTGTGCAGGATCGCAGCCAACACCGGTGACAGCGCACCGCCCGCGCTGAGAAGCAGTCTGTCTCAATACGCGTACGTGTTGGCCGGCGCCGGGATCCGCACCACGTTCGTGACCGTGAGAGTTGGTGTGTAGTTGGTTCCGGCGTCGGCTGACCCGGGCACTACCACCCCCGTGACCGAGAGCCAGGTCCCTTCGGGGATGCCGTCGAGATTGCCGCCGACATTCCCGTCGAGGTGGACCCGGATGGTGCGGGCGTCGGCAGCGCAACACGTGATCAGCACCCGCGCCAAGTCGAATTCACCATTGTCAGCGGTCACGACCACGAAACCGGTGGTGGTGATCTCCCGGCCATCGAGGCTGCCGGTCGAGTCGCGGGCTGCCCGTCCGATGACGTCGAGGAGCGATAGTTCCGGTGCGGCGCCGTCCGGGAGGGGTGGAAACGCAGACTTTTCCGGTGCGGTCATTGTTTGCGGCGCCGTCGATGATCCAACCGATGAAACCCCGAGAGCGGGCGGCGCCACGAACAGAATTACCGCTGCCGGCACCAAGAGCATCCAGTAGGGCCGGGTGCTGTGCCGATGCCCGTCTGCGTGGCCGTCGTCGGCGGCCTGTCCGCGACGCACGTCAGCGGCGATCGCGGCCACCGCCAAGACGACGATGACAAGACCCGAGGCAACCAGATACTGCAGAAGTCCAGGTTTGACGTAGCGAACGTAGCTGCCGTCGGCGGCGATCTTGATCAGCGTCCCGCCGACCAGTAGCAGCAGAACGTTGGCGGTTTCGCGGTTCACCGGATGCCACCGAGAACGAGATAGCCTGCGGCACAAGCACACACGATTGCGACGACGAAGGTGAGCGGGGCAAACCGGGCCGCGAAGCCCCGGCCGAAGCTGCCCGCTTGCATGGCGACGAGTTTGACATCCACCGCGGGTCCGACCACCAGAAACACCAGTCGCGGCAGCAACGGCAGCATCGAGATACTCGCTGCCACGAAAGCGTCGGCCTCCGAGCACAACGCCAGAACCACCGCCAGAAGCGCCATGACACCGATCGCGAGGAGCATCTGCCCGGCAAGGTGGTCATAGACCCACGTCGGCACCAGTACGTGCAGCGCCGCCGCGGCGGCAGCCCCGAGGACCAAGTACGAACCGGCCTGCAACAGATCGTGACGAGCGGATTCGGTGAACACCGTCCATCGGTAGCCGTTCGGGTCGGAATCGTGGTTGCTCAGCCGGGCGGTGATCCACTCGGTCCGCCCGAACCGAGACCAGAGCAACCCCATGACCCATGCAGTCGCGAGCGAGCCCACCAACCGAGCCACGACCATCCTCGGCTCACCGGGAAAGGCGACGGCGGTGGAGACCAGAACAACCGGGTTGATCGCCGGAGCGGACAGAAGGAACGTGACCGCCACCGCGCTCGGTGCCCCCTGATCCATCAGTCGCCGCGCAACCGGCACTGCCCCACATTCACACCCAGGCAGCGCGGCGCCCGCCAATCCAGCCACACCGACCGCTACCGATTCGCGCTTGGGCAGCACTGCGCGCAGCACCCGCGGGGACACGAATGCCGCGATCGCCCCGCTGATCAGAACACCGAGCACCAGAAACGGTGTCGCCTGTACGAACACACCGGTGAAGACGGTGGCGGCGGTCTGCAGTGTCGGCCTGGAGTTGACCAAGCCGACCAACGACTGTTGAAACAATATCGCCGCCACCAACACTGCCGCGAACAGGTGCATCGACGTGAATCGACGTCGGATGACAGCGGGCACGCAGACCATCATGCCTGCCATCAGAATGATGGTGCACCGAGGCGGCGTACCGGTCGATCGGAGTGTCAGCGACTGGCCTCCACTGCATCCGCGGCCTTCGCTATTCCGCCACTACCGCGAACCGAACCACCCACCTCGGCGAGGCGAGCCCTGATGTCGGAGGAATCCGCGACCTTCTCGACCGCGGCGCGCAGCACGTCGACCGTGACATCCTCGAACTTCAACTGAACACCGACGCCGAGTTCCTCGAGTAACGCTGCATTGCCGAATTGGTCGACGGCCTGTGGGATCGCGACGGTCGGAACCTCGAACCACAGCGCCTCCGTGCACCCGCCCATCCCCGCATGCGTCACGAATGCGGCTGCGGTATCGAGCACCGCCAGTTGCGGAACCCGCGGGTGAATCTCGATGTTCGACGGCACATCACCGAGAACAGCTGGGTCTATCCGGTCACCGATGGAGATCACGACGTGCCAGTCGGAGCCGGTGTAGGCCTCGATGCAGGTGCGATAGAAGTCGGGGCGCTCGTTGAATCCGGTTCCGAACGACACGTACAGAACACGCACACCCGATGCGGGCGCAGTCCAACCACGCTCGCTGAACCGCGCCGGGTCGAGGCACGGCCCGACGAAACGCACTCGATCCGGCACTCTGTCCGCGTTCGGCTGCATCGCTCGCGGAATCAGCGACAGCACATGCTCGGGATGCGAGATCCAGTTCCATGGATCGGCATCGATGCCGTTGTCGGAGAGCCAGTTCGAATAGGCCGCGCGGTAGGCCTGTCCAGAATCGGACTCGCGGAGAGGACCCAGCACCTCGGCGAGATCCTCCTCGTACCCGTCCCACGCGACCATCGCGGGCGAGAGCTGCACCGCCTTCACGCCGTAGCGTCGCCCTAGCACGGGTGCAGCCAACCCGCCGATGTCGTACAGCAGTAGATCAGGTCGGTCACCATCGTAGAAACCGGTGAGGACATCGAACGACGAGATGGCCTCGTCGAGAAACACACGCATGGCCTCAGCGGGATCGTCGGGCCAATTGTCCTCTCCCCGAGGGAGAATCGAATCGAACCGCACTACCTCGACACCTGCGGGATCGACCAGGTGCGCCAGCACGTCACCGACGGCGTAGCTCACCCGGTGTCCGCGCCGTACCAGCTCGGCGATCAGACCGAGTGACGGGTAGATGTGACTCGGAGCCGTCGTACCGATCATCGCGATGTGCATGGCCCGACGCTAGCTCGGACCCAAACCCGGCGCCAACAGAATTACTGCTGTAGCGGGCCGACACGACGTATCGTCACCCAACGTGACCTTTCTGCAGCCGGTGACCCTGTCCAATGACGTCGTGACGCTGGAACCGCTGAGCCACGACCATCTCGAGGGATTGTGCGACGCCGCCCGCGACGGCGAGCTGTGGAACCTCTGGTACACCTCCGTACCTCGCCCCGAGGACATGGCCGTCGAGATCGACCGGCGACTCGGCCTCCTGCACGCGCAATCGATGTTGCCGTTCACCGTTCGACGAAACGACACCGGACAGATCATCGGGATGACGACCTACATGAACGCAGATGCGGCACACCGTCGCGTCGAGATCGGATCGACCTGGAACGCGACATCGGCGCATCGCAGCGGCACCAATACGGCCAGCAAACTACTATTGCTGACCCACGCGTTCGAGCAGTTGCAGTGCATTGCAGTCGAATTCCGGACGCACTGGATGAACATGCAGTCCCGGACGGCCATTGCGCACCTCGGTGCGAAACAGGATGGGATCCTGCGCAATCACCAACGCATGCCCGACGGTTCCCTGCGTGACACCGTCGTGTTCTCCATCATCGAATCCGAGTGGCCCGCGGTACGGAACGAGTTGAACAGGCGCCTGAACCGGTAGGTTGACCCTTGCGCGTCGATCGGCGCAAGTAGGAACAACCGAAAGAACGACACATCATGCGAGTCGACGGGCGAGACATTCCGGTCACGGGCCGTCTGCTGCAGCCGCTCGTTCGACGCACGAGCGACATTCTGCGTGTCGTGTCGTCCGCGCTCCTCCTCGCGGCCGTCATCGCTGGTTCGCTCGTCACGCGCAACCAGTGGGATGCGCTCGAGACCTCGGTCTCGAACATCGTCGGGGTACTCAGCCCGGACCAGTCCAATCTCGTCTACCTCCTGTACGGCATCGCCATACTGGCTCTGCCGTTCGGAATCCTCATCGGGCTGATCGCGGGGCGTCAATGGAAGCTGCTGGCGGGCTACGCTGCCGCCGGCCTCATCGCAGGTCTCGCCCTGTCGATCACCGGAACCGGCATCTCGACGCCCGCATGGCACCTCGATGTGCCGGACCGACTCGACACATTCCTATCTCAGTTCCTCGACGATTCCCGTTGGATCGCGATGCTCGCCGCCGTGCTCACGGTCTCCGGGCCCTGGCTGCCTGCCCGCTGGCGCCGCGTGTGGTGGTTCCTCCTGCTGGCGTTCGTTCCGATCCACCTGTTCGTCAGTACCGTCGTCCCTGCTCGATCGCTGCTCGGACTGTCGGTGGGCTGGTGTGTCGGCGCGCTGATCGTGCTCGTCGTCGGCACCCCGGCACTGGAGGTCCCGCTCGACGCTGCCGTGCGGCTGCTGGCCAAGCGCGGCCACACCGTCACCTCGTTCCACGTACTGAAGCCCGCGGGCCCAGGTCCGCTGGTGCTGTCCGCGAAGGCCGAGGGGCCCGAGCCCGAGGTCATCGTCGAGATGTACGGACAGAACCAACGCAGCGGCGGCGCTCTACGCCAGGTGTGGCGGTGGCTCTCGTTCCGCAACAGCGAAAGTGCCCCGCTGCATGCGTCGATGCGCCGAGCCGTCGAGCATCGGGCGTTGATGGGTATAGCGATAGGTGACCTCGGCGTCGCGAGCAGCAAACCACTCGCGGTGTCCGCGCTGGACCGAGGATGGGCCCTGTTCGCCCACACCGCGCCTCGTGGAATACCGGTCGACGAATCGTCACCGGACACCCTGGCCACCAGCATCTGGACCGGGCTTCAGACGCTGCACGGCTACCAGATCTCCCACGGTGATCTCCGCAGCGCCGAATTGCGGAACGACAGCGGCAAGGCCCTGTTCGGCGGTTTCTCCAACGCCGAACTCGGTGCATCGGACGCCCAGATGCAATCGGACGTCGCACAGCTGTTGCTGTCCACTTCGGCGCTGTTCGGCAAGGAACGCGCAGTCCGCATCGCGATCGACACCCTCGGCGAGGACACCGTGATCACCGCTGCCGGACGACTGACCCCGACGGCGATTCCGACGCGTGTGCTGGCGTCGGTGCCCGACGGCAAGGTCTTCATGAAGGAGGTACGCGAGGAGGTCGTGACACAGACCGGCACCGAGAAGATCGAGATCGAACAGGTCACCCGATTCACCCGCAACCAGATCATTCAGCTCGTGCTGCTGATCGCTCTCGTCTACGTGGCCTATCCGTTCATCAGTGCGGTGCCGACATTCGTGACGGAGCTCCAGAGTGCCAACTGGTGGTGGGCGCTCCTCGGTCTCGCGGTATCGGCTCTGACCTACATCGGCGCTGCTGCTGCGTTGTGGGCATGCGCATCAGGTCTGGTGAGTTTCCGCAATCTGACGATCATGCAGGTGGCCAACACGTTTGCCGCGACGACGACGCCCGCCGGGGTCGGCGGCCTTGCGCTCAGTGTCCGCTTCCTGCAGAAGGGCGGCATCGGTGCTGTACGTGCGACCGCCGCGGTAGCGCTGCAACAGTCGGTCCAGGTGATCACCCATCTGGGCCTGTTGATCTTCTTCTCCATCGTGGCGGGCACATCGGCTGATCTCGGCCATTTCGTACCCGACCCGACGGTGCTGTATCTGATCGCGGGTGTCGCCCTCGGCATCGTCGGAGCATTCATGTTCGTGCCGACGCTTCGGCACTGGTTGCGCAACGCCGTGCGACCTCAACTCAAAGAAGTCTTCGCTGAGCTCGGTGATCTCGCAAAAGACCCCAGACGATCCGCGATCATCGTTCTCGGCTGCGCGGCAACCACTCTCGGCGCTGCACTCGCACTGTGGGCGAGCATAGAAGCATTCGGCGGTGGCACCACGTTCGTCACGGTCACCGTCGTCACGATGATCGGCGGAACGCTCGCAGCCGCAGCTCCGACCCCGGGCGGCGTCGGAGCCGTCGAAGCCGCGTTGATCGGCGGACTCGCCGCGTTCGGTCTGCCCGCGAGCATCGCGGTGCCGTCGGTGCTGCTGTACCGCGTACTCACCTGCTGGCTGCCGGTGTTCTGCGGATGGCCCATTCTGCGCTGGCTCACCGAGAAGGACATGGTCTGACGGTGCCCACTGCGGATGAACTCCTCGGCCCCTCTGTCGTCGACGACCTGGTTGCGTGCTTCGGCGGCCACCTCCCCGAGACTGCTGCTACCACTGCAGAGTTCACGGGTCTGAGCCTGAGCGATCGAACCCGGCTGGTCCGCGATGCACTCCTGCGCGAGCTTCCGCCGACGTACGCGCCGTTCGAGAAGAAGATTCGGACGGCACTGCGTAAGAAGAGTTTCACCGGCTGGATGATCTGGCCCGTCAGCGAAGCCCTTGCGGTACGGGCCACATCCCACGGGACCGCCGAATTCGATTCGGGGCTCGCGCTTCTCGCCGAGCTGACCCCGCGCTTGACCGGCGAGTTCGCAATCCGTACCTTCCTGGACGCGGACTTGAATCGCACCCTCCGCACTGCACTCACATGGACGACGCACGAGGACGAACACGTTCGCAGGCTCGCGTCCGAGGGCACCCGCCCGTTCCTGCCGTGGGCCCGACGGGTCTCGGCTCTCACCGCTCGGCCCGATGCCACCACCGACATCCTCGATGCCCTCTACCGTGACGAATCCGAGTACGTCCGCCGATCCGTCGCCAATCACCTCAACGATCTGAGCCGAACCGACCCGGGGCACGTCGTCGAACAGGCCCGAAAATGGTCGTCTGCGCCGGACTCGAACACGCCGAAGCTCGTCAGGCATGCCTTGAGGACGTTGATCAAGAATGGTGACCAGGGCGCCCTGTCGCTGCTCGGTTTCGCCGCACCCGTCGGCGTCGTCGCCACGACGCCGACGCTGACTCCGCAGCGGGTGACGATGGGCGGGAGCACGACGTTCACGTTCGAACTCGCGAACACCACCGCATCGCCGCTGGCCGTCGCGGTCGACTACGTGATCCACCACGTCCGCGCCAACGGCAGCCGAAGCCCGAAGGTGTTCAAGCTGACGACGAGGACACTGCAACCGGGCGCACGGGAGACCCTCACGCGCACACATTCGTTCCGGCCCATCACAACTCGACGCTACTACCCGGGTGAGCACGCCCTGGAGATACAGGTGAACGGCGCAAGGCTCGCGGACACCGTTTTCTTCCTGGAGTGACCGAGCGGATACCATGCTCGCGTGACGAAGGTACTGCATGAACTTCCCGTCGGTGAACGCATCGGCATCGCATTCTCCGGCGGTCTCGACACCTCCGTCGCGGTGGCGTGGATGCGCGAACGCGGCGCTGTCCCGTACGCCTACACTGCCGACATCGGACAGTACGACGAACCGGACCTTTCCGACGTGCCCGAGCGTGGACGCGCCTACGGCGCCGAGCAGGCACGCCTCGTCGACTGCCGCGGTCCTTTGGTGGAGGAAGGCCTGGCCGCTCTGACGTGCGGCGCCTTCCATATCCGGTCCTCGGGCCAGACCTACTTCAACACCACTCCGCTCGGCCGCGCGGTCACCGGCACGCTGCTGGTCCGCGCGATGCAGGAAGACGGCGTCTCGATCTGGGGCGACGGCTCCACCTACAAGGGCAACGACATCGAGCGGTTCTACCGCTACGGTTTGCTCGCGAACCCCGAACTGCGGATCTACAAGCCGTGGTTGGACAAGGCATTCGTCACCGAGCTCGGAGGGCGCCACGAGATGTCCGTGTGGCTGGCCGAGCACGACCTGCCGTACCGCGACTCCGCCGAAAAGGCGTACTCCACCGATGCCAACATCTGGGGTGCAACCCACGAGGCAAAGAGCCTCGAATACCTCGACACGTCACTCGAGATCGTCAATCCGATCATGGGAGTCCGGTTCTGGGATCCCGCAGTCGAGATCGAGACCGAGGACGTCACCGTCGAGTTCGAGCGCGGACGGCCGGTCGCCATCAATGGCACGACGTTCGACAGTGCCGTCGACCTGGTCATGGAGGCCAACGCGATCGGCGGACGTCACGGGCTCGGGATGTCGGATCAGATCGAGAATCGCATCATCGAGGCCAAGAGCCGCGGCATCTACGAAGCTCCTGCGATGGCGTTGCTGCACATCACCTACGAGCGACTCCTCAACGCCATTCACAACGAGGACACCGTCGCGATGTACCACAACGAGGGTCGTCGACTCGGGCGTCTGCTGTACGAGGGCCGCTGGTTCGACCCGCAGGCACTGATGCTGCGCGAAAGCCTGCAACGCTGGGTAGGCAATGTCGTGACCGGCAGCGTGACGGTACGGCTGCGGCGCGGTCAGGACTTCACCATCGTCGACACCACGGGCCCGTACTTGAGCTACCACCCCGAGAAGCTGTCGATGGAACGTAGCCAGGATCAAGCGTTCTTCCCCGGAGACCGCATCGGGCAGCTGACCATGCGCAACCTCGACATCGCCGATTCCCGCAGCAAGCTCGAGCAGTACGCGGCCCAACAACAGCTCACCGCGTGGGGCGATCTCATCGGCGATCTTCCTCCTGGAGGCGCGGCAGCGATCGCGGCAAGCAGCGCAGAAGGCTCGCAGATCAACTCCGATGCGTTGGATCACGCAGCCATCGAGTCCGGCACGGACTAGGCGGCGGGTTCGGTCCCACTACCGAAAGCGCAGCTCGGTCGATCTTTCCGCTGGTAGGGTCACCGCAAGGTTCCGTGGGACCGGGCCGGGCCCCACGAACGAGTGATCGACACGTGCTGCAGTGATGTCACCGGGTAGACATGCGCGTTCCACGTAGAGAGGTTCCGGTGTGGGGGAGGACCTAGCGTCGACCAGTACCACGCCGATCGATGGTCGCCGCCCCGCTCCCATCGAATCCAATCCGTACGGCGTCAATACCTTCGACATCGGGCAAGCGGGCGTGCTCGCCCCCGAGAGCGAACTGCGGGGCCGCGTGATCATCGGCCTGCTGACACTGACCTTCGGCGTCTCAGGACTCCTGATGATTCCGTCCGGACAGTTGGGTGCGATCGAATCCGTTCTGGTCGGGCTCGCGGCGGCGTCGACGATTCCGGTTGGGTTGCTGTGGTTCTTCAGGCCGTGGCCTAATCGACTGCTCGCGACTCTGTACGTGCTGTGGGCGGATATCGGAATCGTCTTCGTGCTGGCATTGTTCGACTCCAGCTTCGAAGCCATGCCCGGCTGCGCCATGCTCTCGATAGTGGCTGTCTTCGCGATCGTGTCCACATCGCCGAAAGTGCTGACCGCCCATCTGATCCTGTCCGTGATCACGCTACTGACTCTGGCTGCGATAGCCATGCAATCGGGCGCCGACCCGTGGTCGGTCGCTTCCCGCGCGGTCACTCTCGGTTCGTTGTTCGTCACGCCGTTCGCGCTGCGCCCGTATCTCCGTTACCTCCGCGAACGGGCACGGGGTGCCCTCCGCGATCCGCTGACAGGACTGTGGAATCGTCGAGGGCTGTTCGACATGGTCGAACAGCTCAATCGGGTCGGCGCCGGACTCCGACCGGAAGCACGCGCCATCGGAGTCGTTGTCATCGATATCGATGCATTCAAAATGATCAACGACCGGTACGGGCACCCGACGGGCGACGCGGTGCTCGTCGAAGTGGCCGAACGCCTGATGCACGCAGGTTCCGAAAACTCAGTGGTCTCACGCCTCGGCGGTGACGAGTTCGTCTGTGTTCACCTCGGAACACAATCCGAGGTGAGTGATGCGGAGCTCAGAATTCGCCGCGCGCTCGAGGAATCGTTCACCGGCCCACCCGTCACTACCAGCGCCGGTTCTGCCGGGGACACGATGATCCGGGGAGACAGCACCGGTGCGCTTCTGCGCCGGCTCATCGCGGTCGCCGATATCGACCTGTACCGCAACAAGACTCCGCAGCACGACGCAAACCCGAGGTACGGGACAGATCCGCTCGTCGTTCGGGACCGAATCCAAGCTCTGCTCGACGGCGGCGGCCCTAGCGTGGCGTTCCAACCGATCTGTGACACATTCACCTCCGAAGTGGTCGGCTACGAGGCACTTTCGCGATTCCCGTTCGGTCACGGATCGCCGATGATCTGGTTTCGTGACGCCACCCGAGCCGGTGTCGGTCCCCAACTCGAACTCGCTGCGATCGACGTTGCCCTCGCTGCCATGCACACGTTGCCGGCCTCGGCATTCGTGTCGATCAACGCATCCGCCGAAACCATCCGGTCGACGGATCTGATGACACGGCTCTCACCACACCTCGCGACACGAACCCTCTACCTCGAGATCACCGAACACGAACGTGTCGACGACTATCGATCCGTCGCACGCTCCGTCGAATCGATGCGCAGCGCCGGGGTCAAGATCTCCGTCGACGACGTCGGCGCCGGGTTCGCCGGTCTGCGTCAAGTCGTCGAACTCAGACCGGACACGCTGAAGATCGACTACACGCTCGTGCACGGAATCGACAAGGATCCGGCGCGCCGGGCTGCAGCAGCAGCCCTTGCGGCATTCGCGCGCGAAATCGGCTCGACGCTCATCATGGAGGGCGTCGAGTCCGAGGCCGAACTGCGCGTCGCGGCCGAACTGGGATTCGACATGGTGCAGGGTTTCTACACGGGCAGGCCCGCGTAGAAACCCGTCAGAAATCAGTCCCTGTCACACGTCGGCCACTGTCACACGTCGGCCACGGTGAACTTGCTCAGGCCCGGGGCACCGGCGAGGAGTGGGCCGAGCTCGGTGACCTTTCCTTCTCCCGCACGGAACTCACGGTACTTCGCGTCCGCTTCGGCGGATTCCCAACGCTCGTAGGCGATCCAATGAGTTTCGTCGTCGGCATCGACGAGCACGTCGACTCCTTGGCAGCCATCGAACGCCCGGGTGTCGGCGAGGACTTTGGCGAGTACCACCTTGGCCTCGTCGAGCATGTCGGGCTTGAACTTCAAATCGAGCAGAGCGATGAGCGCCATTGTTCGTATCCTTCTGCAACATTCGCGAGCGGGCGTTGACCCTTCCACCCTATGCGCGACACGGCTGTGGGGATCAAGTATCTCGTAGGGGTTTCGCATCTCGCGCAAAAGTGCGTACCCGCTCGTCCGACCACACCTGCGCCGGCACAGCGCCGCCGAGTAGTTCGCGAGCAAGTCCAGGATCCTCGCCCAGGGGCACATCACTCCCCGCGATGACCACGTTGCCGTAGCGTCGCCCCTTGAGCATCGCCGGATCCGCGATGATCGTCAGGTGCGGAAAGACGCTGCCGATCGTGGCGGCCTCACGCTTCGCCAGCGTCAGATCGCGGGTGTCACCACAATTGACGACGTAGATGCCGCCCGGTGCGAGAACCCGTCGGACGTGCTCGGCGAATTCGAGTGTCAGCAACGGACCGGGAGTGAGCGCTCCGGCGAACACATCGCGGACGACGAGATCGCGGCTGTCCTCCGTCAGCGTCTCGGTGACGGCACGTGCTTCTCCCACCCGGATGCGAAGCAACGGCGCTCGGGGCAGGTCGAACCACTCGCGAACGAGCTGTGCCAGCGCGCCGTCCAATTCGACGACCACCTGTCTGGCGTCGGGGAACACGGATGCGAAGTAGCGGGCGAGAGTGCACGCGCCACCGCCGAGGTGCAACGCCCGCAACCGTGGACCCGGAAACTGATGATGCCGTACGAGTCCCGCCATCCAGCGCATGTACTCGAAGTCGAGTTGGGTCGGATCGTCGACATCGATGTGCGAACTCGGGACACCGTTGACCTCGATGATCCACCCGTCGGCGGTCAACGTGTCGCGAACGAGCGCACAGGTGCCGGTGTCGATCTCGTAGACACCCGCAATGGGTCCGATGGGCGGCTTCTGGGTCTTCTTAGCCATCGATCGACAGGTCCAAGGCGAGTATCGCGGTCACCAC
>NZ_LVCV01000159.1 GCF_001647195.1 Rhodococcus sp. EPR-157 | reverse complement strand
CGACCACGCGGGCATAGTCCGCCGTGGGCGAGGTACGACCACTTTCGGCGTCGGCCCGCCCGTTGACGACTGTCTCCACCAATCGGAACGGCAGATCCTCCGTACCTGGGATAGCGGTAGCTCTCCCGACGTCGAGCACTTCTGCGGCGATCGAGGCATACAGGTCCATCAGTGCGTGGCGGTGTTCCCGGAAGGTCTCGAACCGCTCGTTGCGCAACTCCGGCAGTAGATAGAGCGCCCCAAGGTTCCACGTGGATCGTCCCAGCTGACCGGCGTCGAACAGAGCGAGCGCGTACATCTTCACCTCGGGCGGTGCATCCGAGGCGCGGATAGCCTGCGCGACGGCCAACGGCTGATCGACGGTCCCGCTCAGCAGCGCGTCGAGCAGTTCGTCCTTGTTGGCGAAGTGGTGATACAGCGATGCCTGACGCATTCCGACCGCCTCGGCGATCATCCGCGTCGAGGTATTGGTGAACCCTCGGGTGGTGAACAGCTCCGCCGCAGCGTCGAGGATTTCCTCGCGAGCCGTCTCTCCCGGCCGCTTCTTCGTACTGAGCCTCGGTCGGCCTGCGGTCGTCATGGTGTCCATCCTGGCATCGAACAGCCGCCGGTGAAGTTTCTGTCACTTGATAGAAATAGAGGAAACACAGTTGTTTCACAGACGCCACTGTTCGATACATGGGCGTCACCCACGGGAACTGTCGACGCGGAAAACTATCGACTGACAGAAACCCCGCACCGGCAGCGCAGACGGGCGGTCACTCTTCTTCCTTCCAGGAGACGCACATGAGCTCGACTACTCTGCCCGCGCCCGAGGGTTCACCGGCACCGGTCTCCACTGACCAGTCGGATCTCGCGGAGCTGGGATACGAACAGCAACTACACCGTTCGCTCGGCAAGTTCGCATCGTTCGCCGCAGGCTTCTCGTTCGTATCGATCCTCACCACCATCTTCCAGCTCTTCGCTCTCGGATTCAGCTTCGGCGGCCCGGCTTTCTTCTTCACCTGGCCATTGGTGTTCCTCGGCCAGTTCATGGTGGCCCTCAATTTCGCTGAACTTGCTGCGCGATATCCTATTTCGGGAGCCATCTACCAATGGTCACGACGCATGGGCGGTGAGATCGTCGGTTGGTTCGCAGGCTGGTTCATGATCATCGCGCAGATCGTGACCGCCTCGGCCGCAGCAATCGCCCTTCAGGTGGTCCTTCCCAGCATCTGGAGCGGATTTCAGATCGTCGGCGACGATCCGGCACTCACTTCGCCGAGTGGAGCTACCAACGCAGTAATTCTCGGGTCCGTCTTGCTCGTCGCCACGACGACCATCAACTCGATCGGCGTCAACTGGATGTCGCGCATCAACAGCATCGGCGTGACATGCGAGATCGTCGGTGTCATCGCGTTGGTCGCAGTCTTCTTCACGCACGCTCAGCGCGGACCGCAGGTGGTACTCGACACCGGTGCCGCAGGCGCAGAACCCGGATACATCTGGGCATGGATCGTCTCGGGCCTCATGGCTGCCTACGTGATGGTCGGATTCGGTTCTGCCGGTGAACTTGCCGAGGAAACCCACAATCCACGTCGCGTCGCACCTCGCACCATCCGCCTGGCACTGTCTGCCTCCGCGCTCGGCGGCGGTCTGATGATCGTCGGCGCACTCATGGCGGCCCCGTCACTGACCGACGGAAACCTTGCGACGCTCGGCCTCCCGTACGTGATCGATTCGATCCTCACCTCACCGTGGGGGACGGTGCTTCTGATCGATGTCGCGATCGCAGTCTTCATCTGCACGTTGGCCATTCAGACCGCAGCTTCGAGACTGATGTTCTCGATGGCTCGTGACGGACGACTTCCCGCGTCGCAGGTGCTGTCCAAGATCAACTCCAAGACCGGAACACCCATCGCCCCTTCGGTTCTCATCGGACTCGCCTGCATCGCCGTGTTGGTCGTCAACGTCGGGAACGCCGCACTGTTCACGACTCTCACCAGCGTGTGCATCGTGCTGATCTACCTCGCCTACATGATGGTGACGGTTCCCCTTCTGTTCCAACGATTGAAGGGTTGGCCGCACGGGGGAGTCCAGGTGGACGCCGAAGGCAAAAAGCTCTTCACCCTCGGTTGGCTCGGCATCCCCGTCAACGTCGCAGCCGTCCTCTACGGCGGTCTGATGGTGATCAACCTGTCCTGGCCTCGCGCCGAGATCTTCGATCCCACCGGCGAATACCCAGTCCTGCTGTGGGCCGCACCGTTGACGATCCTCGCCGTGACCGTCGTGGGAATCGCATGCTTCCCCCACGGAAAGACCCACCCACGGCCGGCATCCGCTCATCCGCAGGCCCCTTCGTCACGACAAGAAAGCACCAACGCATGAGCACCGCAACCACACACGCAGCCAAAGAACACGCCCGGTCCCAGGCCATCACCGTCGACGGACCCACCCCTCCCGCCGGCATCGATCGTCTCGTTTTCGCCGACACCGTTCCCGGCGGCCGCTACACCACCATGGTCCTGTCCCGAGGGACCAGGCTGCGGTTGCGCGACGTCGACGGCAGCGCCTGCGCGAACATCCTGCTCTACCGCGCCGAGGCCCCCTGGGAGCGCCTGAACGCCGCCGACACCGTCAAGGTGCCGTGGCAGGCATACCTCGGCGTCGGACATCCGCTGCTGTCCGATCAGGGTCTAGTGCTCGCCACCGTCGTCGCCGACAGCTCCGCGCACCACGACGCCCTGTGCGGCACCACCTCCGAAAAGTCGAACACTGCCAGATACGGAAGCGGCGCACTGCATTCGACATCACCGGCAGGACGGGAACTGTTCACCGTCGCCGCCGCCAAGAACGGACTCGAACCACGGGATCTTCCACCGTCGATCTCGTTCTTCCACGGGGTACGCGTCGAGGCCGACGGCACATTGGTGAGCACCGGCACCGCGGGTGCAGGGACAGAGATCGACCTACTGATCCACCTACCGGTGATCGTGCTGCTCGCCAACACCGCTCACCCGCTCGATCCGTCCCCGACTTTCGACACCACCACTCTCGACGTGCTGGCGTGGGATGCGACCGAGGAGTTGACGGACCTGCCCAACACCGAACCCGAATACACACGCGCAGTCTGGAATACCGAGTCTGCATGGAATTCCGGCCTGAAAGGCACCCGATGACAACGACACTCGACACGATCATTCTCGATCAGACGGCCGACGCACGCGCACCCTGGTCCACCGTCGTCGCGGCCGGAGACGTTCTGACGATCATCGACCTCCACGGAAACCAGGCTGTCGACACGCTGATGTACTCGGCACACGATCACGCAGTCCGCTATTCCGCCAGCGCGACGATCGCCGCGCAGCGCAACCTGTTTCTCACCACCGGAAGCGTTCTGCTCAGCGATGATTCGACACCGCTGATGACGATCGTCGCCGACGAGGTCGGCAACCACGACACCGTTGGTGGCGCCTGCTCACAGGAATCGAACACGCTGCGCTACGGCCACCACACCAAACACCAGCACGCGTGCGTGGAGAACTTCCTGATCGAAGGCGCCAAGTGGGGACTCGGCAAGCGGGACATGGTGTCCAACATCAACTTCTTCATGAACGTCCCGGTGGACGCCGACGGAACTCTCGGCATCGTGGACGGGTTGTCGGCACCGGGTAAGTCCTTGTCGCTGAGGGCCGAGATCGACACCCTCGTCCTGGTGTCGAACTGCCCTCAGATCAACAACCCCTGCAATGGGTTCGACCCCACGCCGGTACGGATGGTCGTGACCCGATCATGAGCGTCACCAAGATGACCGTGGTCCGACCCGGCATGCTCACCACTATCCAGGACTGGCCTGGCCGCATCGGATACTGGAAGGTGGGTGTGCCGCCGTCGGGGCCGATGGACGACCTGTCGTTTCGCCTCGGAAACGTCGCGCTCGGCAACCCCGAGGGCGCGCCGGGCCTGGAGTCCGCGATGTCGGGGCCGGCACTGACCTTCGACGCCGACACGTACGTGTGCGTCACCGGAGCCGACGCTCGGGTCCGCGTCGACGGCCGGGATGTACCGCAGTGGCGGCCGGTCATGGTGCCTGCGGGCGCTGTGTTGGACGTCGGGCCGACGCATGGTGCCGGACTACGTGTGTACGTGACCATTCAGGGCAGCATCGAGGTCGAGGACTATCTCGGCAGCGCATCGACCTTCACCCTCGGCAAATTCGGCGGGCACCGAGGCGGCACCCTCGGCGAGGGGGACATTCTCAGAATCGAGAGCCGCCACGATTCCGAACGCATTCGGTCGATCCCCATGGAGCACCGTCCGGTCCTACCCGTTACATCGAACGGCGGGAACTGGAACATCGCCGTCACCGAGGGGCCACACGGGGCGCCGGAGTTCTTCACTCGCGCCGACATGGACACCCTCTACTCGACCGACTACGAGGTGCACTTCAACTCCGACCGCACCGGAGTACGTCTCATCGGGCCCAAGCCGGAATGGGCGCGAGAGGACGGCGGCGAAGCGGGCCTGCACCCGTCGAACATCCACGACAACGCCTATTCCGTCGGCGCCCTCGATTTCACCGGTGACACACCGATTCTCCTCGGACCCGACGGCCCGAGCCTCGGCGGGTTCGTCTGCCCGGTGACGGTCGTCGCAGCCGAACGCTGGAAGCTCGGGCAGCTCAAGCCGGGGGACACCATCCGATTCGTTCCGGTGAAAGCCGCACACGCCGCGGCGCTCGGCGCGCTGGGGCTGGAGCGCCGTGCGTCGTTGCCGGTCGTCTTCTCTTCCGGAGGAGATGGAGACGACGGGGTCATCGCGCGCCGCGACGGTGACACCGCGGTGACCTATCGCCGGTCCGGAGACGACAACGTTCTTGTCGAGTACGGAGACATGAAGCTCGACCTGGCACTGCGCGCCCGCGCACATGCGCTGCACCAGCGGGTGGAAGCGCTGAACCCACGTGGCCTGCTCGATCTGACACCCGGCATCAGGTCGCTGCAGGTCAAGGTCGACCCGGATGTCCTTCCCATCACCACGCTGATGGGATTGCTACACGACATCGAAGACGACCTTCCCGCAGCATCGGAATTGGTGGTGCCCTCCCGTACCGTCCGCATGCCGCTGTCGTGGGACGATCCCGCGACCCGCGAAGCAATCGCCCGGTACATGCACGGTGTGCGCTCGGACGCGCCGTGGTGCCCGTGGAACATCGAGTTCATTCGTCGGATGAACGGGCTCGACAGCGTCGCAGATGTTTTCGACACCGTGTTCGCAGCGGACTACATGGTTCTCGGTCTCGGCGACGTCTATCTCGGCGCGCCCGTGGCAACGCCACTCGACCCACGCCATCGGCTCGTCACCACCAAGTACAACCCGGCCCGCACCTGGACGCCGGAGAATGCAGTCGGAATCGGCGGCGCATACTTGTGTATCTACGGCATGGAGGGACCCGGCGGATACCAGTTCGTGGGCCGCACCACCCAGGTATGGAATCACCGATATCCAGACCAGAGTGGTTCTTTCGAGCAGGAGAGTCCCTGGTTGCTGAGATTCTTCGATCGCATCTCGTGGTACCCCGTATCACCCGAGGAACTGATGGACCTACGCGCGGACACCGCGGCCGGACGCGGGGGCGGAGTGGAGATCACCGACGGCGCATTTTCCCTCGCCGAGCACGACGAATTTCTCGCCGCGAACAGCGATTCCATCGAGAAGTTCCGTGCCGTGCAGTCGGTTGCCTTCGACGCCGAACGTACAGCTTGGTCTGCCGCAGGAGAATTCACCAAGAAGGAGAGATCCGATGCAGCATGAGGTAGCCGAGCGAGTTCGTAAGGCTTACAAGCGAATCGCAGAAGTAGATCGGCCCGAGATCTGGATCACGCTTCGCATGGAGGACGAGGTACTCGCCGATGCCCATGCGTTGGACACCACACTCCCGCTGGCGGGCATGCTCGTCGCAGTCAAGGACAACGTCGATGTAGCGGGACTTCCCACCACAGCGGCCTGCCCGGAGTACGCCTACGTTCCCGAGGTATCGGCCACGGCTGTCCTGAGATTGGTCGAGCACGGTGCACTGATACTCGGCAAGACCAACCTCGATCAATTCGCGACGGGTCTCGTCGGCACCCGTAGCCCGTACGGCGCCGTCCGGTGCGCTTGGGATCCCGAGCTCGTCTCGGGTGGTTCGAGTTCCGGATCAGCAGTAGCCGTTGCCCTCGGCATCGCGGACATCGGGATAGGCACCGATACTGCCGGTTCCGGCCGCGTCCCAGCTGCGTTCCACGGGCTTGTCGGAGTCAAGACGACGCTCGGCATTGTGCCGTCGACGGGCGTCGTACCGGCCTGTGCCGACTACGACTGTGTGACGGTATTGGCCGGCGATCTCGACACGGCCACCCTTGCCACCCGAATCATGGCCGGCTACGACGACGCCGATCCGCGGAGTCGAACGTGGCCTACCGATGTGCCACTCGCGGCCGGCGCGACCCCGAGAGTGGCGATACCTCGGCCCGAGGACCTCGCTGCGCTGTGCCCGGAGTACAAAGACGCGTTCGATCGGACCGTGGCCGGGCTGGCATCGAAAGGAATCGACTGTGCGCCCGTCGATATTTCGTCGCTCCTGGACGTGGCGACCCTGCTGTACGACGGCGCCATCGTTGCGCAGCGATACTCGGCGGTCGGCGAATTCCTTGCCGGCGATCCTGCTTCGGCGGATCCGACGGTCGCGCAGATCGTTCGAGGCGCCGCAGACCCGACGGCGCACCGCTACGTCGACGACCTGTCCACGATCGCGAAGGGTAAACGCCGTGCGTCTGCTCTGCTCGACGGCTTCGACGGGCTACTGCTCCCCACGACCCCCGAACACCCGAGTATCGCTGCCGTGCAGGCAGATCCGCTAGGAATCAATCGGCGGTTGGGTACGTTCACCAACTTCTGCAATCTTCTGGACATGGCAGCGGTTGCGGTACCCGGCGCTCCCACCCTCGACGACCACCCGTTCGGTGTGATGGTGGTGGTTCCCACGTTCCATGATCAGGTCGCGATCGATGTGGCAGCCAAGCTCAGCTCCTCCGATGCCCCCGTTCTCGTCGACGAAGGCTTGGATGTGCTGGTCGTGGGTGCACACCTATCCGGATTCCCGGTGCACCATCAGCTCACCGATCGTGGCGCGCGTTTTGGGGGCGAAGTGCTGACCTCGGACGCGTACCGCCTCGTCGATCTGGGGACGACGCCGCCGAAACCCGGACTCGTCCGTCATGGGCCCGGTCTGGGTGCACCCATCGCAGGAGAGCTGTACCGGATGTCGGCGGCCGGGCTCGGGACATTCCTCGCTGGGCTTCCCGTGCCGATGGGTTTGACGAAGATAGAACTGTCCGACGGCAGCTGGGTGACCGGGTTCTGCTGTTCACATGACGCTGCAGAGGGAGGTTTGGACATCACCGACTTCGGCGGGTGGCGTTCCTACCGGGCTTCGGTACAGGCGGCTGGATAGAAAGCTACTGCGGAATAGAACTACTGCGGCCTGATGCTGTCGATCCACGCACGCGGATCGTTGACGTACCAGGCCGCAGAGTCGCCACCGAATCCCACCCGGAGCAGATCCTGCCCGACGGACTTACCGGCGTGCGATCGAACGATGTCGACGAATTCGATTGTCGTCAACGGTATTTCGAGCGGTTTCGTCGAACCGATCCGACGAAACCACAGTACGTGCAAGGTGAGGACGAGGGCGCCGTTGCCGCGGACCTGCCGTCCCCCTTTGGATGCGAGGCCGAAGAAGTTCGCGGCCGGGTCGGATAGAACGATGTCCTTCTCGGAGAAGTTCTCGGCAATCATTCGACCGGACGACAGAGCGACGCGACGCAGCGCTGTTCGCGTCACGATCAGGATCGCCGCAACGAGGGCGACGACGACAACCACGATCAAGACGACAATCGCGACATTCATCGGCTCAGGATAGGGGAGGCGGATCGGTTCGTCCACGCGCAAAGGAGAAGCGACGATCACGCAGGAGCCGGGCGGCTTCCGTCGGTCGCGAGCCGAACGGCAAGTAGTCCCAGCACCGTTCCCATCACGTAGCGCTGCACTCTGATCCAGCTCGGACGCACCGCGAGGAACTGTGCGATGGAGCCTGAACCCAGCACTATCAGCGCATTGATGCTCACCGCAACAGCAATCTGTACCCCACCGAGTACGAGGCCCTGCAGCAGCACCGAACCCGCTGCGGGATCGACGAACTGCGGAATGATCGAGATGTACATGACGGCCATCTTCGGGTTGAGCAGATTCGTCAGCAGCCCCATCGTGACCAGCCGTCGATTCGAATCCTGCTGCAAGCCAGTGACTTCGAATACCGTCGTGGACCCCCGGACCGCCGAGATCGCCAGCCACATCAAGTAGCACGCGCCGGCGATCTTGATCGCGAGATACAGCGTCGGGACGGCCGCGAACAGCGCCGCGAGGCCGAGGTTGGTTGCGATGACGTACACAACCAACCCCAGCGCGACGCCTCCGAGCGACACCAGACCGGCGGCGCGTCCCTGAGAGATGCTGCGTGAGACGAGGTACACCATGTTCGGTCCGGGAGTCAGCACCATCGCCAACGCGACCGCGAACACACCGGCAACTGCAGTCGTGGACACCATACGAGCAAGACTGGCACCGATACCGATGGTTGTAACGGTCCAGTTCTACGATCCTGGCTACCCGCCTACTTCTTGCCGCCACCGAGTAGTCCGCCGAGCAGGTCACCGAGCCCGCCTGCCGAACCACCGGATCCACCGGATCCACCGCCGAGAATTCCACCCAGGACGCCGCCGAGCCCGCCCGAGCCGCCGGATCCGCCACCGCCGAGCACGCTGCCCAGTAGATCTCCGAGCCCACCCCCGGAAGACTCGCCTGCTTGGCCGCCCGTGAATCTCTTCGCCAGGTACGCCAACACGATCGGCGCAAGAATGGGAAGGACCTTGGCGACGAGTCCGCTGTCTGCGCCCCCGCTGATGCCGCCGAGCGCACTGGCTACGTCGCTCTTTTTGTCTCCGAACACATTCGACACGATCTTCGCGCCGTCAGCTTCGTCGACCTGATCGATATCGACGCCACCGTCCAGCAGTGACGACGAACTATGCTGCTGCAGAGCATTTTCCAGGGACGCGGCACCCGCAGGGTCCTGCGCGTTGGCCTCGAGCCCGCCGACGAGAGTCGGCAACGCGCGAGTGACGGCAGACCGTGCCGTCTCTTCGTCCACACCGAGCTTGGACGCTATCTGGTCGATCGGAATCTGTGCGAGAAGTTCGTCGAGCGATGCCATGACAAGACCACCTACCGAGTGAGTGTGCACCCCCCGTTGGGCGCAGTCAGCTCAGAGTAAGGGAATCGGCGACAACCTGGGCGAACGCGGCCATTCCGGCAGCCGTGGGATGCAGCGGCGCGGCCGGGTTGGCGGGGATCACACCTTCGAGGTACCGCTCGTCGGGTGCAGCACACGCGTCGTGGCCGATACTGACCGGCCGCACGTCGACGAATCGTGCGCCGTGGTCTTCGGCTTGTTCGGCCAGGGCGTCGTTCAACCGATCGACGCTCGCCTGAAGGTAGTCGGCGTCGCGGGCCCACACCGGCTGAGTTCCGTAGCAGCCACCGGGCCGTACGTACGTGCCGTACCCGACCACCACGATGTCTGCGTTGGGCGCTCGACCAGCGATGGCGTCGAGGACCTGCCCCCAATTCGGCGCCGCCTCCGTTATCGCGTCGCCGATGACATCGGTTCCGCCCGCAGTCAGCGCGTCGGCACAGGAACTTCCGGACGGTTCCGGCGAGAAGTTGACACATCCGCGTGCCGAGGATACGAGATCGACGTCGTTACCACCGATCGTGATGGTCACCAGATCCGTCTCCTCGGACAACGCGTCGATCTGCAACGGAATCGGCCCGCTGTTGGTCGACTGCACGTCGGTGGCGATGTTCTCCGAGCGCGCACCTGAGCACGACACGTCGACGAAAGATCGCGCCCCGATCAGCCCAGCCAGAACGTGCGGATAGTTCGAATCCGACTGCAGGCACCCAGCCGTTCCCGTCGACTGCGGAATCAGCGGCCCCGAGGCGCCCGAATCACCGAGGGCGACGTAATCGAGAGCGGGTGCGGGCTCCACCGGCTCCACATTCTGCGCGGAACCTGTGGAGCACGACACAAGTGCCGCCACACACAGGAGCCCTACCACCGCGCGGCGCATGCATCCGACGCTACCCGCGCCGAGCACGATTCACAGGTACCCGACAGGTCCTACGACCTGTCGGTCGTCCTGAACTGCCGGTAGCCTCGATCGGGTTCACCGTGCATACGAAAAAGGGATGACTCATGCTTACCAACTTCATCAATCAGATCCTCGGCGGCGTCGGCAGTATCTCCGCAGGAAGCAGTGGCTTCGAACTGCAGCCGGGAACGCTGCCCTTCGGCCTCTGATCGGTCCGACCGGCATCGAAGGGTGACGGGTACCCGGTGGCCATTCAGCAGGCTCCTGGTGCCCGTCACCTCTAACATATGACGATGCACACGCTGCGACGGTTCTTCGCACGCCTCGAACCCGCGGCGTTGTTCTTCGCAATAGTCTTCTTCGCGTTCTCGATGACGCCGTCCCTGCTGCCCCGAGCGTGGTATCTGCAGGGCGTGGCCACCGGCATCAGCGTCGCAACCGGCTATGGCCTCGGTTGCCTCCTCGTGTGGATCGGACATGCGTGTGGAATACGTCCCAACTGGTCGGACGCGAGCAAGCGATACGGCTGGTGGGCACTTGCCGGCACCGCCATCGTTGTCTTCCCACTGTTCCTGATTCTCGGCTCGTGGTGGCAGCAGATCGTTCGGAAGCTTGTTGAAGTCGACTACGAGGGCGGCGGCCGCATCCTCTATGTCGCGGTTCTTCTCGTTGCACTAGTGGTGGCCGTTCTACTTCTGTTCATCGCCCGTGGTTTGCGTTGGTGCGCCAGAAGCCTTGCCGCGCTCTGCACGCGATTCGTACCGGTTCCGATCGCCAAGGGCATCGGGGTCGCGGTCGTAGCCGTTCTCACCCTCTTTCTGCTCAACGGCGCAGTGAACAACGTGCTGATCGCAGCGATCGCAAGCTCCTCCGAGCTGGCCGACAAGGGCAGCCATCCGGGCGTCGAACAGCCGAGTGCACCCGAGAACTCCGGGTCTGAAGAGTCGTACGAGGACTGGGATTCGTTGGGCATGGAGGGGCGCCGCTTCGTCTCCTCGGGTCCGACGGCCGAGGAGATCGAGAGCTTCACCGGGACAACCGCATTGACGCCGATACGCGCGTATGTCGGCGCAGCCGACGTGGATTCGATCGACGAAGCTGCAGATCGTGTGGTGGCCGAACTGGAGCGAACCGGCGCTTTCGATCGGGCCGTACTGGCTGTGGCCACGACGACCGGGCGCGGCTGGGTCAACGAATCTGTCGCCGGACCGCTCGAATACATGTACGGCGGGGACACTGCTATCGCGTCGATGCAGTACTCCTTCCTTCCGAGCCCGATAGCCTTTCTGGCCGATCGAGATTCACCTCGCGAGGCCGGACGAGCACTGTTCGAGCGGGTGTACGACGCGGTGCAGGAACTACCGGAGGAATCCCGTCCGAAGCTCGTGACATTCGGCGAGAGCCTCGGCGCCTACGGCGGGCAGGACGCGTTCGGCGGGGCCCGGGACATGGCCGCACGAACAGACGGCGCTCTGTGGGTGGGCAATCCCAACTTCACGAAGCAGTGGTCCGAGATCACCGCCGATCGTGACGCCGGGTCCCGCGAGATACTGCCGGTGGTCGACGACGGGCGCTACGTACGCTTCGCGGGTCGGCCGGACGATCTCGAGATCGGTACTCCCTGGGCAGAACCCCGCGTGGTGTATTGGCAGCACGCGTCGGATCCGATCACCTGGTGGTCACCCAACCTTGTTTTGCATCAACCGGATTGGTTGCGTGAGGAACGCGGTGTCGACGTCGATCCAGGGGTCCGCTGGTTTCCGTTCGTGACGTTCTGGCAGACGACTTTCGACATGGTGTTTTCCACCGACGTGCCGCAGGGTTACGGGCACAATTACGGCGAGGACTCCGTCGAGCTGTGGGCCGAAATCCTCCAACCCGAGGGTTGGACCGATTCCGACACCGAGCGCCTGCGGGATATCGTCGCCCGCTGACCGGCAGCGTTTCGGTTACCCCTGGGCGGGTATGGCCACGTCATGACCGATACACAGCCAGACCCACACACCGAAGACGCCGGCAAGAACCAGGAAGGCGCCGAGGCTGACGTCCAGTCCGACCCTGCCGAGGGCGAAGAGTCCGGCGACTGGTCGGGCGAAGGAGGAGCGACGCACGACGGACCCGCCACCGACACGGACTGATCGATCAGGCGCCCGACATCCGCTCTGCAACCCCGCGGACAAGCCGCACGTCACAGGGAGCCACTACCTTCACGGCGGTCGACCGGCGCTCGAACCAATCGCCGTCGAGAACGAACTCGACACGCAGATCACCGAGCCAGTCGATATCCACGACTACTCCCACGGTGCCGAGGGGCACGCCGCTACACAAGGCACGCTTGCCTAGATGTCGGGCCGCGGCCACTACGTCCCCGTGTCGAAGCGCCTTCTCGTCTCGGATGCCGCGTGATGCTGGATACATGTTCCCCGCTCGTGTCGTGTTCCCCGCTGACCAGTGAACACCCGACGAGGGCGGGCTTCAAGTCGCCCACGGTTCGCTGACCAGGCCTTTCCATGGCGGGCAGATTGGTCGATACCGCAAATCGGACGCATCGCCGAAGAAGGCGTCCAACGACGAACTGATTCCCCGAACATCGAGCCCGTGGGTGTTTCGGTGTTCTTTCGGGGTGCCGTACTTGCGTAGCTCGTGGTGCCCGACGCCGAGCCCGATCACCCGATGCCGAACAGTCACAGCACCGGCGCGAATGCGCCTTGCTGTTTCAGCAATTTTTCTTGCCGAAATGTTGGCGGGCGACCATAGTGGCTCCTATGACATCGAATCCGCGCTACGACGTACTCATCATCGGCGGCGGGGCCGCCGGCCTCTCCGCGGCAGTGACGCTGGCACGTGCCCGGCGGCGTGTACTCGTCGTCGACGCCGGAACTCCGCGCAATTTGCCTGCCGCACATGCCCACAACTATTTGGGCGCGGAGGGGATCTCGCCTCTCGAACTAGTGAAGCGAGGACGCACGGAAGCACTCGGGTACGGCGCCGAATTCCGCGATGGATCCGTCGAGTCCGTCACCGGGAGTATCGGCGAGTTCACCGCTTACCTCGCCGACGGCACTTCGATCGACGCCCGACGACTGCTCATCACGACCGGATTGACCGACGAGCTTCCCGATATCCCTGGCGTGGCCGAGCGGTGGGGCAGAGAAGTGCTGCACTGCCCGTTCTGCCACGGCTGGGAAGTTCGCGAAGACAGGGTGGGAATCATCGGCAGCGCGTTCGGCGTGCACCAGGCCTTGATGTGGCGGCAGTGGACGGACCGAGTCGTGTTGTTCGCCCAGGACTTCGAACCGACCGACGAGGAATACGAGAAGCTGGCAGCTCGCGACATCGGCGTCGTCACCGGAACGGTGAGCAAATTGATCGTCGCCGATGACACGCTCGTCGGTGTGAAGCTTGCGTCGGGAACAACCGTCGAGATCGATGCGGTCGTCGTGAAGCCCTACTTCGCTGCCAACGCGTCTCTCCTTCTCGGACTCGGACTCGAGGTCACCGACGTCATGATGGGTGAACACTCGATGGGTAGCGCACTGGCTGCGGATCCGACCGGCGCCACATCCGTCGCCGGCGTCCTCGCGGCAGGCAACGTCGTTGGAATCACCGAGAATTTGATCGGCTCGGCCGCGGCCGGCTCGAAGGTAGGCGGCGCAGTCAACGGCAGTCTCATCGAGGAGGACGTCAGGTTCGCCGTCGACGCGCGGGCCGCCGTCCCGTCTTCGTAGGCGCTGTCAGAGCAGCTCCCGTTGAGGTCGATAAGCGTGAAGCACTCGTAGCGCGCGAAGGGTCACCCACCGACTCGGCGAGCGTGCAGGTGGGTATTCGATGTGGGTCCGGCCGGGATACTGGGATGCGGCAACCCATCGGCCATCGCGTCGGCGTCTGCTCTCGACCACGCGCAGAGCGTCCTCCAATCGCGGATCCCACGGGATTCGCGCAGCACGCAGGACATCGAGGCCGTGAAGGACGTCGAAATGCCACCGTGCGGGGTGATGCAGCCTGGTGAACTCAGCACTGATCGGTTCGTGGTCCGAGCGTCGTTGGTACAGACGGCGCGACAGTAGCGATTCGGTCGCCGCGAGCAGTGCACTCAGCACGTCACCCGAGCGATAGGCGTAGTCCCGGCCCAGATATTCGGCGAGGCCGTCGATGACGCTGGTCGTCGAGTGCACGGATGCGGTGCGTGCGCCGGAACGATTGGATCGACAATTGAATCCACCATCGGCCATCTGCTGACCGAGAACGAAGTCCACCACACTCTCCAGCGCGGCGGCCTCGGCGCGGAAGTGCGAGGCGTAGCTCAGAAACATCCCGTTGATGCAGACGTCCGATTGCTTCACGCTTCCGGCCGGATTGACACCACCGTCCGCGCCCTTCTCTCGAGTGAGCAGTGCGACCGTTTTCACGCAGGCGGGGTGTGTCGGCATGACTCCGAGGTCACGAAGTTCGAGCAGCGTGTAGTGGCTGCATGTCCACTTCGGCTGGTAGAAGCCGCGTCCCCAGTGTCCGTCGGGTCCCTGCGCGGACAGGATCCCCGCGGCATCCCCGTCGAGCGTGACCCGTTGCTCGAGATCGGGGCGCTCGTCGTCCAGAATGTCTCGCCTCGTCTGGTACTGGACGGCCGCATCGCCGGCCAGTAGCCATTGCATCGTGTCGGAGGACTGGGCGAAGACCTCGATCGACGACACAGTCGCGACTCTAACTCCTCACGCCTCGAACTGCGCGAGGGCCGCCACCAGCTCCTTCTCCACGGCTCCCTTCTCCAGGCCGAGTTCGGCGAGTACACCTGTGCCATCCTCGTATTCGAGGAGCGCCAGGAGGATGTGTTCGGTTCCGACGTAGTTGTGCCCGAGCCGAAGCGCTTCGCGGAAGGTCAATTCCATGACCTTCTTCGAACCGGCGTCGTATGGAACGAGCACCGGCGGCTCCGCAACTCGCTCCGGCAACAGCGGCGAGACAGCCTCTCGGATCGAAGTTTCGGTACGCGAGGAGGACAGGAGAAATCTCGCCCCGAGCGACTCCTGCTCCGAGAGCAGCCCGAGCACGATGTGCGCGGGCACGATCTCGGCGTTCTTCGCAGCCTGCGCTTCGTTCAACGACGCTGCGACCACGTTTTTCGCCCGGGGGGTGAACCGACTGAATCCCTGATTGGGGTCCAGATCGGGCTCCGACCCCTTCGGCACGAACCGCTTCTGCGCGGCCTGCTTGGAGACGCCCATGCTGCGTCCGATGTCGGTCCAGGACGCACCGGATCGGCGAGCTTGATCGACGAAATGTCCGATCAGGTGATCGGCGAGTTCACCGAGATGGTCGGCCGCGCCCACCGCGTCGGACAGTTGTTCCAGCTCGCTGTCGTGCACTTTCTTGATGGCGGCGATGAGATCGTCGAGTCGGATGGGAACGGTGACCTGCGTGGGTTCTGTCATTCGTCAACCATAGGTTGACGCACACCGCGCGTCAACCCTGAGTTGACGAAGAACTATGACGCCGGGGCGGTACCGGCCATCATGATCTGTTCGACGATGGTCATGAACTCGTCCGGAGCCCGCACCTCGGTGGATGCGGCGATCGTCGTCGACGCCGTCAGAATCGGCTGATCACGCTGGTCGAAGATCTCGTTCTCCACCACCATCAGATCTGCTCCGACGGCCCGACGTGCCGAGACCAGCGTCACCTCACAGCTCAGTCGATCGCCTGCGCAGAGCGGCCGGTGAAATGAGAACCGCTGATCGACCTGCAGGATCTGCGGCATCGAATAGCAACTGAACGCCTCTTCGAACAAGCGGCGCTGCGCTACGAACGCGATGAGCGACATGAACGTGGGAGGGGCAAGCACAGCCGGGTGTCCCAGATCCCGCGCGGCGTCGGTGTCGTGATGTGCCGGGTGGAAGTTCTGAACTGCCTTCGCGAACTCGGCTACCTTGGCTTTGCCCACCACATAGACGTCGTCGATCCGATAGCTCTGCCCGACCATTGCGCGAACCTGCCCTGGTACGTCGTCCGCTGCACTCATACCTTCAATTTACGCCGCGCCGCGTCGCATCGACTCCAACCCGATCGGGACGACGATTGCGATGACCACGTGCATGAGCGCGAGCGTCACCGTGGTGGCGGCGTCGAAATCGGCGTCGACAGTCATCGCGATCGTCCCCAACGGAGCGAGAACTCCGACAACCTGCGCAATCCTGATCACGCCTATCCACCGAAGCGAGATCAGTGCCGCGAGCCCCATACCGACCACGATCGGGACGACTGTCAGCATCACCACGCCACCGGGCGCGACTGGCGTCGTCGTCCCGCCGTCGGTCAGCTCGAAGGATCCTCCGGCGGCGAGGCCGACGAGCCACAGGACGAGGTTGGCGAGAAGCGACGCACCGACGGAAAACAGCACAGAACGCGGGCGGGTCGAGGCAGGTACGCCCATTTTCGTAGGGGCAGAGATTGTCATGACAAACTCCTGTCTGTGAGGTAATAGAAGAATCAGGTCTACGTTTCGACCTGGCGAATCCGGGAAACTCATCGCAGCGGCACGCGCGTTCAAAGGGTCCTGCAGTAATCTCCAGAGCACAGTAGATTCGTGGATTACAACATCAGTTGAGGATTACGACACAGTTGAGGGGGCCTTCGATGAGTACGAAGGCTCACCCATTGCAGCGCCTGCTCGCTCCGACACCCAGGCTGGTTGGCCTCGGCTCGGTAATTCTCGCGGCGAGCGTCGTCTTCTACGTCGGAAGTGCGTCCATTCGCTCGGCCGTCCTCGGCACCTTCGCCCTCGGATCGATAGTCGCGATCAGTGTGGGGATTCGCCGGTACAAACCTGCCGACTCGACCTCCTGGTGGTGCCTGTTCGCGGCCGCCGCCCTGTTCCTCGTCGGTGTCGGTCTGCGGGGCGATCCCAGCATCTATCCCCTGGGCGTCACCACTCTGTCGAACGCGTTCATGCTGTCCGGCTACGTTCTCATCGGCACTGCCCTGGCGCGGTGGATACTCGAGCGTCGCTCACGCGACGACATCACCCCGCTGATCGATGCAGGCCTGATCGCGCTCGGAGCGCTGTTCCTCTCCTGGGTGCTGCTGATCTCGCCGCTGCTGAACACCGAGAGCGATACGGCCACCGCTGTACTGAACGGCATCTACCCGGCGATCGACGCCGGCATGATCACCCTGGCCGCGTACCTTCTCATGTCCTCCAGACGCGGCAACACCTCGCTACGACTGCTTCTGCTGGCGTTGTTGGCCGTATTCGCCGGAGACATCGCCTACGCGCACTTTCTCTCGCGTGGCTCACCGTTGTCGCCCGGTCTGCTCGACGGCATCTACCTGCTCGGATACGCATCCCTGGCACTCGCCGCACTCGACCCACAGATGGCCACGATGTCGCAGCGTCAGCGCGCGGCACCACGCCAACGCCGCCGCACCACGTTCCTGATCGTGATGCTGTCCGTGTCCGCGGCGATACCAGTCCTCGGAACCGCCGTGTCCACACCCGACCTGGTCGTCCGGTCGACGCTGCTCTCGGCCATCCTCATCGGCAGCTTCCTTCGCGGCGAACGCGCCATGAGCCTCATGGAACGCAGCGAGGACGACGCCCGCTATCGGGCCGCTCACGACCCTCTCACCGGGCTTCCCAACCGAACGATGCTCGATGACCAGTTCACTCGACTCGGCGCACTCGACAAACCGGGCCGCATCTTCATCCTGTTCGTGGACCTCGACAACTTCAAGATGGTCAACGATTCGTACGGTCATCGCGTCGGCGACGAGATGATCGCGGCCACAGCACACCGTATCCGCGCAACCGTGCGTTCGTCGGACACTGTCGTCCGCTACGCCGGCGACGAATTCATCGTCATCGGCCGCTGCACGCGACCCGAGATGGAATCGCTGGCTCGGTCGCTGATCGATCGGATAGCGGAACCGTTCGTCCTCAGTGCAGCCATTGCCTACATCACCGCGTCCATCGGAATCGCTGCCACCACCCACCGCGCTCACGAACTGGACGATCTCATCCGCGAGGCGGACACCGCGATGTACCACGCCAAATCGCAGGGTGCCTCGCGGATCGAATTCTTCGACGAGTCGCTCCGGGCAGCTTCGACAGCTGCGATCGAAACAGCCACCGCACTGCGCGGTGCCGTCCGACGTGGTGAACTCGAAGTCCATTACCAACCGATCGTGATGACCTCCACTCGAAAGACCGTCGTCTACGAGGCACTCGTCCGATGGCGCCACAGCGGCAGACTGCGCGGACCCGGCGAGTTCATCGGCATCGCGGAATCGACCGATCTCATCGGTGAAATAGGCGAAGAGGTTCTTCGCACTGCGCTGACGGACCTGGCGGTACTGCGCGCCGAGGGCCAGGACGTGACCATGTCGGTCAACATTTCACCTGTGCAATTGCGCAACGACTCGCTGCCGGGGATCGTCGGAAAGCTCCTCGACGAACTCGGACTCAAGGGCTCCGATCTGGCGCTCGAAGTCACCGAGACTGCGCTCATCGACGACGTATACGCCGCCAAAGCTATTCTCGACCGACTTGCCGCCATGGACGTGCTGATTGTTCTCGACGATTTCGGTGTCGGGTACTCCTCGCTCAGTCGCCTCCGTGAGCTCCCGATCGGGCTGCTCAAGATCGACCGCTCGTTCATTGCCGAAATCGGCACGACGGACACCGGCGGATCACTGGTATCGGCAATCGCTGCGATGGCGCGCGCGCTACCGGTCTCCATCGTCGCCGAGGGCGTCGAGACCGAACAGCAGGCTCACGCGATCGAGGCCCTTCATTGCCGCTTCGCGCAGGGCTACCTGTACGGAAGGCCTGCGCCACTACAACACTGGCTGAAGCAGAGCGCCACAACAGCCTCCTGAGACAGTGCCGGTGGCGGGTAGTCACACCAATCGATAGCCCATGCCGGTTTCGGTCAGCAGATGCCGAGGATGCGACGGATCGTCCTCGAGCTTCTGCCGTAGTTGGCCGAGGTAGATTCGCAGGTAGTGAGTTTCACGCTCATGCCGAGGACCCCACACTGTCTGCAGAATTTCTTTCTGCGACACCAGTTTTCCACGGTTGCGCGCCAACAGCTCGAGCACTCCCCACTCGGTGCGGGTGAGATGGACCGTCTCACCGCCGCGGGTGACTCTCTTCGCCGCGAGGTCGACGATGAACGAATCCGTCACCACCACAGCATCTTCCACCGCCCGTGGCCCACGCCGCAATGCTGCACGTAAGCGAGCGAGCAGTGCATCCATTTCGAACGGCTTGGTGACGAAGTCGTCCGCGCCCGCGTCGAGCGCCTCGACGGTGTCCGCCGAATCGGTTCGCGCCGACAACACGACTATGGGAATGTCGGTCCACCCGCGCAACCCGCCGATGACGTCGATGCCGTCGAAATCGGGTAGGCCGAGGTCGAGTAGGACTATCTCGGGATGAAAGTTCGCCGCCACCCGCAGCGCTTCGGCTCCCGACGCAGCGGTCGCCACGTCGTACCCGCGCACCTTCAGATTGATACGCAGGGCCCGAACGATCTGGGGTTCGTCGTCGACGACGAGGATTCTGATCCGTGCGGTCTCGCTCATGGTGCAGCCTGCAGGTCCACGGTGATCGTCAGTCCACCGCCGGGTGTGTCCGAAGCGTCGACACGGCCTCCCATGGCTTCGACGAATCCGCGGACGACGGACAGTCCCAGTCCCACCCCGGTGGTGGTGTTGCGGTCGCCGAGACGCTGAAAGGCGTCGAACATCGTCTTCTCGGATCCCCGTGCGATTCCAGGCCCAGTGTCCGCCACGGTGATCGACGCTCGGTCTCCGAGTTGTGTTGCTCCGATTCTGATCACACTTCCGGCTGCGTGTCGGACGCTGTTGTCCACCAGGTTCGCGAGCACGCGCTCGAGCAGTCCGGCGTCGGCAAGAACTTGTGTGTCTCCGACGTCGACGTGCACCGTGTCGGCCGACGCTGCCGTGCCGATCAGCGCGCGTTGGACTGCATCCTCGACGTACACCGGGGCGAGTGCCGGACGAACGACCCCGGCCTGCAGACGAGACGAATCGAGAAGGTTGCCGACCAGCGAGGTCAACTGATCCGCCGACTCGTCGATGGTGGCGAGCAGTTCGGCGGTGTCCTCGGCGGAGAACTCGACGTCGGTGCTGCGCAACGACGATGACGCCGCCTTGACGGCCGCAAGGGGAGTGCGCAGATCGTGACTGACGGCGGACAACAGAGCACGCCGGAGCACATCCGCCTCGGCGAGCGCGGTGGCGCGGCTGGCCTCCTCGCTCAACCTGCCTTGTCGCACCAGCCCTGCAGCCTGATTCGCAACGGCTGCAAGCACCCGTCGATCACGTGCGCGGGTCCGGGGGCCGACGAGCAGCATCGTGAAGTCCCCTCCTGGAGCTTCTATCCGGGTATCCGCCTCCGTTGCTGTCTTCTCACCGACTGCACCGACGGTCACGCCCGTCGATTCTTCGACGAGCAGCACCGCGCGCTGCCCGTAGGTCTCGCGCACTTTCTCCAGTAGCGCATCGAGATCGGCACCTCGCAACACCGATCCGGCGAACAACGTCAGCAGTTCGGCTTCCCGGGATGCGTACCTGGCTTCGCGTGTGCGGCTGGCTGCGGCGTCGACCAATCCCGCCACCGCAACTGCCACGAGCAGAAGGACGACGGTGACGACGAAGTTCTCGGGTTCGGCGACGGTGAGGCTGTAGCGCGGTGCAGTGAAGAAGTAGTTCAGCAAGAACCCGGCGATCAGTGCCGAGAGTGCCGCAGGTGCAACGCCACCGAGCAGTGCGACGCACAGCACGACCATGAAGAACAGTGCACTTTCTCCGGTGGAGTCGAGCCGTGAATCCAGGACGGTCAACAGGCCCGTCGCCACACACGGCACCACGATCGCAGCGATCCACGACAACACGCGTCGACTGCCACGGCCGACCTGGAGTCGCCAGCCTCGCGCGCGCTCGTCGTGGGTCACCATGTGCACGTCGATCGTGCCTGAATTCTGCACGACCGCGGCGCCGATGCCCTCGTCCAGAATTCGGGCGGCACGCGAGCGCCGCGAGGTCCCGATCACCACCTGCGTCGCGTTGGCACCTCTGGCGAACTCCAGCAGAGTTGTCGGCACGTCCTCGCCGACCACACTGTGCATAGTGGCGCCGAGCGCAGCGGCCAACGTGCGCACCGCACCCATCTGCGGAGCTGATACGCCGGAGAGTCCGTCGCCCCGGACCACGTGCAGCACCATCAGTTCCGCACTCGACCGCGACGCGATCCGACTGGCTCGCCGTACCAACGTTTCCGATTCCGGTCCACCGGTGACCGCGACGAGGACGCGTTCACGGGCCTCCCAGGTATCGGTGATTCGATTGTCGTTGCGGTACTTCACGAGTGCGGAATCGACCTGGTCCGCGGTCCACAGCAGAGCAAGCTCGCGTAGTGCGGTCAAGTTGCCGAGACGGAAGTAGTTGCTCAGTGCCGCATCGACCTTGTCGGCCGCGTAGATGTTCCCGTGGCTCATTCTGCGACGTAGAGCCTCCGGCGTCACGTCGACCAGCTCCACCTGCGCGGCACCGCGAACCACACTGTCCGGGACTGTTTCTCGTTGGGTGGCGCCGGTGATCTGCCGAACCACGTCGTTCAAGGATTCGAGATGCTGGACGTTGACGGTGGACACCACGTCGATGCCGGCATCGAGCAACTCCATCACGTCCTGCCACCGCTTGGGGTGCCGTGATCCGGGCGTGTTCGTGTGGGCAAGCTCGTCGACCAGGACCAGGTCCGGCTTACGGGCCAGCACTGCCTCCACGTTGAGCTCCGGAACAACCACGCCCCGGTAGGTGATCTCGATCGGGGCGACCATCTCGATTCCAGCGAGCGCCGCCTCCGTGCGATCGCGGCCGTGCGTTTCGACTACCGCGGCAACCACGTCGCACCCGCGCTCCATGCGTCGGTGCGCCTCGTTCAGCATCGCCAGCGTCTTCCCGACGCCTGGAGCCGCGCCGAGATAGATTCGCAGCTCACCTGGCTCCACTGTCGGCTATCCCTCTCCGCTCGCGCACGACGGGGCAGTCAACCCGAGCGCCACGTTCAGCTCCGGCACGGCGACTGCCACTGCTCCGAGTACACCGTACTGCCGACCGTGCGTGTGTTCGCGGACGAGCGCCTCCACGTCGTGCTCGCTCAGTCCGTTGACCCTCGCAACCCGCGCCACCTGGATGGCAGCGTATTCCTCGCTGATGTCCGGATCGATACCCGATCCGGATCCGGTCACCGCATCGGCGGGAACCTGCGCGGGATCCACCGACTCGCGCTGTGCGATGGCCGCACGGCGCTGCTCCACGAACTTCGCGAGCAGTTCACTGTTGGGGCCCTGATTCGTGGGGAGCGCGGCACTCGGGTCGCCCGGGGCGAACGCGTCGTCGTCGGCGACCGATCCGGTGGTGCGCGTGTGGAAGTACGGGTCCGGCTCTCCCGGCGGCACCTGCGGGTCGACGCCGATCAACGAGCTCCCCACGACGCATCCGTTGCTGTCTCGCAACGGCGAACCCTCCGCCGAGGACATGTCGAGCCTGCTGACGACCCAGACGGTCGCAGGATAGGCAACTCCGAGAAGTGCAGTGAACACTGCCAGCACTGCGAAGCCGGCCAGTGTCTGACGAAGGAAACTACGGAACAGTCGCATATCAGCCGATCCCTGGGACGAGTCGAACGAGTTGGTCGATGAGCCAGATCCCGAGGAACGGCGTCACGACGCCGCCGACCCCGTAGATCAGCAGGTTGCGTCGAAGCAGCGCCGACGCCGATGCTGCGCGATACTTCACGCCCTTCAGCGCCAGCGGTATCAGCGCGACGATGACGAGTGCATTGAAGATGACCGCGGACAGGATCGCCGACTCCGGCGTCGCAAGCCGCATGATGTTCAACGCGTCGAGCTGCGGGTAGAGGGGCGCGAACATTGCGGGCAGGATTGCGAAGTACTTCGCGAGGTCGTTGGCCAGCGAGAAGGTCGTCAACGCGCCTCGGGTGATGAGGAGCTGTTTGCCGATCTCGACGATCTCGATGAGTTTGGTCGGATCGGAGTCCAGATCGACCATGTTCCCCGCTTCCTTGGCGGCAGACGTCCCGGTGTTCATCGCGACGCCGACGTCGGCCTGCGCGAGGGCGGGGGCGTCGTTGGTGCCGTCTCCGGTCATCGCGACGAGTCGGCCGCCGTCCTGCTCCTTCCTGATCAGCGCGAGCTTGTCCTCCGGTGTCGCCTCGGCGAGATAGTCGTCGACCCCGGCCTCGGCGGCGATTGCTTTGGCCGTCAAGGGATTGTCACCGGTCACCATGATGGTTCTGATTCCCATGGCCCGTAGCTGACCGAATCGCTCGGCGATCCCCGGCTTCACCACGTCCGACAGCTCGACGACTCCGAGCGCCCTTACGGTGCCGCCTCGGGCTTCGGCAACGACGAGAGGTGTACCGCCGGCCTGAGCGATGTCGTGGACCGAACCTTCGAGCGCGGGATCCACCGAACCGCCGGCCGAGCGAACCCATTGAGCGACAGAGTCGGACGCACCCTTTCGGATACTCCTGCCGTCGATATCGATGCCGCTCATTCGTGTCTGGGCGGTGAATGCGACGAACTCCCCCGCACGTTCGGTGTCGTCGGCCGTATCGATCATTCCGAAATCACGGCAGCACAATTCGACGATGCTGCGGCCCTCGGGAGTACCGTCGGCGAGCGAGGACAACCGAGCTGCACCTGCCAGCTCTTCGGCGTCGACTCCCGGCGCGGGATGCAGACCCGTCGCACGACGGTTTCCGAAGGTTATCGTTCCGGTCTTGTCCATCAGCAGCGTGTCGATATCGCCGGCTGCTTCGACGGCTCGACCCGACATCGCCAGCACGTTGCGCTGCACCAATCGGTCCATTCCGGCGATACCGATAGCGGACAACAGCGCGCCGATAGTGGTCGGAATCAAGCACACCAGAAGAGCGATCAGGCGGATCGGATTCTGCGAGTCACCGGCGTAGACGCTCATCGGTCCGATTGCGACGACGGCCAGAAGGAACACTATCGTCAACGACGCGAGGAGGATGTTGAGCGCGATCTCGTTGGGTGTCTTCTGTCTGCTTGCACCCTCGACGAGTCCGATCATCCTGTCCACGAACGTCTCTCCCTGCGCTGCAGTGATCCGAACGACGATCTCGTCGGAGAGCACCGTGGTCCCGCCGGTGACTGCCGATCTGTCGCCACCGGATTCCCGCACCACCGGTGCCGATTCGCCGGTGATCGCCGACTCGTCGACGGAGGCGATTCCGTCGATCACATCTCCGTCCCCTGGGATCACCTCACCTGCCGACACGATCACCTCGTCGCCGACCGAGAGCTCTGCAGCACGCACCTCGGTCACGACACCGTCGGCGCCGCGGCGTCGAGCAGAACTGTCCTGCTTGACCTTTCGCAGGCTCGCGGCCTGCGCCTTGCCTCGACCTTCGGCGACCGACTCGGCCAGGTTGGCGAACAGCACCGTGAACCACAACCAGCCCGCCGTTGCCCAGGCGAACACCGTAGGTTCCATGGCTGCGAGCACGGTGGTGACGATCGAACCGACGAACACGATGAACATGACGGGGTTCCGTGCGAGGTGGCGAGGGTCCAGCTTTCGGAATGCGCCGACTACAACGTCAGCGGTCAACAATCCGGTCATCGAAGAGCCTCCGCGATAGGGCCGAGCGCAAGCGCCGGGAAGAAGGTCAAAGCCGACACGAGAACGACTGTGCCCAGCAACAATCCACCGAACAGTGGGCCAGTGGTGGGGAGCGTTCCGACGTCTGCCGAGGTGCGCTTGGACTTGACCAGCGAACCTGCGAGCGCGAGCACGAACACAATCGGAAGAAAGCGACCGAGGAGCATGGCCAGACCCAGTGATATCTGGAACCACTCACTCGTCACCGTCAGACCACCGAACGCGCTGCCGTTGTTGTTGGACGCGGAGGCATACGCGTAGAGCACCTCGGTGAAACCGTGGATCCCCCCTGCAGTGCCAGGATCACCGGAATTGCCTTGAAAACCCTGCGTGGAGTCGAGAATCACGGTGATCGACGTGCCGAGTAGCACCAGCGCCGGCATGACGAGCACGGACAGCGCGGCCATCGTGATCTCCCGACGACCGAGCTTCTTGCCCAACAATTCCGGGGTTCGCCCGACGAGCAGGCCGCCGACGAAGACCGCAATGATCGCCAGTACCAACAGACCGTACAGCCCACTTCCCACCCCACCCGGCGCAATCTCGCCGAGCAGCATGTTCAGCAGCACCGCGCCACCACCGAGCGACGACATACTGTCATGAGCGGAATTGACTGCACCAGTGGATGTTCCGGTCGTGGATACTGCGAACAACGCAGATCCAGGTATCCCGAACCGAACTTCCTTGCCCTCCATCATGGCGCCTGCAGCCTGCGCCGCGACACCACGCGCACCCGATTCGGCCGCGAGCGTGACGGCGAGAAGTCCACCCCACAGCACCGCCATGACGGCCAGGAGAGTCAGCCCCTGCTTCCGGTTGCCGACCATCGTCCCGAACGTCCTGGTGAGTGCAACGGGAATCAACAGCAGCGCAATGATCTGCACGACGTTCGTCAGCGGAGTGGGATTCTCGAACGGATGCGCCGAGTTGGCGCCAAGAATGCCACCACCGTTGGTTCCGACTACCTTGATCGACTCCTGCGACGCGACGGGAGCCAGTGCATTCTTGACCGTCGTTCCGTCGACTCCGGTAGAGACGAATCCGGTCGAGAACGACTGAACAACCCCCTGGGTCAACATGATCAGAGCAACCAGCAAGGACAGCGGGAGCAGGATCCGCAGCGTCCCCCGCGTCAGGTCGACCCAGAAATTGCCGATCTCACCGCGCGAGCGGACCCGTACGAACCCTCTGACGAGCGCAACGGCGACGGCCAATCCGACAGCGGCGGAAAGGAAATTCTGCACCGCCAGCCCGAGGGGCTGCGTCAGGTTCGACATGGTCGTCTCTGGAACGTAGGACTGCCAGTTGGTGTTGGTGACGAACGACGCGGCGGTGTTGAACGCCACGAGCGGACTCACCCCTGGCAGTCCACCGTTCAGCGGCAACACCCCTTGGATGCGCTGCAGGACGTAGAGCACGATCAGGCTCGCGGCGGAGAATCCAAGCACGCTCGTGGCGTATCCCACCCAGGTCTGCTCGGCCTTCGGATCGATGCGGCACAGTCGATAGAGCATCGACTCGACGCGGCCGTCACGGGGAGCGTCGAACACCCGGGCCATGTAGTCACCTAGTGGCACATACGCAGCGGCGAGCACTGCGATCACGATGGGGATCTCGAGGCCGCCCATCAGAACTTCTCTGGATCGAGCAGCGCCACGAGAAGGTAGATCACGGCTAGTGCAGCCAGACCCACAAGCACGATTTCAGTCATCGGGCAAGCATCGGCTCTCGTCCCGGCCGCAGACGAGTTCCTTACGTAGCGCTTACGCCCTCAGCAGCGGTTCTTGACGAAGTTCTTACACGTCGATGTCGTCGACGCGAACGTCGACGTCCGAACGGACCAGCGGGACCCCGAGGGTGTCCGCCGCCACGCCGATGGCAATGCGCGCCAGATCGTTCCCGACCGCTTGCAGATCGCTGCCGTAGGCACCGACGACGGCGATCGACATTCCGGTGCACGTGTGATCGTCGAGATAGAGCGATATGTCGGTCGGCTGGCATCCGTGAACGCCGGTGAGCGCCCCAAGCACTGCTCTGCGAACGACCTGGTCGCTGACGCGCAGCGAATCGGCCTCGCGGCCCACGGGAGACGTGGGATACGACGCGTCGACCGGCCACGTGCGTCGCGTCGTGGCTCGGACCTTGGAAATGATCGAGCTGCTGATGTCCACCCAGCGCGGTTCCTCGGGTGCGTCCCGCAGCTCGCGGGCCGCCCGGTCCAGAATCGAGTCGGGGTCCGGCGTCATCGTCGCATCACTGCCATGCCGCCAACCTTTCGCTCAGAGTTGTTCGTGCTCGTTGCAGCTGCCCGCGAACTGCACCAGCCGACAATGTCATGATCTGCCCGATTTCCGGATGTGTCATCCCTTCGACCTCACGCAGCAACCAGCACGCACGCTGGCGATACGGCAACTCGGCCAAGGCACGGCCGAGATCTTCCATGAAGTTCTCGGCCGTCGCGCTCTTCTCCGGGTCTCCGGTGGCATCGGTGCTGCTTCGCTCGAAGATCCAGTCCTCGGCGGGCGCCACGGCTCGCTTGCGCCGGTGGTCCACCACTTTGTGGGACACCAACGAGAACAACCAGGTCCGCAGCTTCGAATCGCCCCGAAAGGTGTCCAGACCCTTCCACGCTGCGACAAACGCGTCCTGCACCACTTCCTCGGCAGCACCGTGATCGGACAGCATGTTGCTTGCGTAGCGGAACATCTCAGGGCCGTACCGCGCAACGATCTGCTCGAACGCATCGGTGTCGCCGAGAGCTGCGTTGCTGACGAGGACGTGGTCCGTCCGCAACGCCTCGTCGTTCACGACACCGTTCTACCAGGGATGGCGCATTGTGTCCCAGATCACCCGACTCAGGCGTGCTCTTTCGGATTCTGGGTACGACCTACTTCCGACACAATCGCACTCGAAGAGAGAGAAACAATGAGCAGCCAGACACTGGACAAGTCGGACGCCGCATCTTCGCAGACTGCAGTGACTCCCAGGACCGATTCCGCGCTCGTGAGCACCACCGGGCGGACCACCATCGCCGACACGGTCGTATCGAAGATCGCCGGAATCGCGACACGTGAGGTCGAGGGTGTCCACGACGTCGGCGGCGGCACGTCCCGCGCGATCGGCGCTCTGCGCGAGCGGATTCCGGGTGCGCGCGTCAACCAGTCACAGGGTGTGTCGGTCGAGGTCGGCGAGCGCCAGGCAGCCGTCGACATCGACATCGTCGCCGAGTACGGCGTGTCCATCGCCGATCTCGCGTCAGGCATCCGTCGCAACGTGATCACCGCCGTCGAACGGATGACCGGCCTCGAGGTCACCGAGGTCAACATCGTCGTGCACGATGTCTTCCTCGACGAAGGTGACGACGAGGGTCAGGAAGTCACGGGAACTCGAGTTCAGTGACCGAGCAACCCGACATCTCCGAAGTCATTGCCGATGCAGTGCTGGCGATATCAGGTGTTGCCCGCCTGCACGGCGGGATGTTCGGTGAAGCGGCCACGTATCTGCCGGGCAGGCGGGTGTCGGGTATCCGGATCGGCGACGACGGCGTCGAAGTCCATGTGTCTGTCGCCGCCGGTAGTTCGATTCGTGAGACGGCCGATGCGATCCGTACCGCCGTCAGTGCGCTGTCGGCCGGGCCCGTTCACGTGACCGTGGAGGACGTAGTTCGAGTATGACCCGATCTGCCGAACACACGGCTGCTCGCCGAGCCGTTGCCCGCGCACATCACCCGGACGTCGGGGGAGACCCCGACGTCTACGCGGCCGAACTCGCGGCCGTGGAACGCAGGTTCGTCCCGGCGCCCGCCACATTCGGCACGGCGCCCGCCACGCTCGAACCCATCACTCTTCGACGCAGCGTGTGGAAGCACCGAAAGCGTTCAGCCACAACAGCAGTCGTACGCTCCCTCAACCGGGTGCGATCCAAGCGCTACTTCGAGATCTAGCCAGGAGCAACATCACATCATGACGACTTCGACCATCGGTTTGTTCGTAGGACTTCTGTTGGCGATCGCGGCTGCAGCAGGCGGATTCACCGGATTCCTGTTCGCAGTCGTCCTCGCTGTAGCCGGCTTCGCCGTCGGCCGGTACATCGACGGCGAACTCGACGTGTCGGCGTTCTCTCGCGGACGCAGGCATGACCGATAGCGAACCAGGCGGCGACGCTACGCGGGGCACCCTCGAAGTACGGGAGCGCGTCGTCACGCGTATCGCCGAGATCGCAGCCGGACGTGTCTCGGGTGTCGAACGCGTTGCCGGTGGATTGACGGCGCGCACGCTTCCACACGTCGAGGCCTCCGTGCGCAGCGGACGGGTCACGGCGACGGTCGAGGCCGCAACGCGATGGCCGACGCCGATCGCCGACGTCGCATCTCGTATTCGTACCGCAGTGTCCGAGGACCTCGTCCGGGCCAGTGGCCTCGACGTCGACACGATCGATGTCCGCGTTCATTACGTTGCACCCGAACGTAATTCCACTACCACCAGGAGAGTCGAGTGACCCCGAAAGCAGCGCCGAGGGCGACACCGATCGCGGTGCTTCTTGCAGTTGCCCTGTGCGTTCTCGGCATCATTTTCGGGCGAGACGCTCTCGTCGAGTTCGGCGCGATCTCGGGTACCGCATGGATCAGCCCCCTCCTCGACACACTCGTCGGTTCGACTGTGTCGTCGGCATTGCTACCGGTCGGGATCGCTATCGCAGTACTGGGGTTGATACTCGTCGTCCTCGCCCTTCTGCCACGAAAGAAGACACACCGTCTGTCCGACTCCGAGGGAGTATGGCTCGGGCGGCGCCCGGGACGCACACGGATCTCGTCCATCGGTACCGGTGCCGCTGTCTTCGATCGATTGGCCACCGTCGTCGTCGGCGCCGTGCTCATGGCTATCGGTGCAGCTGCTGCCGCGTGGCAGCGCGGACAACTTCCGGATCAGGTTCACGATGCCCGCAGAACGTTCGAGACGTGGTCACCCGGCAGCTGGGCCGACACGGCGTGGTGGCCGTGGGCTCTGACCGCTGCCGCCGCGCTGGCGCTGGTCATCGGTCTTCGGTGGCTGTACGCCCACCGGCCGAGACGCCAGCCTGCCCGGTTGGTCAGTGAGAACGACGAACATGCCAGTGTCGACCTCGTGTCGGCTGCACAGAATGCGGCAGCCGAGTTCGAGTCCACTCCTGGAATCGCCTCCGCAAGCGGCCGGGTACTGGAGGTCAAGAAGCAGCGCGTACTCAGGATCTCCGGCGTCACCGACAACAGCGGAGTCGCACACGAGGAGCTCGTGGAGTCTGCGGCGCACCTGCGCACCACGTGCGCCTCTGCCCTCACCGGCCTCGCCGTGGAAGTCCAGGTTCTGATCGATCTCAGACCAGCTCGGTAGCCCAGGACTGGGTGTGCTCTCAGGTTGGCCACGTACAGTCGACCCTCCGGCCTCGTCCGCTTCGCCAGAAGGATCACACCATCACCTCCCCGAGCTCTGCGCACAATCTGCGCCACGCTGCAGCCGGGACCGCATGGGTGCTGAGCTTCGCTTACGTGCTGGCAGAGCTGTTCACAGCCTCGGCGTGGAGCACACCCTACAGCTTCGCGCGGAACTCGATCAGCTCGCTCGGTGTAACCAGCTGCGAGGTGGACTCGTGCTCACCGATGCACGACGTCATGAATTCGACCTTCGTCGCGCTGGGAGTGCTGACGCTGGTAGGCGCGTACTTCTTGCATCGACACATCCGGAACGGGCGGTCGAAGAAGTGGATCCTCTCGCTCGCCGTCATCATCGCAGTCAGTACCGCGGCGACGGGACTGTTCCCCGCGAACGACGGAACTATCATGCACTGGGCTGCAGTGATGCCCGGCTTCGTCGCCAGACACGTGGTTCTCGTACTCATCGCTTGGCACCTCTGGCACGAGCGTCGGGTGGTCGCGTTGTGGTCCGCTCTGTGCGCGCTGGTCGGAGTTGTCGGGGCCATCCTGATGCTCGCCCAGACACTCCACTTCGGTTTGGGTGAACGATTGGCCCTCTACCCGATGCCGGCCTGGATGGCGGTGACCGGTGCCGCGGTCCTCCTCGCCCTGGCCCGCCGTACGGTTCTGCGTCGCTTCGACTTCTCCTGGCTCGGCTACCTACGCATCCCCCTCCGCGTCCGCACGAAGCCGAGGCCCGCCCTCTCTGTCGCGCCGCTCGTTCCCAGTTCCGAATAGATACGTTGGTGGCGTAGCTCAGATCCAGGCCGTCGCCATGCCAAACGGGAACGGGTCACAGCCAATTGCGTGGCCTCTTTGGTTGGTTCGGATCGGCTGCAAGGGCGGTGGCCAGCGGTCGGGTCCGTAGTTTCGTCCCAGTGCTCGCCGACGTAGCTGGGGTCGAAGTCGGCGGATGCGGTCGCTGAGTAGCGAGGTCGGATGTCGTCTTCGAAAACGAGGCGGTCCTGCCAGTGTCCGTCGCCCTCAGGTGCGCGGTCCCGGTGCCGGACAGTGGATGCGGTTCGGGCCGAACACGGGCCCGACACGGCTGGGTTCACCCAGTAGCTATCACGCGAGCTCGTCGATGGTGAGACCGTCTTGTTTGGATCCGGTCACATACAAGGTGGCTGCAAGGTCCACCGGTAGGTCGTACGCTTGGATGCTGTGGCCGACCATGCTGTACCGAACCTGCCATCTCGTGATTTCGATGACACGCTCACCTTCTATGGCGGGTTCGGGTTCGAATTGGCCTACCGAGATGATGGCTGGCTGATTCTCAGCCGTGGAGCACTCCGGTTGGAGTTCTTTCGGTTTCCTGATCTTGTGCCCGAAGACAGCTCGTTCATGTGCAGCATCCGCGTAGACGATGTCGATGAACTGTATCGAAAGATCGAGGATGCAGGTGTCGTGGTAAGGCCCGTCGGGCGTCCTCGACTGCATCCAGTGCGGCTTCAGCGCTGGGGGCAGCGCGTCGGGTTCCTCGTGGATCCCGACGGGACACAGCTGAATTTGATCGAAAACCTCGACGCGCCATCCACACGCACGACCGACTCCCCCTAGCTACCGAAGCAACACATCGCACGGCGAACGATTTGACCGTACACTGTACGGTATGACTGTCTTGGTGACCGGAGCTACCGGCAACATAGGAAGAATGCTCGTCGATCACTTGATCGCGGCGGGCGCGAGCGACATACGGGCGCTCACCAACAAACCCGAAATCGCGGACCTGCCAGACGGCGTCGAGGTCGTGAAGGGCTACCTCGGCCGAGTCGAGTCGCTTCCCGCTGCGTTCGATGGCGTCGACAGTGTCTACCTCGCCCCACTGGAGAAGACCGTGCACCAGGTACTCGAGTTGGCGAAGTCAGCGCGGGTGCGCTACATCGTCGATCTAGCAGGGCCACCCGGGAACTGGTGGTACCCGATCTCTCGCGCCGTCGAGGAATCCGGTCTCGAATGGACGCATCTGTGGCCGGGCGAGTTCATGGAGAACGCGACGATGTGGGCGCCACAGATCCGCGCAACAAGGTCGGTCAGCGAACCGTTCCCCAATTCCGCGAATGCTCCGATCGCGATGGACGATATCGCCGCCGTTGCCGCCGCATGCCTGACGGAACCGGGTCACGCCGGGAAGGCGTACGCATTGACCGGCCCGGAAAGCCTGAGCCGCAGCGCCATCCTTCGACACATCGGTGACGCGCTGGGTGAAAGTCTCCGATTCGACCAGGTCTCACGGCAGGAAACTATCGACGCGCTGACCCCTACGATGGGCGACTTCGCGGTCACCTACGTCGACGGCCTGGAGGCACAGGTCGACAATCCCCAACTCGTCGGCACCACGGCCGCCGACCTGACCGGGAGATCGACCACGTTCGCACAGTGGGCGCACGAAAACGTGAACGAATTCAGCTGAACCGCGTTCGCACATCCGCCCCCGTCGACGCGGCCCCGAACAACCAGCCCTGCCCGAGGGTTGCTCCGAGCCGAATCGCCCGAGCCCGATCACGTTCCGATTCGATTCCTTCGGCCAGGATCACGGCACCGCTGGAGGCTACGTATCGACGAACTGCGGACATCACCCGAGCGCTGCGGAACGAATAGGGTCGACGCAGAATCGATGCGTCGAGTTTGACGATGTCCGGCTCGACGAACGTGAGTGCCGTCAGCGTGCCGGGGTTGGATCCGACGTCGTCGAGTGCGATCGAAAAGCCCCGTCGTCGCGCAGAATCGACCATCGAGCGCAGGTGTTCCTGGTCCCCGTCGAGCCCACGCTCGGTGATTTCGAGAACCACGTCGCCCTCGCATTCCAGCGCGTCGAGATGCGCCTCGGTACGTGCACGATCGGTGATACCCGACGGCTCGTAGTTGAGGTACAGCGCCAGGCCGTCGGTCAGGTTCGCCGAACGAGCTTCCTTCACCGCGGCTGTGCGACAAGCGAAATCGATGTCGGCTACCACACCCCGAATACGGGCGAGCGCGAAGACCTCGGCAGGATCGACACCCTCGACGGTAGGCCAGCGAGCGAGCGCTTCGATTCCGACTACTGCATCCGACTGCAAGGACACCACCGGCTGAAAGCACGGCACCATGTCGTCGATCGCAATCAGAGCTGCTCGCGCTGCGATCGAGGTGACGGGTGCGGTACGGGTGATTGTCACGTGGGCTTCTTCGGATCGAGTGAGTCGGCGATCAACGCAGCGTGCAGAGCGCGCAGACCAGAGGACTTCATCGGGTCGATGCCGGTGATCTGCTCGATGCGCTTGAGTCGGTAGTCGACGGTATTGGGATGGACCACAAGCTGAGTCGCGGCCTTCTTCCGGTTTGCCTCGGTGGACACGAACACTTCCAGGGTCGGCAGTAAGTCCGGCACCCGACGAAGCGGGTCGAGCATTCTCTTCAGGTGTCGACGCCCGACTCCGGGGCGAGCGATCTGAAATTCCAAGGCCAAGTCCGCAATTCGATAGACACCCGGTCGGTAACTCAGTCGTTGAACGAGTCGGAGAAGTTCGTATGCGTTCTCGGCAGCACCGGGAACACGCTCGGGTATCGCCGTGGCGGCGGCCGCCGAGACCAGCACCCCTCCCGCGTCGGTCAGGAGAGACACGAGTTCTTCTGCTGCGTGCTCGGCCGCATCGGGAATCAGGATGGTTCCACCCGACGGACTCAGAATCGCCAATGGGGGAGCAGGAGAGAAGTAGTCGGACATCGCTGCGGAGATCGTCTGAAGCTTGCGGGACGCCGCTGCTTCGCGGGCACCGGGCGCACCTGTCTCGTCCGCGTGGGGCGGAAAATGAACGGCAACGACCTCATAGGAGGCCGCCAACTCGGTACCGTTTCGTTCTGCCACCGCCGAGGCGGCAGGATCACCGCCCAACAGAGCCGTGACCACAGCGTGAGCCTGATCCTGGCCCTGGACTGCGACGGCCTTGTACTCGTCGAGGTACGCCGAGGAGACCGCTTCCGAGACGACGTCGAGAAGACCGAACATCAAGACTGCTCCATCGACGAGGGCTTCATGTTCACCGTCGACGGCGTGGAGAGCAACCAAGCGAAGGCCGACGGAGAACCCTTCGTGAAACGCATGCTGGATGGGCGCCAAGGGCACGCCGATGCGTGCCCACTTGCCGGCCGCACGACGAAGGCGATCCAACTGCGGTGCCGACGGCTGCCTTCCACTGTCGAGGACATCGGCGGCGAGTGCGACGCATTCGGCCGTGATGTCGGCGACAACTCCGCGTCCGAGCTCATCGGTCAGATCCCGGCACTCGGTGGTGCCGACAATATGCTCTACCAGCTGATTCGTCGTATCCCGCGACACACGCAATTGGTGCGACGCCGGTTGCCCACCCAAACTCAGACCCTCGGTCGGATCCATGGACACCATCGTTGTTGCCATCGACAAACCCATCCTCTCAGCACAGTCGTTCACTGCCCCTGCCCCAGAAAGGTAGCGCACAAAACAGTCCCCCGGGCCATTTTGATGCGTTAAAACCAACTTGCAGTTTGTTTGTGTCTTTTTCAGAGGGAATGCACGGACATCTGGTTGCCCCCCGCGGCCTTCGAGCGGTACATCATCGAATCCGAAGACCGAAGCATTCGGCCGATGATGGACTGGCCGGCGTGCCGCAACACCGAGTCCGATTCGAGGATGGATACCCCGAAGCTGGCCGTGATCGGTACGTCGTCGTCCTTGTCGTGGACGGCTGCGACCGCCTCCAGCAATCTGAACTCGACAGCAGTGCGCTCACCCGACATCACGACGACGAACTCCTCACCGCCGGTTCGCGCCGTGATCCCGCTGTCGCCGACGATTCGTTCGAGTCTGCGTGCGATGTCGGTCAACACTCGGTCACCGGCGTCGTGACCGTAGACGTCGTTGACCGCTTTGAACTTGTCGACGTCGACCATGGCAACCGCAATCGACTCGTCCTTACCGACTGCCGAATCCCACAGGTCGAGTACTGCGGAATCGAAACCACGCCGATTCAGCAGCCCAGTCAGCGGATCACGAGCCGACCGGCGAGCGTCGCCGGCGATTGCGGTCCATGCGATATGGGCGAAAACCGGCACACCCGCGATTGCCGTGAGGATTACCGTGAGCACCGCGAGAGTCGTCGCCGGATGCTCGCCGCTGCTCGACCATCCGCGCCACGCCGAGAAGACGACGAAGCCGCACGAGAACAGCAGATGGGCGACCATCCACCGAGGGCTGAGAAAGAAGGTGCAGAACGCACCGGTGATGACGAACAGTGCACTGCCCATGGTCGCCGCTGTCGCGTCGTAGCAGGCGAGTACAGACGCGAGACCGACGTCCCCGAAGATTCCGAAGGCAATGAAGCCGTATTTCTTGGGCACCGGACAGACGATAAGAACGTATGCGACGGCGACCTGCACGACGAGGACGAAGCACACCCACAGCCGCGCCTCGAGAACCTGCGGTCCGCGCGGGCTGAACAGCATGATTGCCGACGTCAACGCAAAGATAAGGGTCGCGAGACTGAAGACACCCCGAATGACCGTGTGCAGGTGTCGGACCGAGCGATGCGCGACGATCCACTCGTAGTCGTGCGGCTGATGGAACCAATCCGAGAATGCAGCTGCGCCCTGAGGCAACATGCCTCGGCGATGTCTGCCGGAACGCTTGGCACCGAGAGTCTCGCGCTCGGTCAGCTTCCCCTCGAGTGTCGTCACGATCCATCCCCCAAGCAGTTCTGTGAGATGCCAAGGGTGAAACGCCCCTCAGCGTGTGCAAGATCACGCTAATGCAGCAAACGGGTTCACAGTTTGTTTTGAAGCAGTCAGCCGCACGTGCAGTCGGATTCGAGGAGATCTACCGAAGACGCAGGTGCACCGCTGTCACAAGTCCCAATTGATTTCGTAGATCTACCAAGGTGTCGATTTCGGTCGGTCCCGATCGTCATAGCTGTGTGCGACCGCACGACGCGGTACACAGTGGAACGACATGAAGTGGAACGACACGGAATGGGAGACGGTCATGAGATACACACTCGTTCTCAACCACGCAGAGCCCGCAGAAGGCGAGATCGACGCCGACGTCATCACCCAGATCCAGGAGGCCTTCGGCGTCTACGGGCGGGCGCTGCAGGCGGCGGGGGTTCTCGTCGCCGCCGAGGTGCTGGCCTCGTCCTCGGCGACGAAGACGGTCACGCTGCGAACCGGGGATCTCCAGATTCAGGACGGCCCGTTCGCGGATACGAAGGAAGGCGTCGCCGGAGTGTTCGTCATCGACGTTCCCGACGAGGACGCGGCGTTGATGTGGGCGGAACGATGCCCCGGCGCGCAATTCGGAGTCGTCGAGGTGCGAGCTGCTGCCACGTCGTTCATTGACGGTTCGTGGACCTGAGCGGCAGCCGAGCCGGTGATCGAGGTCGAGTACGTCGTTCGCACCTCGTACGGCCGACTCCTCGCGCTGCTCGCGTCGGCAGACGGGGATATCGCGGCCGCCGAGGACGCACTCTCGGACGCCTTCGAGCGCGCGTTGCGGACCTGGCCGAACGACGGCGTTCCCGCTAATCCCGACGGCTGGCTGCTCACCACCGCCAGGAACCGTCGACGCGACGCCTGGAAATCCGCCGCATACCGCATGTCGGTCTCGCTGAACCCGGCCGAGCACACACGGACTCATCTCGACTCGATCGATCCCGACGCGTTGCCGGACAAGCGGTTGCAACTGATGGCGGTATGCGCGCATCCCGACATAGACCGAGCCGTACGCACTCCGCTCATGCTCGACGTCATCCTCGGCTACACGGCCGCCGATATCGCGCGAGCATTCGCGCTGCCATCCTCGACTCTGGCAGCGCGGCTCGGTCGGGCCAAGAAACGAATCCGCGACGCAGGTCTTTCGTTCGAACTTCCTGATCGCACGGTGCTGCCGGAACGCATCGACGCCATCCTTGCCGCCGTCTACGGGGCGTTCGCCATCGACTGGCACAGCACCGGTTCGGAAGTGCGTGATGGGCTGACCGGCGAGGCCCTCCATCTCGCGGAAACGGTGTGCGATCTGCTGCCCGACGACGCCGAGGCGCACGGTCTCGCCGCGCTGATCTGCCTGTCCTCCGCGCGACTTCCCTCTCGCTACTCCGGCGGAATGTTCGTTCCGTTGTCGGAGCAGGACTTTCGACTGTGGGACCGACACCTTCTCGCCCGCGGAGAAGTCCATCTGAGACACGCCCACGCACTGGTGGCCACTGGAGTGAGCGCCCTGGGACGATTTCAACTCGAGGCCACGATCTCGGCCGTACACTGCGCGCGAAGACATAGTGGGTCCACGGACTGGTCGACTCTTCGCGAGCTGTACTCGGTATTGCAAGAGCTGGCTCCGACGCTCGGCGGGGCTGTGGCGCTCGCGGTAGTGACCGCCGAGACCGACGGAGCGGATGTCGCATCGACCATGCTCGATGCTCTCGACGGGACCGATCGCTTTCAGCCGGCGTGGGCCGCCCGTGCCCATCTGCTCGCACGACTGGGTGACACCGAGAAATCACGTGCAGCGTACGAGAAAGCGATCTCCTTGACTCCCGACGCTCCTACGCGCAGGTATCTGGAGAGGTTCGTTTAGGCTGCCTGCCGCTCCTGGTCATGCTCTTCGTCGACTCGTGCCTCGGTGCGCACTGCCCACCTATCCGTGTACTGGAAGTGCGGACGCTTGTCGCCGATGTACGAGCTCAACCACGACACCACTGCGACGTATCGGTTGCGGAACCCCACCATGTACATGAGGTGGACTGCCAGCCACATGACCCAGGCGATCGGCCCCGACATGTCGACCTTGCCGAAAAGCCGTGCGACTGCACTGAATCGCCCGACGATCGACATGCTGCCCTTGTCGACGTAACGGAACGGCGTACCTGCATCGACCTTGCCGACGATGGTCTTCGCGACGTGACGACCCTGCTGCATCGCTACGGGTGACTGACCCGGGAGACCGTTCAACGACGTCACGTCGCCGATCGCGTAGATGTCCTTCGCCGATCCGACCGTCAAGTCCGGGTGAACGAGAAGCCTTCCTGCACGGTCGGTTTCGCACCCTGTGCGCTCGGCGAGCGTAGCCGCAAGGTCGCTTGCCTGCACTCCGGCCGACCAGATGACAGTCTTGGCGGCGATGGTCCTCGAGGTTTCGGTGTCCACGTCCTGCACCGTGACCGTGTCGTCGACGATGTCGGTGACCATGGCTCCGGTCACGACGTCGACTCCTGACTTCTCGAGCTTCGCGCGGGCATACGTGCTCAGCTTGCCGCCGAATGCGGGCAGAACTTCCTTCACACCGTCGACGAGCGTGACGCTGACCTCGTCGGGACTGATGTCGGGGAAGGATCCGGCGAAATATCGGTGTGCCAGATCCCTGATCTGGCCGGCCAGCTCGACGCCTGTCGCACCGGCGCCGACGACGACGAAACTCAACAGCTCCTTCTTGGCGACCGGATCGGTGGTGAGGTGCGCGGTTTCGTAGCAGCTCAGAATTTGCTCGCGCAGGGCGATCGCGTCGTCGACGGTCTTGAGTGCGAAGGTTCGGTCCTTGAACTCATCGCGCCCGAAGTACGCCTGCGTAGCGCCCGTGGCAACGATCAGTCGTCCGAAGCCGATGGTGTGCGAACTGCCTGCTGCGGAGTAGGTGACCTGGTGCTCGTCGGGGTCGACGTCGACGACTCGACCCAGACGGACGTCCGCCGATTCGTACTGAGCCAGGATGCGCCGGATCGGCGGGGCGATCTCACCCGTCGACAGCATCCCGGTCGCGGCCTGATAGAGCAGTGGCTGAAAAAGGTGCTCGGTAGTGCTGGAGATGAGTGAGAACTTCACGCCGGCCTTGCCGAGGGACTTGGCAGCTGCCAGTGCTCCGAATCCCGATCCAACGATGACGACCTCGTACATATCCGCTTTCATGTCCTCCATAGAACCCCGCGGGAGCTGGTCTATCAACGTGAAAGATGGAATAGCATTGATGAGTAGAACTTATGAATGGAGACTCGATGGAGCTGCGACAACTGAAGTACTTCCTTGCGGTCGGGGAGGAACTGAGCTTTTCGCGCGCGGCGGAACGCTGCTACGTCTCGCAATCTGCAATCAGTCTCCAGATAGCCAAGCTCGAGCGAGAAATGGGCGAGGCCTTGTTCGAGCGAACTTCCCGTACGGTTCGATTGACCGTCGTAGGAGCACAATTGGTGTCCATAGCGCGCCACATGATGGAACTCGAGCAGACGGCTCTGGCATTGACTGCTCGCCGCCGCAACCAGCTCCGCCTCACCGGCAACATGACCTTCGCGGCCAATGCCATTGCCGCCATCGTTGCAGTGCGTGAGCGTCATCCCGAGGCCGAGATCGACTTCGTGTTGAAACGATTCGCGGAGCAAATCGAAGCGGTGACTTCCGGCGACTGCCAGGTTGCGCTCATCCGGGGAAGCGTGGAGCGCTCCGGTCTGCACGTGACGGAGTTGTGGACCGAGGATCTGGTGGTCGTTCTCGCCGACGGCCATCCACTGGCGAGCGAGGACAATCCGAACCTCGAGCAGCTGGCCGCGTATCCGCTGCTGCTTCCCAAACGCAGTGAACAGATTCTGCTGCACCGGGTCATCGAGGGAGCAATGAAGCGCAGCGGTCTGCGGCTCGCCTTCGGACCGCCGGTCGCCCCCGATCACACGGCGAGCGCCGAACTTCTCAACCACCCGGAATGCTGGTCGATCATCTACGCGAGCACCGCCGAGAGTACGCCGAAGACGGGGCTCGTCTTTCGCACCGAGGCGCAGCACAGACTGCAACTGCCCGTCTCGGCAGTGGTCGACGCCTCGTCACCCGCGACAGACATTCAGCGTGACCTCATCGACGCGTTGGCTGCGACTGCTCCGCAAGGGATTTGGTCATGACGACTTCGAGTTCATCCTCCGCCAGCGGGTAAAGCACGGTCTCGACGCCCGTTGTGCGCAGAGGACAACCAATCTCTCGAACTCTGGCCTCACAGGCCGTTTTGGAGTACGCCCACTGTCACTAGTGTCATGGATCACAGCATCAGTGAGGAGATCGAAAAAGTGTCCGTCATCAGTTATTTCACGTGGAACGCTGGGGCCGAGCGCGCTACCCGTCCGTGCGTTCGCGACGACAACACCGCGTTGACCTACGGCGAGTTCTCCACCCGTGTCGACGCCTTCGCGTCGCAGTTGTCCGCTCGTGGTCTCGGCAAGGGTGACGTCATCGCGGTGATGCTGCCGAACCGCGTCGAACTGCTGACGGCGATGATGGCGGCATGGCGAATCGGAGCGGTCGCGACTCCGGTAAACCCCACGTTCACCCAGCCAGAAGCGCTGTACCAGATCCACGACGCGAATGCGCTGTTGGTGGTCACCGACGATCCCAGTCCGGTGCCGGGGTACCCGGTCATCTCGATCGACGAGATCGACACGAGAGCACCAGTCGACGGCGACGCCGGCTTCGGCGATCCGGACCTCGACGATCTCGCGTTGTTGATATACACCTCGGGTTCGACCGGCCGCCCGAAAGGGGTCGAACTCACGCATGCAAATCTGGAGTACATGGCTTCGGCTATGGCGCAGCACTTTTCGTTGACAATCGACGACCACTGCATGCTGATCCTGCCACTGTTCCATGTGAACGCAATCTGCGTGAGTGTCCTGGCACCCCTGCTCGTCGGCGGGCAGGTCAGTATCACCGGACGGTTCTCGCCATCACGGTTCTTCGACGATGTCGAGCGGCTCCGGCCCACCTATTTCTCGGCGGTGCCCACCATCTACGCACTTCTGGCCTCTCAGCCCGACGACGTCGTCCGTGACACGTCGTCCTTGCGGTTCGCGGTCTGCGGCGCTGCCCCGATCTCGAAGGAACTACTGGACAGAGCCGAATCGAGGTTCGGCCTGGCAATTGTCGAGGGATACGGTCTCACAGAGGGAACGTGCGCTTCTGCGTGCAATCCCCCGAACGGCGTTCGCAAACTGGGTACGGTCGGCCCAGCACTGCCTGGTCAGACAATCGCCATCGCGGACGAGCAGGGAACGCTCCTGCCGATGGGCACCGTCGGGGAAGTCCTCATTGCCGGGCCGAATGTGATGCGCGGCTACCTCGGCCGCCCCGACGAGACAGCACGCACAGTGGTCGACGGGTGGCTACACACCGGTGATGTCGGCCGACTGGACCAGGACGGATACCTCACGCTCATCGACCGCATCAAAGACATGATCATCCGCGGTGGCGAGAACATCTACCCCAAGGAGATCGAGAATGCACTCGCCACCCATGCAGACATCCTCGAAGCTGCGGTCGTCGGAGCACCGGACGTCGTCTACGGGGAAGTCCCCATTGCGTACGTAGTGACCTACCCGAACGCGGCGGTCCACGAAGCCGAGTTACTCGACCACCTACGCGAGCGAATAGCGAAAATCAAACTGCCCGTAGCGATTCACATCATCGACGCGCTGCCTCGGAACCCTGTCGGCAAGATCGACAAGCCCGGTCTACGCCTGGCGTTGCAAGCGTCCGCGGTCGAAACCGTGAGCTGACCAGTTCCGCATTCTGCACCACCTCTGCACGATTCATTTCCTACACAGGAGCATTCGCATGGGATTCAAAGAAGGAAACTTCCCACCGGTCGACCCTGCTACTTTCCTCGACCTTCCGTTCCGAGACCGTCTCAGGGCAATGTCGACCCATTGGGCAGACCACGGATTCGGAACACCGAAGATGGTCCACACCATCTACATTCTCAAATTGCTCGTTCTCTACCTCGGCGCTGGAGTCGCGGTCGCCACACTCACCACCGGACACAATCCGTTCGAGATCTCGACGTGGTGGAACGAACCGGTCGTCTACCAGAAGTTGTTGCTCTGGACCCTCCTACTCGAATCGGTAGGGCTCGGCGGATCCTGGGGACCTCTGGCCGGACACTTCAAACCCATGATGGGCGGCGCTCTGTTCTGGCTGCGCCCCGGGACGATTCGCCTTCCACCGTGGCCGGGCAAGGTTCCGCTCACCACGGGGGATACGCGCACCGTGTTCGACGTCGTCGTCTACACTGCGATTCTGGTCAATATCGTTGTTGCATTGGCCCTTCCAGGAGTGCACACCAGCTCCATCGACACCGCGATCACCGACAACGCCGGTCTCGTACGTCCTGCGCTGATGATCTCGCTCGCCGCACTGCTGATAGTGATCGGCCTGCGCGACAAGGTCATCTTCATCGCCGCCCGTGGTGAACAGTACTTCCCGGCAGTACTGATCTTCGGCTTCCTGCCGTTCGTCGACATGATCATCGCCCTCAAACTGCTCATCGTGACCGTCTGGGTCGGAGCCGGCATCTCCAAGCTCGGGCACCACTTCTCCATGGTGATCCCACCGATGCTGTCGAACACCCCGTGGATCCCGTCCACAGCACTCAAGCGTGCGCACTACCGGAATTTCCCGCACGACCTCCGCCCCTCCAAAGTCGCTGGCGGTGTCGGGCACATACTCGGAACGCTGGTAGAGGTCGCAACACCTCTCGTGTTGCTCTTCACCACCAACGCGGCCGTTGCGCTTGCCGCTGTCGCGTTGATGGTCGCCTTCCACTTGTTCATCATCTCCACCTTCCCGCTCGCCGTTCCGCTGGAATGGAACCTGCTGTTCGCGTTCGCATCGGTGTTCTTGTTCCTCGGATTCCCCAACGCCGACGGCTACGCCGTCTGGGACTTCTCCTCTCCCGCTCTGCTGGCCGTCATCGTGGCGGGGCTGATGTTCTTCCCGATCCTGGGCAACCTCCGACCTGACCTCGTCTCGTTCCTGCCCTCGATGCGGCAATACGCCGGAAACTGGGCCTCGGCCACCTGGGCGTTCGCTCCGGGCTGCGAGGACAAGATCGACCAGTTCATCAAACGGCCCAGCCAGAACACCCGCACCCAGCTGCTCGCCACCTACCCGCCAGATGTTGCCGACGTCGTGATGCACCAACTGCTCGGATGGCGTTCGCTTCACAGCCAGGGTCGCGCCCTGTTCTCGCTGATGATGAACCACCTCGGCGACGACATCGACACCTACACGCTGCGCGAGGGAGAGTTCTCCTGCAACTCGATCGTCGCGTTCAACTTCGGCGACGGACATCTGCACGACGACAAACTCATCGCGGCCATTCAGCGCCGCTGCAACTTCGCTCCGGGCGAGTTCCTCGTGGTGTGGATCGAATCGCAGCCGATTCACAAGAACTACCAGCAGTATCAGGTCATCGACGCAGCACTGGGAGTCATCGAACGCGGCACGTACAAGGTCGCCGATGCTATCAACGAGCAGCCTTGGTTGCCGAACGGACCCATTCCGATGACCGTGACATGGACACTGGACATCGACGCCAACCGCGCCGCTACCGACCCCGGCACTGTGGAGGAACCGAAGATGCGCGACACCACGACAACCGAGTCCGGTGACTCCGTCGGTGTACCTACCTCGCAGCGGAGCAACCGGGTATGACCACCGCTGTCGTCGTCGGCAGCGGGCCCAACGGGCTCGCTGCCGCGGTTCGCCTCGCCCGCGCCGGAGTTGACGTTCAGGTACTCGAAGCTGGTGACACCATCGGGGGCGGAACGCGCAGCGCCGAACTGACAGTGCCGGGGGTGCTCCACGATCTGTGTTCGGCATTCCACCCGATGGGCGCCGGCTCGCCCTACCTCGCCACCCTCGATCTCGAACGCTACGGCCTGAACTGGAAGTGGGCGGACGTCGACTGCGCGCATCCGCTCGACGACGGTGACGCGGGACTCATCCACCGCTCGATCGACGCGACCGCCGATGGTCTCGGAGCGGACGGGCCCCGCTGGCATCGGATGTTCGGAGACATAGCCCGCAACTTCGACATCCTCGCGGCAGACCTGATGCGTCCCATCGCGAACGTGCCGCGGCACCCGTTGGCCTTGGCTGCGTTCGGCCCACGGGCACTGCTACCGGCCACGGTGGCTGCGCGATGGTGGCGCACCGAGAAGGCAAAGGCCTTGTTCGGCGGTGTGGCCGCTCACGCCTACTACCGTCTGGACCGCCCAGCCACCTCGGCGGTAGGGCTGATGATCACCGCGTCCGGCCACCGGTACGGGTGGCCGGTGGCAGAGGGTGGATCCGGATCGATCGCCCAATCGCTGGCTTCGATGCTGCTCGACTGGGGCGGCAAGATCGACACCGGCGTCAGCGTCCGAACGGCCTCCGACATTCCACCGTCCGATGTGGTACTTCTCGACACGTCACCTCGTGGAGCGCTCAGCATCTACGGCAATGCACTACCCACGCGTGTCATGAAGGCGTACAACAAGTTCCGTCGCGCACCGGCAGCATTCAAGGTCGACTTTGCCATCGACGGTGATGTGCCGTGGACCAACGCGGGCTGTGCTCGAGCAGGAACCGTCCATCTGGGTGGTTCTTTCGACGAGATCGCCGCGCACGAGAAAGCCGTCACGCAGGGGGTGATGCCGTCCCGCCCGTTCGTACTGGTTGGTCAGCAGTACCTGGCCGATCCGACCCGTTCGGCTGGAACGATCAACCCCCTCTACGCGTATGCACATGTGCCCAACGGATACACCGGTGATGCGACGGAGGCTGTGGTCCGACAGAT
>NZ_LVCV01000158.1 GCF_001647195.1 Rhodococcus sp. EPR-157 | reverse complement strand
TCTCGGTGGAGACATCATCGGAGGCGCGAACGCCGAGCTCCAGGTGGTTCTCCGTCCGCGAATCGCCCTCGATCCTTATAGCGTCGGCCTCCCGGGGGTCTACCTATGCTCGGCATCGACACCACCCGGTGCGGGCGCACACGGAATGTGCGGAGCCAATGCCGCAGAATCCGCTCTTCGCTACCTGCGGCGCAAGGGAAAGGACGTGCAGTGACCAGTCCGACACCACACGAGCGCCGAGTGGGTGCTCAGCGTCGGCTCGCCCGTGTCCCGGCGTCGGCGGATCGAGAACTCCTCGTCATCGTCGCTGAAGTCGCGCACTCACTCGGTCAACGGGAGAGCGACATCGTACGGTCGATGGCCTCGCTCCTGGCGCACGAAATCGACCGACTCGACGACGACCCGATCCTTGTCGATCTCCTGGAATCGTCGGTACACGGAAACATCTCCACGATTATTCACATCCTGGCAAACGACATACCGATCGATCATCTTCAACCCACCACTGCTGCAGTGGAGTACGCCCTGCGTCTCGCGCAACGGGACGTACCGTCGAATTCTCTGGTTCGGGCGTACCACATGGGACAGAACGACATGATGCGCGTCTGCTTCGACGAGGTCCAGGCGCTGAAGCTGCCCAGCCCCCTCGATCTTGCCGTCCTCAAACATATTTCCGATGTCGTCTACGGCTACATCGACTGGATCACGCTCTTCGTCTTCGACGCGTACGAAACCGAACGCAGACGGTGGATCGGCGCTCAGGGCAACGTCCACTCGTCCACTATCCACACGTTGCTCGCGGACAACGGCGAGTCGTCCGAAACTTTCCAAGCCGAGACCGGATACCTGCTCGATCAAAATCACCTGGCGCTGGTCGTGTGGAACAACGGACCCGAAGCAGTCACGGCGCTCAACTCCATCGACCGAATCGCCCGCACAACCGCCTCCTTCCTGCACTCCAACGGACCTCCCATCATCACCGCCATCGACCGCAGAACTGTGTGGGCCTGGATACCACTCGGTACACGCACCGTGGCTCTCCACACCGCCGAGCTGGCTGCGGAGCTCGAACTCGACAACTGGACACGAATGTCGGCCGGCCTACCTGCCCATGGAATTCAGGGGTTCCGCCGAACCCACGAACAGGCCCGTGCGGCGTATACCGTGGCTACGGTCCCAGGAACTCCCACACGGTCGATCGTCGGGTTCGGCGACAAAGGTGTCGCCGTAGTGTCCTTGCTCGCGCAGAACCTCGAATCCACCAGAGCCTGGGTGTGGGAAGTTCTCGGACCGTTGGCCGAGAACACCGACAGCGCAGCGACTCTGCGCGTGACGTTGAACGCGTATTTCAGCCACGGTGAAAGCCATTTGCACACCGCTCGAGAACTCAACCTGCACCGAAACACCGTCAAGTACCGCATCAACAAAGCACTCGACCACCACACCGAGAACCGAGACAAACTCGACCTCGCCTTGGCTCTTCAAGTCTGCGACTTCCTCGGGCAGTCTGTGCTCAAACCGTAGCCCACAGAGGAGGTCCGGTCATATCGTCGACGACGGCTGAGCCGCTGTAGGAATCAGTCGGCGCAGCCGTGGTTCCCACTCGGCACGTTCGCTGTCGAAACACCGCTCCAGCACCTCGATCATGGCTGCCGGTGCCACCGATGCGCCCGGAGACGCGCCCAATAGGCCTGCGATGCTCCCGTCGGCGCCCGTGATGATTTCGGTTCCGAACATGAGCTCGCCGTGAAACCTCGATGTCGGCTTGATCAATTGAGCTCGTTGTCCCGCCTGGATCTGATACCAGTCAGCGGGGTCGGCGGCCGAATAGAACTGTCGCAGTTGATCGAATTTCTTCGCGTCGGAGGACAGGAGCTGGCCTACCAGGTACCGGACGAGTGGCAGGTTCTGCAGACCGACCGACAACAGAACCGGTAGGTTGCGCAGTCGAATCGTCGTGAAGAGGTCCCGCAGACGGCCATGCGCGAGCAACCGGGTACTGAACGTGGCGTATGGCCCGAACATCAACGAACCTCTGCCGTCGACCATTCTTTTGTCCAAGTGCGGCAGTGACATCGGCGGCGCCCCCAGCGACGGCTTTCCGTAGACCTTGGCGTCGTGACGATCGACGATCTCGGCGATATCGGTGCGTAGGAATTCCGCGCCGAATGGAAACACGCCGTACCCGTCGATCTCCGGAATGCCGGACTTCTGAAGGAGGCGGAGCGCGTAACCCCCTGCGCCGACGAACACGAATCGCGCACGGACGTGAAACCGCTTGCGTGAATCGACTATTCGACCCGACAGCGTCCATATCCCGTCGGACCCGCGTCGCACGCATGTTATGTCGTGTCCGGTCCTGACCATGCATCCGGCAGCCTCCATGGACTGCCCGAGCGATTCGGTGAGGGCGCCGAAGTCGATGTCGGTCCCGCCGACGTGCCGCGTGGCAGCCACCCGCTCCTGCGGTGACCTT
>NZ_LVCV01000157.1 GCF_001647195.1 Rhodococcus sp. EPR-157 | reverse complement strand
GACCACCGACGACGCAGGTACTCGATATCGGTGTCTCCGAAAACAACGTTCATGTGCGGCGTCGCATTCAGGAACGACGAATTCAGGAACGACGAATTCAGAGTGGGGAGCGCAGACCAGAACTGGCGCGAGACGTGGAATTGGCGAGCGATCTGCTCGGCTCTGGTGGGATCCTCGGGATCGGGCATGTAGTTGAGTTCGCACAGTCCCGCGTGCCCGGTCCCCGCATTCTTCCACGGCCCGGAACTCTCGCCGGCCAGATGGTCCAGCCGCTCGAAGAGCGCAATCGACCTGTTCGGCAGCACGGTACCGATCAATGCACCGAGCGTCGTCGACATGATTCCGCCCCCGATGAGCGCCACGTCCAGAATTTCCGCCTGCGAGTTCATGGCATTCATCGTCGCTCGAACGCGAATCATCCGTCCAATGAGATATCGATGGATATATCATCCGAAAATGGATGAGTTCACGAACTCCCGCGTCGAGTCCGCTGCCCCGCTGCTCGCCGCATTCGATGCCGTTGCCACCGAAGGACTACTCACGCGCGCTGCCGAGGTGCTCGATGTACCCCAGTCGTCCGTCAGCAGGCGGGTACGCGCGCTGGAGAAGATCCTCGGGTTCGCGCTGCTGCAACCTGCCGGCCGCGGGGTCGCACTCACCACGTCGGGCCGCGAACTGTACGAGCGCACCCACCATGTAATGAGGGAACTCGACTACGCTCTGGCCGCGGTGCGCGCCGATGCCGACCCAGAGAGTGGACTGGTTCGATTCGGATTCCCACTCACGCTCGGACCGCAGTCCGTCGGGTCGCTCCTTGCCGGCTTTCACGACTGCGCCCCTCGCATCCGGGTCCACCTCGCACAAGCGCACGGCGTGGCCCTGGCCGAGATGATCCGGGACGGCCGGCTCGACGTTGCCGTGGTGATCCCGCCGCCCGACGACCTCGACGCGACCGTCCTCGGCAGCCAACGCCTCCTTCTGCACGTTCCGACTACTCACCCGTTCGCAGACCGCACCCAGATCGATATCACCGAGTTGGCCGACGAACCGTTCGTGGCCAGCCCTCCTCGATTCCAGCTTCGTTCACTGCTGGACACATCGTGCCGGGAGGTAGGCTTCACTCCACGAGTTCCATTCGAA
>NZ_LVCV01000156.1 GCF_001647195.1 Rhodococcus sp. EPR-157 | reverse complement strand
GCCGTCCCACTGTCCGGCTGTCGCGTGCGCGACATCGGACTCGTGACGGGTAGGCGACGGCCGACTGCGGCGACCGCACGGTTCCATACCTATGTGACCGAGAATCTATCGTTTCCCTTCTGATTCCTTCTACTTCCCTATCCGACGCTTTATGGAGTAGGTTGAGGTTGTCAAAGGAGCTTTTGATGACCAAAGTCTACAAATCAGCGATCGGTGAATCGCAGATTCAGCAGCGATACGACGAACAACTGGATCAGTTGCCCGTCGCTACCGAGCATTTCTGTGTCCCTACTCGCGCGGGTGAGACCTTCGTCCTCGCCTCCGGACCCGCCGGGGCGCCGCCCGTGGTGTTGCTCCACGGTTCCGGCGCGAACGCGAGTACGTGGGCCGGCGACATCGGCAGCTGGGCAGCCCTTTTCAGGGTCTATGCGGTGGATCTTCTCGGCGAACCTGGTCGAAGTGCACCCGTCCGCCTACCGCTGGAGTCCGACGCCACCGCCTCGTGGCTGGACGAGGTCCTCGACGCTCTCGGGGTCGACAGCGTCGCGCTCGTAGGGATGTCGCTCGGTGGCTGGACTGCACTCGACTACGCGATTCGTCGACCATCTCGAGTAACACGCATGACGCTGCTGTGCCCCGGCGGAATAGGGAGGCAGACGTGGCGATGGCTCCCCAAGGCCCTACTCCTGGGCGCCCTAGGACGCCGCGGTCGACGAAAGACCGCACAAATGGTCACCGGCCTCGGCAGTGCAGGAACGGACGGGATCCTCGACGATGTCACGTTGGTCTTCTCGAACTTCAACCCCAGGACCGGCAAGCTCCCGATCTTCTCCGACGCTGCGCTGCAGAGCATTTCGGTACCCGTCCGACTGATCGTCGGCGATCGCGACGTGATGATGGACTCGGCCGAGTCAGCCGACAGGGTCACCCGGTGCATTCCCGACGCCTCGGTCACCGTCCTCGCTGGAACCGGCCATGCGGTGCTGGGTCAAACCGAAGCAGTGACGGACTTCCTACGATCTCGCTAGCCGTCGAGAGGAAGGAAGTATCCGGAGGACAGTTCGATCTGTTGTCGCTTCTCGATCAGGTGGCTCGACACGACACTCTCACGAAGGATCAAGTAGGCGGAATCCAACGGTACGTCCGTTCGAAGGACCGTGCGGTCGGAGAATTCGATTCCGCTGTCCTGACCGCCCGAGATCTTCACCACGGTCGCACCCTCGGACGGTGGCCCCGCCGTTACGGCGGGCGGTATATGCCGGAACGGCCTAGGCATGGACTCGATATCGCCTTCAGGCAAACAGATCATCGTCGAACCGTTTGCTGCGGTGTACTCCCACGACTCGACTTCGTCTCGCGGCTTGGCCATTACGCGCGATCCGTCGTCGAAGTCGAGTTCGAGCACGCTCGACGGGCTCACTTTCGCTCGTGTGCACGTTCTGCCCAGGAGTCCGACCAGCGCGCGTAGTCCGTCGAACTGATTGTCCTCGTCGTACAGCACCCCGCCGAGTTCGAATTCGCTGAACGCGACCGACGACGAGTCCTCGAACTCCACACCCATGTCGAAGTCGAGATGGGCTTTCGTCACGCGCGACTGCAGCTCGAGTTTCACGCCGAGAGATCGGGCCACGGCGGACGGCGAAGCACCGCGAGAGACGAAAGCGTCGCCGCGACGAGACCGATGGTCACTCCGATCACTGCTATCCGCGTCTGATCGATGGCCGGTGTCCACACGCAGTCGCCTTTCGTGACCACGAAAATCCCGACAGCTTTGACCGAACCATGGGGCTTCACCGTCGAAACAGCAATGACCGTCGAGCCGTCCGATGTGGTGTACGGGTCGCTGAACACCTGTGCCGTTGCGGCGACCGACCGCAGCCGATCCAGCCTGTCGAGCGCGTTCATACACGCACCGTACCGGTTCAGCTGGCCGGTGCGATACCGAATAATGGCTGCAGTTCCACCGCACGCGCAAAGATTCCGGATAGATCACGTCGATCCGCAGCCGGTTCCAACACGATGGTCGTAGCACCAGCATCGACCCAGCGCCGCACGTTGTCCGCGGTTGCATTTGAATCGGTCGTGCACGAGAGGTACACGACCACATCGTGATCGGGTCCACCCGCGATGTGCTCGAGCGCAATCCTGGTCTCCTCGGGAGAGGTCTCACTCGTGAGAATGGTGCCTGCGCTCATCTCACCGCTCAGCGCCAACGTCTTGGGACCGGTTGCGCCCACCAATATCGGTGGCTGGATCGACGGTGGCCAATCGAGTCGAACGTTGTCCAGCGTCACGTAGCGGCCCTGGACGCTCACCGTCTCCCCAGCCAACAGACTCGTCAACGCCGCCATCTGCTCACGCATCAAGGTCAGCGGCGAGTTCACGCGGGCGCCGACCTGCCCCATCCACGACTGCACGCCGTGCCCGAGTCCGACGCGTAGGCGGCCGGGGTGCAACCGCGCCAGCGTCGCCACCTCCATCGCGGTCGCGGCAACATTCCGCAGCGGAGTCGGCAACACACCGATTCCCACGTTCACGCGCTCGGTCGACGCGAGAACACTTGCCGCGGTTGCGATGCCGCCGGAGAAGAAGCAGTCCTCCCACAACCACACCTCGTCGACTCCAGCACTGTCGGCCGCGCGCGCTGCCTCGACGACCAATTCCGGGGGTAGCTCGGGACGAAGCACTACACCGAATCGCGTCATTGCTTGCTCTTCCTTCCTCCAGAAGCCATCCGCGAAGTCTACGTAACCCGAAAAGACATGGACACGAGATGATCGGTGAGGAATGCTGACGAATTATGCCTCAGCCCACCGGCAAGTCACTGATACTCCCCGTCGACCCTGTAGTCCCCGAGACCCGTGGCCAGCTCGATCTGTACCTCCCGAGTACGGCAGGTCCGGCGCCGTGCGTTCTGCTCGTTCACGGTCTCTATCCAGAGCAGCCGGAAGTCACACCGCGGTTCTCGAACTTCTACCGAGACTATGCAAGCCATCTCGCGCATCGCGGACTCGTCGCCGCAGTTGTCGATCACGATCTGACCCGTGGGTTCTTCTACCAAGAAGCTCTGGTTACCGTCAGGGATGCGGTCGACCGACTGCGGGCGGCTCCGGAGACCGACGAGAACACGGTCGGCATGTGGTTCTTCTCCGGTGGCGGTCCACTGTCGTATCCGTTCTTGATCGAACCCGCACCTTGGCTACGCGCCGTCGAACTGACGTATCCCGTTCTGCCCGGCGCCGACACTCCCGGTTGGCCACCACCGGACAATGCCATCGCAGGGATCAACGTCGTACCGACGCTCGTGACCCTGGTCGAAAACGAGATCCCGGACTTCATTCCCGGCCAGCGAGCCTTCGTCACCCAAGCATCGAATGCCTCAGTGCCGTTGGAGGTTCGGACAGTGGCGGGCGTCGGTCATGGGTTCGACGCGATGACGGACGAGCCTCACGCACGCGCAGCAGTCGCCGAGGGTTTGGACTGGATGGCAACTACATTGACGAGCCGACGTTCATTCGGTCGTATGTAATCCGATCAGGGGATACCCGCAGACGAGGACCGATGCAAGCATTGCATCGACCGACGACACTTCGCCTGTGGAGCAAAAATGTTGAGCACTAACCTGATCCGAAACTCTCTCGCCGTCTCAGCAGCGATTGCAACAATCGCACTCCTCGCACCGGGAGCAGCCGTGGCCCAGCCGAGCACAGGCAGCGCGGACGATGTGATCAGCGGCGGCAGCGGCATCCTCGACGGTGGAAGCAGCGTGCTCGACGGCGACATCGCCGACGGCGCCGCCGGCATCGTCGACAGCGGAAGCTCGATCCTCAACAGCCTGCCCGGCACAGGATCCTTCGCACCGCGCCAGCTCTGCAACCAGGACACGGTCGCAGGAGGTCCCGGAGTGACGCAAACCAATCACGACCTGGGACGACCCGGTCCGAATTCGTTCGTCCTACGGTACGAAACCATCAACATCCCGGACATCATCGATGTGTTCTACCAGGGCGCACTGATCTACAGCACCGGATACGTCGGGGACAACATCAACGAGGGCACGGGATCCGTCGTCGTCAATGTCCCTCCCGGCACCGACACCTCCGTACTCGTCAAGGTCACCGGTCCCGGAGGGACCGACTGGGACTACACCGTGGGTTGCCCCATCGCCTGACCCTGTCGGTGCCCTATGCCAGGATTCGCCCATGGGACGGGATGAGTTTCTGGCCGCTCTCGATACCAACCCGGTAGTCGGGGCCATTCTCGAACGGGCGCATCAGTTGGAGACGCCCAATTGGTACCTCACGGCCGGGGGGTTGTTCCAGACTGTCTGGAACAACCTCGCCGGCCAAGACCCACAGAACGGCATCCGAGACTACGACTACTTCTATTTCGACGACTCGGACATCTCCTACGAGGCCGAGGATCGCATCATTCGACGTGCTGCAGCGCTGTTCGCCGATCTAGGTGTCGACGTGGAGGTTCGAAATCAAGCTCGGGTTCACCTCTGGTACGAGGACCACTTCGGTGCACCGCTGAGCCCGTATCGCAGTACCGAGGACGCCATCGACCATTTCGTATCCACGACCTGCTGCTTCGGCGTCCGATCTGAAATGGACGGCAGCAAGACCGTATATGCGCCACACGGCTACGAGGACCTGTTCGCAGGTGTGATTCGCCCGAATCCGTTGCTGCCCATGCGAGCTGTCTACGAATCGAAAGCGGCTCGGTGGACGTCGATATGGCCCGAGCTGACGGTAGAGCCGTGGCGTGACTACCCGTAGAAGCATCGGCTACTCGTCGTGCGATCTCGAAGAACACCGCCGGAATGTGGTCGCACGGCGTGGTGCGCTGGATCTCGGTCTGGTCAGCTCTGCTGACGTGCTGGCCGTAGAACGGCGCAGGAACTTCCGGATTGTGTCGAGTTCGGTCGTTGTGAAGTCCGACAAGTCTCGTCGGGTCGCGCTGGTGAGTTCGACGTAGTACTCACCCACCCGCTGCAGGCCTTGCGGGTATCGGTGCACTATGCAATTACTGCGTGACGCAGCTGGATCCGGGGAGCTTTTCACGCATGTCACAGAGTTTCCTGCACCGATTTACTTACCCGCCGACGAGCCATATAACTCTTCCTATGGAAAACCCCTACACACCCGAGACGGGAGCGCCGCCGAGGCAGCTGGTCGGGCGAGAGGGCTTCCGAACGGCATTTACCTCGCTTCTTGCGGGGCTCGAGCGCGGGCTCGCACAGCAATCTCACATCGTGACCGGTCTGCACGGCACCGGAAAGACCGTGCTGCTGCGCGACCATGTGCGTACCGCGAGATCGCGCGGCTGGGCCATAGTCGACATCGATGCCGCCAGACGGGACGACCACGGGTTCAGACGCCAGCTGTCGTTCGAGTGTCGGAGCGCGCTGCTTGCCGTGTGCCCCCGTGCTCGATGGAAGCCGGAGGCGAAGGCGGCGTCGGGAGTGCTCGGTTCGTTCGCCTCGGTCCTGGGAACCGACAATCCGCTCTCCGCGGAATGGCAGGAATCGACGAAGGGGAGCGCGGACACCGGCAGCCTCTCCATGGACTTGACCGCGATGTTTCTCGCACTCGGTGAGGCAGCTAGTGCACACGGCACCGGGATCGTTTTCGTCATCGACGAACTCCAACGGTTCTCGGTCGGACAACTCGGAGCGCTCATCGACGGCTTGCACCGAACCTACCTCCGCGAACTGCCCATCACCCTCGTCGGCGCAGGGCTGCCGAGGTCGGACACACTGTCGGCAGAGTCCCAGGTCCGGGCACACCGATTGTTCGAGTTTCGTGCTCTCGACGCGCTGTCCGAGACCGACACCGTACTACTGTTGCGCGGCAACGGAACATGGGACGACGACGCCGTGGCGTCCGCTTTTCGGATCACCGGTGGCTATCCTGTCCTCGCCCAGGCGCTCGGGTACGTGTTGTGGACCGATGATGCGTCGGCGACGGTGACCTCTACTGCCGTCGAATCGGTCCGCGATGGGTATGCGAAGTTCCTCGACAGCACGTTCTTTCGCGAACACCTCTCGCGGGCCGGTGAAATGGAGTTCGCATACCTACGAGCGATCGTCGATTCACCGATCGAGGCGGAGACGGCCAGGCTCCTCGAACGCACCACCGCCCAATGTGCCTCCACACGAGCGGGTTTGATGGAGCGAGGGCTGATCCATCTTCCCGGCGATGGAACGACCGCCTTCACGACTCCACACTTCGAGGACTTCATCCGGCGCACGATGCCGGTATTGACCGCGCCGGCCCACAAGCACAGGCGTCGAAGATACGACCCGTGACCTACGACCTGCGGACCGTCGCCACGATGACGGCCGCCAATTCCCCCCTCGCTTGATCGGGAGTAAGGGCCCCGGACACAGCGGCATGCGAAAGAGCCTCCGCAGCACCGAAGACTGCCGTGATCGACGGCACCGACACGCCTGCCGAGCCCGCGAAGGGCGCGAGGATGTCGCGGCATTGCTGGGTATACGCCTGATCGGCTTCGCGTTTGACCTGCTCCAACTCGGGAGAGCCTTCCAATGCTGCGAGCACACCCGTCAGTTCGCGCCCCTGCGCGAGTGCGCATCCCACGTACGAGTTCGC
>NZ_LVCV01000155.1 GCF_001647195.1 Rhodococcus sp. EPR-157 | reverse complement strand
AAGAGCGCGGCCAGGAGTGCGTTTCGAGATGCAAAGTGGCTGTACACCACGGGTTTCGCGACACCTGCACGCTCGGCCAACCGGCCGAGCGTCAGCGCATCCGCGCCCTCTGCTCGCACCAGTGCCCACGACACCTCGACGAGTTGGTCGTACCTGTCGGAACGCGACAGTCTCGTGCGCGCCAACGAACACCTCCTTGCGTTATGTACCAATAGTAACCTACTGTTCGTATATAACGATTCCGCTACCCAAGGATCATCATGAACAGTCTCGTCGTAGTGTCCCATTCCGATCTCGACTCCCTGACCCACCATGCCGCGAGGGCGACCGTTGACGCGATCACGGGCGCGGGCGGAAGCGTCGAATTCGCCGATCTCGCTGCAGAAGGATTCGACCCCAGGTTCTCGCCGGACGATCTGAACCTCTTCCGAGGCAAAGGAACTGTGCCCGACGACGTAGCCGCAGAACAGGAACGCATCGATCGCGCCGACCACCTGGTCCTGGTATTTCCGATGTACTGGTGGTCGGCACCGGCACTGCTCAAAGGCTGGATCGATCGGGTCTTCGTCAATGGGTGGGCATACGAATTCACTCCCGGAAGCGAGTTCGTGAAGAAGCTGGATCGACTGACGGTTCACCTCGTCGTGGTCGCAGGTGACGACGCCGACAGCTTCGAGCGCCACGGCATCAACGAGGCCTTCGCTACCCAGATCGAAAGAGGCGTCATCGAATACTGCGGCGGCACCGTTGGTTCGACCACATTCGTCCACGAGTCGGACACGAAGGGTCGCGATGTGCTCGCCGAGGAGGTGCGTGCTCTCGCGGAGGAAATTGCGTCCCGGGTGTCGAAGCTCGAAACCGTTGATGCTTAGGTCGTTCCAGCGAATTCTGCAGTACCGGATGAACTCGACGGAATAGTGCGCTGACAAGCCCACGACGTTGTGTGTCAGAGCGGTCCTTGGCCTCGATGTCGCCGCCCGGGACGTGCCACGTGTCGACGTTCTCGTGGCGCGGCCGGCGGCGATATCGGTCTATCCAATCGCTTCGCCCCAGTTTGGGAAATTCGGCCACGATTCCAAGCGGTCAGCCCCTGGCCATATCCACGAACCTCGACAGGTGCAGCTGGTGAGCCACTGTGATAGTTGCCGTCGGACCGTTACGGTGCTTGCCGAGGATGAGGTCGGCCTCGCCGCCGCGCGGGTCGTCGCGCTCGATTGCATCGGGGCGGTGCAGCAGGATCACCATATCGGCGTCCTG
>NZ_LVCV01000154.1 GCF_001647195.1 Rhodococcus sp. EPR-157 | reverse complement strand
ACCGAGGTCGAGAATTTTCCTGGCTTCCGCGAGGGAATCATGGGCCCGGACCTCATGGAGCAGATGCGCGAGCAAGCCAAGCGTTTCGGTGCGGAGATCCGCACCGAAGATGTCGAGGAGCTCGACCTGACCGGTGAGATCAAGACCGTCTCGGCCAACGGTGAGACCTACCAAGCTCGCGCGATCATCCTGGCCATGGGCGCGGCGGCACGCTACCTGAGCATTCCCGGCGAGGAGAAGCTTCTCGGCCGCGGAGTCAGTGCTTGTGCGACCTGTGACGGGTTCTTCTTCCGCGACCAGGACATCGCCGTCATCGGCGGTGGCGATTCCGCCATGGAGGAAGCCACGTTCCTCACGCGATTCGCCCGCAGCGTGACCGTTGTCCACCGTCGCAGCGAGTTCCGCGCGTCGCGGATCATGCTCGAGCGCGCCAAGCTCAACGACAAGATCACCTTCCTGACCGATACCAAGGTCCTCGAAGTTCTCGGTGACACATCGGTCACCGGACTCGCTCTCGAGAACGCGCTCACCGGCGAGAAGACGACTCTGGACGTGACCGGAATGTTCGTCGCGATCGGACACGATCCTCGCAACGAGCTGGTCAAGGGTCAGGTCGAGCTCGACGAAGCCGGTTACGTCAAGGTCGCATCTCCGTCATCGGCCACATCCGTCGCAGGCGTCTTCGCAGCGGGCGACCTGGTCGACCACGTCTACCAGCAAGCGATCACGGCTGCAGGTACCGGTTGCACGGCCTCGATCGATGCCGAGCGCTGGCTTGCCGAGCAGGGCGACATCACCAGCAACACCCTCGAACACGCGGATCAGCCCGTGGATGTCGGGTCGGCCTGACGCTCGACCGATCTCATCACTCGAACCACTTCACTCAACCAGGGAGCACAGCCAAATGTCCGATGACAAGAAGACCGTCACGATCACAGACGCATCGTTCGTCGACGATGTATTGACCAGCGAGAAGCCGGTTCTCGTCGACTTCTGGGCCACCTGGTGCGGCCCGTGCAAGATGGTTGCACCGGTCCTCGAGGAGATCGCTGCCGAGCACGCCGACAAGTTGACCATCGCGAAGCTCGACATCGATGCCAACCCGCAGGCCGCGCGCGACTTCAAGGTCATGTCCATCCCTACGCTCATTCTGTTCCAGGGTGGCAAGCCCGTGAAGCAGATCGTCGGTGCAAAGGGCAAGGCCGCCCTGCTCAAGGACCTCGAATCCGTTTTGTGACGCAACCGCAGTAGGACCGAGTCCACGCCGAAGTCGGTGTGGATTACGGTCCTACGGTCATTTTCTGCGACAATCGTCTGATGTGCCGGCACAGGGTCGGTACATCGACTTTTGTGTTCGACGACTGATTCGCCGGGGAGTCACGTGAATTCCCTGGTTGCGATTATTCGACACGAAGTCGTTCTTTCTGCGAGAGGTCAATTAGTATGCACCGACTCAGGCACGGCGATTCCGGTCCCGCCGTCGCGGAGGTACGGGGCACGCTGATCTCCCTCGGCTTTCTACAGGACGAGCACGACGACGCAGCCCGAGCCGGCGATCCACTCCACTGGAGCGCGCCCGCATCTGACTACGACTCCGCACTCGACGGGGCCGTCCGGGCATTTCAACAACACCGCGGTCTGCTCGTCGACGGCGTCGTCGGCCCGGCAACGTATCGGTCGCTGAAGGAAGCGTCGTACCGGCTCGGTGCGCGCACGCTGATCTATCAGCTGTCGGCGCCGCTCTACGGCGACGACGTTGCCACACTGCAGACGCGGCTCCAGGACCTCGGTTTCTACAGCGAACGCGTCGACGGCTACTTCGGTCCCAAGACCCATGAAGGTTTGTCCTCGTTCCAGCGCGAAATCGGCCTGTCGCCTGACGGCATCTGTGGTCCGGCCACGCTGCGCTCGTTGGAACTGCTCGGCGCGCGAGTCACCGGTGGATCCCCGCACGCCATCAGTGAAGAAGAGCTGGTCCGCCAGTCCGGCCCACAACTGACCGGCAAGCGTATCGTCATCGACCCCGACCTCGGTGGCTCGGAAACAGGAATGATCGTCGACGGGGTGTTCGGTCGAATCTCGGAAGCCGAGATTCTGTGGGATGTCGCCAGTCGCCTCGAGGGACGGATGGCCGCGACGGGGATGGAAACTTTCCTCTCCCGTGCTCGCGGAACCAACCCGAGTGTTGCAGACCGAGCCGAGACTTCGAATGCCTTCAACGCCGACCTGATGATCTCGCTGAGGTGCGCGTCCAGTACCAGCTCTGCAGCCAACGGTGTCGCGAGCTTCCATTTCGGAAATTCGCACGGTTCGGCCTCGTTGATCGGTCAGGTCCTCACCGGGTACATCCAACGTGAGATCGTTGCTCGCACACCATTGTTGGATTGCCGCAGTCACGGACGTACCTGGGATCTGTTGCGGCTGACCAACATGCCGACCGTACAGGTCGACTTGGGCTATCTCACGAGCGCGTCCGATGTCGCGGTGTTGAGCGATCCACGCTCACGCGACGTAATCGCCGAGGCGATTCTCGTCGCCGTCAAGCGTCTCTACCTTCTGGGTCAGGACGATCAACCTACGGGCACATTCACATTCGCAGAACTGCTCGCCGAGGAATTGGCCGCCGCCGACCGCCGCTGACGTACGGCCGGTTGCCCGTGACGATGAATCAACGGACGCCGACGGTGTCCTTGTGCTCGATGTCCACCATCGTCAGGCTTGCAGCAATCAGCAGTCGTTCCAACGCGGACTCCACGTCTTCCTTCCACCCGTGATCTCGATCCAGCTCGAGCCGTAGCCGCGGATACCGATGGTGCGGCGCGATCACGTCGAAACCTGCCTTCTCCAAGAAGTCCGCATCGATCATGCAGGTCGTGTCCGAGCATGACATCGACGCCGTGGCGCGCGGTACGTCGGTTTCGTCCGCCGCGGTGCGGCGGATCCCGAACGCCTCCAATGCGCGGACACCTCGGTTCACCAGATCGGACACCACTGCCTGGATCAAGGCTGCAGAGTTACCTTCTCTGTCCACCTCGGATTCGATCCGCAGTGTTGTCAGCAGCACGGCGTCGGGACTCACCGGTGAGGTCGGGAAGGTCGACGCTCGTGGGACGACGCCGGGGGGAGCGTAGATAGCGCATCCAGCCGTGGCGCCATGCGAAGTGAGCAATTGTCCGCACGATCCCCACTCGAGCATGATCATCGACAACCATGCTTCGTTCTCCAACTCGAGATCGAGGGTCTGGCGGTCGGCGCCGTCGGTCGCTGGATCGAGAACCCAGAAGCCACACCGACGGGTATGGTTCGGTAATCGATCGAAGGAGTTCAATGTGACTCCGGTGACGAGCGTCGACACTGCTTACCTCAGCCTCCATACCCTTACATCTCATTTGTCGGGTGTCTCGCGCGCCGACACTCTCGACAAGAATAAGCGATGGAACCTCGTCAGGTGTCGTCGTAGGCGCCATCCTCGAAAACAGTTGTGATGCAGTATCTTTCAACCAGAATTGCTTCGTTCCCGGCACGAAATCGGAACTTATCGTCACAGTGACGTATGTCCCGCTTGTATCCGTACCTTGAATATCGTGACTATTTCTTCTTCTGACTTTCCATCATGTCGACGATCCGCTGAAGGTCGTCGACCGAGCCGAACTCGACGACGATCTTACCTTTCTTCTTACCAAGGCTTACAGTCACGCGCGTATCGAAGGAGTCCGACAGCCGATCCGCGACATCCTGGAGCCCTGGCATCTGGATCGGCTTGCGGCGCGGAGCGGGATTCGGTGAAATATCGTCGTTCCGGTTTGCGAGAGTGACTGCCTCTTCGGTTGCTCGAACAGACATTCCTTCGGCGACGATTCGAGCGGCCAACGACTCTTGGGCATCCGTCCCAGCGTCCAGCGACAACAATGCACGAGCGTGTCCGGCGGACAGAACACCAGCCGCAACTCGTCGCTGAACCGGGATGGGAAGCTTGAGCAGTCTGATCATGTTGGTCACGACGGGTCGGGAGCGGCCGATCTTCGCAGCGAGCTCCTCGTGAGTCACATCGAATTCTTCGAGAAGTTGTTGATAGGCGGCAGCCTCCTCGAGCGGATTCAACTGCACTCGATGGATGTTCTCCAGAAGATCGTCGCGAAGCATCGCGTCATCTGCAGTCTCGCGAACGATGGCCGGAATCGACTCGAGGCCGGCTTCCTGACTCGCGCGCCACCGACGCTCACCCATCACGAGTTCGTACTTGCCGTCGTCCACAGCGCGGACGACGATCGGTTGCATCAGCCCGAATTCGCGGATCGAATGCACCAATTCAGCGAGGGATTCCTCGTCGAAAACGCTTCTGGGCTGTTTCGGATTCGGCTGAATGAGGGACGGTGCGATCTCGCGATACACGGCGCCTGCGGGGGAGAGGTCCTCCTCCGAGCTCCGAATCGGCGGGGCAGGGGTCGGCGCAGTGGCGACTTTCTCGGCCGTAGCGCTTACCCGCGGCTTGTCTCGCGTAGCCGAATTGTCCTTGCCGATCACGACGTCCGCAGCTGCACTGCCCAATCGCGGTCCTGCTTCGGGACCGGTCGGGATCAGCGCGGCCAACCCACGTCCCAAGCCACCCTTACGTGTCTGACTCATCTTCCTACTGCTCCTGCGTTCCGTCTGATGTCGCGACCGCGGACCGCGCTGCTAGTTCTCTACCTGCATCCAGATAGCTCATCGCCCCCCGCGAACCGGGGTCGTAGTCGAGAACGGTCATCCCATAGCCAGGAGCCTCGGAGACCTTGACGCTTCGGGGGATGACTGCTCTCAACACCGCATCGCCGAAGTGCTTGCGGACTTCCTCGGCGACCTGATCTGCGAGCTTCGTTCGGCCGTCGTACATCGTCAATATGACGGTGGAAACGTGGAGGGCAGGATTCAGATGCGCTTGGACCAACTCGATGTTTCGCAGGAGCTGTCCCACACCCTCGAGGGCGTAATACTCGCATTGAATCGGAATCAGAACCTCGGTAGCTGCCACCAACGCATTGACAGTCAACAGGCCCAGCGATGGCGGACAATCGATGAGAACGAAGTCCGCATCGACGTCGTCCAAGTCGGTGAGCGCGGTCTTCAACCGACCCTCGCGAGCCACCATGGACACCAGTTCGATTTCCGCACCCGCCAGATCGATTGTCGCGGGGATGCAGAAGAGTCGTTCGCTGTGCGGACTCTGCTGAATGGCCTCTCTGGCGCTGACTTCACCGATGAGGACCTCGTAGCTCGAGGGCACCCCAGAGTGATGCTCAACGCCGAGCGCAGTGCTGGCGTTGCCCTGAGGGTCCAGATCCACCACGAGAACCGTCAGACCCTGAAGCGCTAGAGCAGCGGCCATATTCACAGCGGTCGTAGTCTTGCCCACGCCGCCCTTCTGGTTCGCGATGGTGAGCGTTCGACGATGCGCCGGCTTGGGAAGCGCCACGCTGCCCGGGTGCAAGATCTGACTTGCACGGTGAGCGGCGGCACCGATCGGGGTGTCGTTCGGGGAGATGCTGTTGTACGCGCCGAAGCCAGATCCGCCCGTCGCGTCCGTAGGGGATGCCTTGGGTGCCTTCGGCGCACTCGTGGCTGCGGACTCTGTTTCACGTGAAACAGTTGGATCGGATCCACCCGACATACATGCTCCTTAATGCGGAACTGGATTGAAGTAGAAGAACTTGATCTGAGGTACGGGACGAGTTACGAACGCGGAAAGCGGCGGGGCACCCTCTCAGCGCGAACAACGATTGTCGGCGTCGGCAGTAGGTCGACGCCACACCTCACAACCTCTAGCTTGCCAGCACCCATGCGATTAAGGGAAGTCCGATCACGCTCGATTTCCTCCTCGGCGCTACTTCCTTTCATTGCGAGCATCCGGCCGCGTTCGTGGATGAGGGGGAGCGACCATTTCGCCAGCTTCTCGAGCGGCGCTACGGCGCGTGATGTGACGACATCCGCTCCACCCGCTTCCTTCTTTACGCCGGGCTGTTCGGCACGGCCCCGAACGACGAGGACATCGAGTCCGTGAGCTTCGATGAATTCGGCTAGATACACCGTTCGACGCAGAAGAGGTTCGACGAGTGTCACACGAAGATCAGGCCGAGCAATCGCGAGTGGGATACCCGGCAGCCCCGCGCCGCTGCCAATATCGACGACTCGTTCACCTTCATCGATCAGCTCGCCGATCACTGCGCAGTTGAGCAGATGACGTTCCCAAAGCCGCGGCACTTCCCGCGGCCCGATCAGTCCACGCTCGACGCCATCCGTTGCGAGGGACTCATGATATTGCTTGGCCAGATCCAGGCGCGGACCGAACACACGCTCTGCGATTGCCATCAAACGATCGTCATCCAACGCATCAGGTTCCACAACTCCTATCCTCCCGCGTGGCGGCGCACTTCGCCAAACTGTCAGACCCGTTGACGCCGAAGTCACTCGAATCTTCGCTTGAAACGCATGTTTCACGTGAAACCGGTTGGCCAATGTCATTCCACGTCCCTCGCGAACACCCGGTGTCGCCTCTGCGTCATCTTGTCTTCTCCGCCCCTGGGAATTGATCCGAGGATGCTCGAAGCGTTGGCGCGGATACACGACGAAGAGCTCCGCGACGATGTACGCCGATTCGGACAGGCACGGGTCCGTGCTGCCGCGGCACCCTGGGCACCGCGATAGTCACTACGGCCACGCCGACATCGTCGGGCAGTTTCACGTGAAACAGCGATCCTCCAGAACGCCCGAACCCGGGGCCGTCTCTCCGTACGTAGCAGTAAAGACCCTCCGCGGGCGGCGAGCGTCGTCGCTGCTCCTCCGGTCCCGCAGCCGCCGAGCCGGAGGGAGTGCCCGCCCGTGCAGCACGGCTAATGTGTCGAGCTGCCAGAAATCAACTGGCCGTACCACGCCGCGGTACGCCGAGGTCGGTGTACCAAGCAGCCACGAGAACGCACACGGGCAGAACACACCCATGGTCGGAGCCCGACCCGTCGGTCAGTCGCTCGACTGTTTCACGTGAAACAGAGCGGTTGTCGTGAATACCAAGCCGGCCGAACTCCCAACCGAACACCCCTCGGAGATCGACGGCGGCCACGGTGTCCATCGCGGTGTCCACAGCACCCTCCGCCAACGACACGACTTGCAGCGAACCGGTCTCACCAATGATGCGCAGCGGCGCAACGCAGGTGGCGCCCGGGCTCCACGCACCGCCGACCGCACACTGACATCACCGAACAACGCCCCTAGTCGTTTCACGTGAAACACGTATCTGCGCCGACAGCTGGCCCCTCTCTGTCGCAACTGTCGGCGGGCCATGGCACCCACAGACACAGGGACACGGATCACCCCCCAACCGACCCCTCATAAGGCGTGTGTCCAGCGCGCGAATGACCATGCGTAGTCAGTGCGTCGCAGACTCACTGCCCGTCACGATTCCCCTTGGTCCCCGCTACACAGTTGCTCGGATCGGGACACCGGAGGACACCGGTTCCCGGATCGACATTGTGTCGTGCATCCGCTATCTCTGGAGTTGGCTCATGGTCACCGTCGCGACGTGGAAATTCGACTGCACCCAAAACCAACACCTGCGTCTGTCGATTCGCAGATCATCCGACCTTCTCTCGGTCGCCGCAGTCGGGGTTCCGGACCACGGAATCGGGAAAGACCCAAATCGGTTCGTCTGTCGAGCGCGACACTTGAAGTCCTTGACAACATCACGGAGGTGGCTACCGCGCGCCAACAATTCCTACACGTATTCGATGCCTCCCATTTTGGTCCGCTTCTATCAGAGTCGTGATGACGACAGACCGAGACGATTCGGCGCAGCTAGGGCTAATCGGTGTTTCACGTGAAACACCAACTGACGACTAGTCGCCTAACCCGTCCAACCGGACCACCGCAGCCGGCATCCGCACCCGACACATATGCAAGTTCTATTCAAAGAGAGGGTGCACGTGAAGCACCAACCGTTGAAACGTCGACGAGTCTATGCCTCCTACGCGCGAAGTACGCCGGATGTGGGGGAGCACCACTACACAGAAATTCGAGTCGTACCCGAACCTCCAGCGTCAGGTCTCGGTCCAAATCACGCGGATCGGTCGTTTCACGTGAAACATCGCGCGATATCCCATCCGTTTCAGCCGTCACAGTGACGTTTCGTCCCCTACTCCTATGTTTCACGTGAAGCGACCGAAATCCGAACTACATGCCTGTTATTCAGGCAGTCGAGTCCGCGACCCATATCCCGGACTAGTGGACTCCAGACAAAAAAAGTCCCCGACCGAAGCCGGGGACTCTTTCCTACACTCTGCTCAGGACTTGACGACGACCACACGACGTGAGGGCTCGACGCCCGTGCTCTCGCTGTCGACACCGTCGATCTGTGCGACCGCGTCGTGCACGATCTTGCGCTCGAACGGAGTCATCGGCGTCAACTCTTCACGCTCTCCGCTTTCGAGAACGCGCTGTGCAGCATCGATACCGAGGGTGCTCAGTTCGCTTCGGCGATTCGCACGCCAGCCCGCCACGTCCAACATCAGCTTGCTTCGCTCACCGGTCGACTGCTGGACTGCCAGTCTGGTCAGCTCCTGAAGTGCGTCGAGTACCTCGCCTTTGCGGCCGACAAGCTTCGTCAAGTCGGATCCGCCGTCGATACTGACTACGGCGCGATCACCCTCGACGTCGAGGTCGATGTCACCGTCGAAGTCCAGGACGTCGAGCAGCTGCTCGAGATAGTCGCCTGCAATCTCGCCCTCTTCGACGAGGTAGTCCTCTGAGTCCTCATCGTCGTCCTCGAGTTCATCCGCGTCAGCGACCTCGGGTACGACGCCTTTCAGGTCTTCGTCAGACTTCAGCGTCTCGTCAGACTTCAGCGTCTCGTCAGACTTCTCCGTTTCGACTGCCACGTCTTCACTCGCTCCATCCCCAGCGTTCACTGCGTTGTCCGTGTTGGCCACTTCTTCTGTTTCTGCAGACATGTTCGGTCCTCGGTATCTGAGCGTCAGCGACGCTTGCGCTTCGACTTGCTTCGGTTTGCCTGCGGTCGCGGCTTCGGAGCCGTCGAACTCGAACCGTTCGTCCCACCCGCAGTCGTCCCCGAGTCCGAGGAACCGCCCGCACTGTTCAGATCGTCGGCGGCCGATTCGGTTGGCGTCATCTTCGACAGCTTCGGACGTGCGCCCGGCTTCGGCTTGGACATGGGCTTTGCGCCCGGCTTCGGCGCATTCTCGGTCCGCTTGTCGAGCGCAACCTGCTTCTTGGCCGCTTCTTCCTTGTCGATCTTTCCGAAGACGAGGTGCTGCTGACCGTAGGTCCAGGCGTTGTTGCTGACCCAGTAGAGAAGGATCGCGATGGGGAGGAAAGCACCGAACGCAAGGACACCCAGAGGGAAGACGTACAACGCCAGCTTGTTCATGATCGCGGACTGCGGATTGGCAGCAGCTGCCTCACTCTGGCGAGCTACCGACGCTCGCGAGTTCATATGCGTGGCGATGGCCGCGATGATCATCAGCGGCACCGACACTGCCACGATCGTCCATACCGATGGAATCCCTAGCCCCAACTCAGGGTTGGCGAACGCATCGAGCTGCGATTTCGGCATCGTGATCCATGCCGAGATCGGCGCACCGAACAGACGAGCATCGAGGAACGAGTTCACGTCGGCAACGTCGAACGCATAGTTCGGGAGTGTTCTGTTGACCTCGGGATCGAGACCCAACTGTCCGATGCCCGTGCCGGTTCGGTTGAACGAGCGGAGCACGTGGAACAGACCGATGAACACCGGCGCCTGTGCGAGCACTGGAAGGCAACCCATGATCGGGTTGAAGCCGTGTTCCTTCTGCAGCTTCTGCATCTCGACGGCCATGCGCTGCTTGTCTTTGCCGTACTTCTTCTGCAGCGCCTTGATCTGCGGCTGCAACTCCTGCATCTGACGCGTCGTACGAACCTGCTTGACGAAGGGCTTGTACAGAATGAGTCGCAGAGTGAACACGAGGAACACGACGGACAATGCCCACGCGAAACCGTTGTCGGCACCTAGCAAAGCGCCGAACACTTTGTGCCACACCCAGAGAATCCAGGAGACCGGAATGTAAATGAAATCGAGCACGGCTCTATGTACTCCTCTGTTCGTCCACTTTCACGTGCGAGTGGATGTCTTCGGTCGAAGTCTGATCGGCATCGCTGCGAGTTCGGTGACGCCACGAACCACGCTCTGGCACCGGGTCCCACCCACCAGAGTGCCAGGGAGCACACTTGAGCAACCGTGCGACAGCCAAAAGAGATCCTTTGATTGCGCCGTGGGTCTTCAACGCATCGACTGCGTACTCACTGCAGGTGGGATAGAACCTGCAGGTCGGCAGCCGGAGCGGAGACACGTACGTTCGGTACAGCTCGATGCAGAAAACCAAGGTTCGCACCGGGAGCGAACGGATGAAACGTAGAACGGTCATGAATGCGCATCTCTCGACGCCGTTGTGCTCGAGGTTTCCAGGTATCCCAGCTTCTTCAGTCCCGACCGAACCTGACGATGCAGATCGGCGGAGGACAACCCCGCCGAGCCGGGTAAAGCACGGATGACAACGTCTGCGGTCGACGGCACATCCGAAAGCAACTGGGCGCAGATATGCCGAAGCCGGCGCGCAACTCGATGACGAGTTACCGCCGGCCCGACAGCCTTGCTCACAATCAGTCCGAATCTAGGTTCGCCCACGCTGCAGACAACACCTGCGTCATCACGCGTATAAGCGTGAACTACCAGGTCTTGTCTACCCATTCGACGGCCTCGACGCACGGCACGCGAGAAATCCGCGCTGCGATGCAATCTGTGCGGCTCAGGTAACACCCCGAGCTCCGTAAACTCAGACGAACAGTGATTTAGGCGGTGAGTTCCTTGCGGCCTTTGCCGCGACGCGCAGAAACAATTGCACGACCTGCACGCGTACGCATACGAAGACGGAAGCCGTGAACGCGCGCGCGGCGTCGGTTGTTCGGCTGGAACGTCCGCTTGCCCTTGGCCACGGTCAACACTCCTCGAAAGTTTCGACGCCCACACGGACGTCTACTGGCGGTAGTACCGAGTTCGGTCGAACTCGAGTTACATCCCAGAGCGAGAAACCCGAGTGAAGACAGACTGTAAGCAGCCAGCAAGCATCGGCCACCTCGCCTTGGGTGACTGTTCGAGAGTACTGATCGAGTGCGCGAGGGTCAAACTCGTCTTCTCGCCACCGCAAAGACTACATCGATGTCATTCATCCACAAGGCTGGGGACGAAGGCCTGTGAACAACTCTTCCAACTGAATATCCCGGGTCCATTCACAGGCACCTGCCGTAGCTCGAGATTTCGTAATTTCACAACGGTGCAGGTCAACCGCCGCAAAACCGTCGAAAATACCGGCTGACCGACGCTCTGGCTCACACCGATGTCGTTCATCCACACCTGTGGATAATTGTGTGGAAACACGCGCCAGGTGGCATATTCGTACGGGGCGCGCACACACCACTTCGGTGTGACTCCCCGATACGTTCGTCGTCGGGGACGATAGTCGAACTTGGGGTGGTGTACGGGCGCTTCGACGACATCGGTTTTTCAGCGCACTCTGCGCAGTTCGTAATTTGTTCGGTCGAATGGGAGGCACCGTGAACGAGGATCCGGGTGCGCTGGCGCGCGTCTGGCCAGAGGTTGTCACGGAGTTGACGTCCGACCGGCACAGCGGACAACCGCTGACCAAAGGGCAGAAGGCGTGGCTCGCGCTCGTCGAACCCCTGACATTGACCCAGGGATTCGCACTCCTGGCAGTTCCGTCGTCGTTCGCCCAGGAAGCCATCGAGCGCGACCTTCGTGAACCGATACTCCACGCGTTGGGCCGACACCTCGGACAGGGAGTCGAAGGACTCGGTGTCCGTATCTCGGCGCCGGACGACGAGAAGATCGAGCCCGAACGTGGATATCCGGAGGCTGCGAGCTCACCTACCTACCGTCGACGATTCCTCACAAGCACCGACAACGATCCTTCGGATTCCGAAACTGCGGACTACGAAGAGGTCGACGACGAGCGTGAGGCTCTGGCAAGTGTTCAGAACTCGTGGCCGACGTACTTCACCAAGCCTCCCGAGTCGTCGAACACGACTCCAGGTGCAGGCAGCCTGACCTCCAAATACACCTTCGACACCTTCGTCATCGGCGCGTCCAACCGATTCGCGCACGCTGCAGCCGTCGCGATCGCGGAGGCACCGGCCCGTGCGTACAACCCGCTGTTCGTATGGGGTGCCTCCGGTCTCGGCAAGACTCACCTCCTGCATGCCGCCGGTCACTATGCGCAGCGTCTCTTTCCGGGCATGCGAGTCAAGTACGTCTCCACCGAAGAATTCACCAACGACTTCATCAACAGCCTTCGTGACGACAGGAAAGTGGCGTTCAAGCGTCGCTATCGGGAGACCGACGTACTACTTGTCGACGACATTCAGTTCATCGAAGGCAAAGAGGGCATCCAGGAAGAGTTCTTCCACACCTTCAACACCCTGCACAACGCGAACAAGCAGATCGTCGTCTCGTCCGACCGTCCGCCGAAACAACTGGCGACACTCGAGGAACGACTACGCACGCGATTCGAGTGGGGTCTGATCACGGACGTTCAGCCACCCGAGCTGGAAACGCGCATCGCGATTCTGAGCAAGAAAGCACGGATGGACCGGCTGGATGTGCCGCACGACGTGCTCGAGCTGATCGCCAGTCGTATCGAACGCAACATTCGTGAGCTCGAGGGTGCGCTGATCCGTGTCACTGCATTCGCCTCACTCAACGGACAGGCACTGGACCTGACTCTGGCTGAGGTCGTCCTGCGAGACCTGATGCCGGATTCGACGAGTCTCGAGATCAATGCGGCGACGATCATGGCCGTCACAGCCGAGTACTTCAATACGTCGATCGATGATCTCTGCGGGCCGGGTAAAGCACGAGCACTTGCAATGGCCAGGCAGATCGCGATGTATCTGTGCCGCGAACTGACCGATCTGTCGCTGCCCAAGATCGGTCAGACGTTCGGTCGCGATCATACGACGGTGATGTACGCGGACAAGAAGATCCGCAAAGAGATGACCGAACGCCGGAAGGTCTACGACCAGGTGCAAGAGCTCACCGCACGGATCAAGCAGCGTTCCAAGCGTTAGGGACTGTGACGACTACTCCGAGCAGACCAAGGGCGGACCCGATTCGGGTCCGCCCTTCTTGCATGTTTCGGTGATCCGAATCCACCGCGAGGGCGGTCCGAGAACAATTTCTTGCACTTCTCGTCCATTGATTCACACCTGTGGATAACCATGTGGATAGAAGTACGTATCTGGGGATGAACTGTGAAGCCCTGTGCACCGCTGAGATTTGTCCACATGCCGTCCCGACGCAACCACTGATTGGTGCAGAGTTCATCCCCACGACACCACGCCTGCCGACCAGCGTCGAATGACACGTATGCACAGATTCCACAGGACCTATTAATACGAAGAATTTCTCTTGGAGAGAATCTCTTTGAAAACAGGTGTTGGGGAGCGATCCGTTCACAGGCCGTTCGACAGCGCCTCACGCATGCCTCGGGAGCGACGGTTCGGCTTTCAAGTTGGTCGCGAAGGGCATACGGTGTGCATGACCATCGCCTGTGTCAGACTCTTCGATGCACCGGTATCGAGCGCATCAGGCACTCACCGAAGACAAACTTCGAGATGGACCGCTGCCGAACGAGAGGAAAAACCGAGCGATGGAGCTTGGAAGTCTGAAGTTTCGCGTTGCTCGCGAAGATTTCTCCGATTCCGTTGCCTGGGTTGCTCGAAGCCTGCCGTCGAGGCCACCTGTCCCGGTTCTCGGTGGCGTGCTGCTTGCCGCCGACGACCAGGGTCTGACCGTGTCGGGCTTCGACTACGAGGTCTCGGCTCAAGTTCGAGTGTCGGCCGAGGTTGCGACGGCAGGTCGAGTACTCGTCTCCGGCAAACTGCTCGCCGACATCACGAAGTCGCTGCCGAACAAGCCCGTCGACGTCGGCGTCGAAGGCACTCGGGTACTCATCACGTGCGGTAGTGCGAAGTTCTCGCTGCCGACCATGCCCGTCGAGGACTACCCGCAGCTGCCCGAACTCCCCACCCAAACCGGGTCCATCGCCGTCGACGTGTTCTCGGAAGCCATCGCGCAGGTCGCCGTCGCTGCAGGCAAGGACGACACGCTGCCGATGCTGACCGGTATTCGCGTCGAAATTCACGGAACTACGGTCGTGCTTGCCGCCACGGACCGATTCCGCCTCGCCGTCCGTGAGCTCGAGTGGATGCCGGTCGGTGGCGAGACCAAAACCGAGGTTCTGATCCCGGCTCGCACGCTGTCCGAGTCCGCAAAAACGTTGACCGGCAATGCAAATTCGCCGGTGGAGCTGGCGCTCGGATCGGGTTCATCCGTCGGGGCAGACGGCCTGCTGGGCATCATCAGCGGTGGACGGCGGACCACGACGAGACTCCTCGACGCGGACTTCCCCAAGTTCCGTCAGCTGTTGCCGCCGGAGCACACCGCGGTCGCGGTAGTCGAGATTGCTCCGCTCGTCGAGGCGATCAAGCGCGTCGCCCTCGTCGCCGAACGTGGTGCCCAGGTCCGCCTCGAGTTCTCCCCGGATGGAGTATTGCTGTCGGCAGGCGGCGACGACGCGGGGCGCGCCGAGGAAGCACTCATGGCCGATTTCCAGGGTGAGGCACTGACCATTGCGTTCAATCCCGGCTACCTGATCGACGGGCTGTCCTCGTTGCACAGCGAAAAGGTCACATTCGGGTTCACGACGCCCAGTAGGCCTGCGGTTCTTCGTCCGACCACGGATGATGAACTCGTACCCGACTCCTCGGGCAAGTTCGCGGCACCGCAGAGCGCCTACACGTACCTGTTGATGCCGGTTCGCCTTCCGGGCTGATCGGGGTACGCCAGCGTGTGGACGGCCTCCAGCCGGGGTAAGTCTTCCACACCACCACCCGCACACTAGAGAAGGACGCTCCGCATGCAGCTGGGACTGGTCGGACTCGGGAAAATGGGCTTCAACATGCGTGAGCGTCTGCGCGCTCACGGACACGAGGTCATCGGATACGACCCCCGGCCCGAGGTGACGGACACGCCGTCGCTCGAGGGCTTGGCCAGCGCACTGACGGCTCCGCGCGTGGTGTGGGTCATGGTTCCGTCGGGAAACATCACTCGGGACACAATCACCGGACTTGCCGACGCCCTCGAGGAGGGTGACCTGGTGATCGACGGTGGTAACTCGAGGTTCACCGACGACGGACCGAACGCCGAGTTGCTTGCGAAGAAGGGCATCGGTTACATCGACGCAGGAGTGTCCGGCGGTGTCTGGGGACTCGAGAACGGCTACGGCCTCATGGTCGGAGGTTCGGAGGCCGACGTCGAGCGTGCGCTTTCGATCTTCGACGCGCTGCGTCCGGAGGGTGAGCGCGCCGACGGTTTCGTTCATGCGGGTCCGGTCGGTGCCGGCCACTATTCGAAAATGGTCCACAACGGCATCGAGTACGGCCTGATGCAGGCATATGCCGAGGGCTACGAGCTTCTCGAGGCCGAAGAGCTTGTTCAAGACACCCACGGAGTCCTCCGCGCGTGGAGCAAGGGAACCGTCGTACGGTCGTGGCTGTTGGACCTTCTCGTGCAGGCTTTGGCGCAGGATCCCGAGTTCCGGGAAATATCCGGCTACACCGAGGATTCGGGCGAAGGTCGCTGGACCGTCGAAGAGGCAATTCGTCATGCGGTGCCCGCCCCTGTCATCTCGGCGGCCCTGTTCGCGCGGTTCGCGTCCAGACAGGCCGACTCACCCGCGATGAAGGCCGTATCCGCACTTCGGAATCAATTCGGGGGGCACGCGGTCAAGCGCGCCACCACCGAAGAGACGCTCCGCGCACCCGATCCCAAGAAATAAGTCTTGTTCGTTCGCTCCTTCACCCTGCGTGACTTTCGCTCGTGGGACGACGTCACCATCGATCTCGAGCCAGGGTCGATGGTGTTTGTCGGACCGAACGGACATGGTAAGACCAATCTGATCGAATCCCTCGGTTATCTGTCGACGCTGTCCTCTCATCGAGTGTCCGCCGATGCACCTATGATCCGAGCGGGAGCCGAGCGCGCATTCGCCAGTGCGTCGGTCGTGAATCTCGGCCGTGAACTGACGATCGACATCGAATTGCTCGAGGGCAAAGCGAACAAGGCCAGAATGAACCGTTCGCCGGTTCGGCGACCGAGGGAAATTCTCGGTGTCCTGCAGACTGTCCTTTTCGCTCCCGAGGATCTGTCGTTGGTGCGTGGCGATCCCGGTGAGCGTCGACGTTATCTCGACGATCTGGCAACGACGCGTCGCCCTCGAATGGCCGCTGTGCGAGCGGATTACGACAAGGTTCTCCGGCAGCGTTCGGCGCTGTTGAAGACCGCAGGTGGTGCGCTCAGGCGTGGTAGCCGGTCGAGCGACGGTGCCAGTGCTCTTGCGACGCTGGATGTTTGGGACGGGCATTTGGCAGCCCACGGTGCACAGGTGCTCGCTGCCCGTATTGCGTTGGTACACGAACTACTTCCGTTCGTGGCGGAGTCCTATTCTTCGATCGCACCCGAATCTCGTCCTGCTGCAGTCAGATATCGGAGCAGTCTCGGTGATGCGTTGCCCCCGGAGTTCGCCGATGCACACCGCATACCCGAACCGGACGACGTCGAAGTCCTCGAGGCTGCGTTTCTGCATCAACTGATGCAGATGCGGCAGCGGGAAATCGAGCGTGGAGTGTGTCTGGTCGGACCGCATCGCGACGATCTCGAGTTGGCGCTCGGCGATCAACCCGCGAAAGGCTTTGCAAGCCACGGAGAATCGTGGTCCTTTGCTCTGTCTCTTCGGTTGGCATCGTTCGCGTTGCTACGGGCCGAAGGATCCGATCCCGTCTTGATGCTCGACGATGTTTTCGCCGAACTCGACCGCAAGCGACGCAGTGCTCTTGCAAGGGTTGCCGCCGATGCCGAACAGGTACTGATTACCGCGGCGGTGGCCGAGGATGTGCCTGCCGAACTCAACGCGAACAGGCTCGAAGTCGAAGCAGTGCAACATGAATCGGCTCGAATATCGACGATCGTTGCCCTCGAGACGGAAGAAGGTCTGCAGCTGTGAACGACGATCGATCCGACGCGGACATCCCCAGTGCGACACCCGAACCCGAACTGAAGGGCGTCGATCTGGCGCGCCGGGCCCTCGAGGACGCGCGAGCGGCGGCCAAAGCCAGCGGAAAATCTGTCGGTCAGGGCAGATCCTCGCCGACGGGTGGGGTCAGAGCACTTCGCGGTCGCCGGAAGCGTGGTTGGTCCGGACCGGGCCCCGATGATCGTGATCCGCAGACATTGGGTTCCTTGACCGGGTCCATCGCCAAATCACGTGGGTGGTCCGACAAGGTTTCCGAAGGAACGGTTCTCGGTCGCTGGGCAGCAGTGGTCGGGGAGGACATCGCATCCCACGCGACACCGACGAAACTCGAAGACGGAGTACTCAGTGTGAGCGCAGAATCGACCGCATGGGCTACTCAGCTGAGGTTGATGCAGGCTCAGATCCTGGCGAAGATCGCTGCGGCCGTCGGACATGGTGTTGTGAAGACGTTGAAGATTCACGGGCCCACGACGAAGAGCTGGCGCAAGGGCGATCGCCATGTCAAGGGCCGTGGACCGAGAGACACATACGGATAGTGAGAAGTCCCAGAACAATGAATCACATTTGTCGTCGAGAGTGATCTTGGTTGCTCTCCAGAGGCTCCATGCGTAGCGTCTCGGTGATCGACAAGATAAGCGACGAGGTCGGGATCGTCGCTCTTGGATGTCTTCCATTCTAGGAAAGGAATGCGTGTCTTCACCCGAACATTCGCAAAGATCCAGCACATCGGCTGCTGGCCGTGCGCCTGGTGATCGGGTCGTGTTGCAGGCCCGGAACGTCTCGTTCGACTGGGCGTCGTTGCCGTTGCACTACGTCGACGGTGATCCGTTGGCGACACACTTGGTCAATGTG
>NZ_LVCV01000153.1 GCF_001647195.1 Rhodococcus sp. EPR-157 | reverse complement strand
GGTCGCCGTTTGCCATGCTTCGTGCATCGGCCCGCTCGACACGGAGTCGCCGAACCGCCAGCCGTTGGTGAGCAGTGTGCCGAGAAACAACGCCATGACCAGGACCGCCGATACCCCGCCGAGGATGCCCCATGCGCGAAGCAGCATGTCCCGGCTCACCACATTCTCGCTGCGTTGGCGCGGAGGTCTGTCCATCAATCCGGGTTCTGCAGGTTCGCGTCCGAGGGCAAGGGCGGGCAGTGTTTCGGTTCCGAGATCGATTGCGAGAATCTGCATGACTGTCAGGGGGAGTGGGATGTTGCCTCCCGACAATGCGTACAGCAAGAACGGCACAACCTCGGGTGTAGCGTGCGCGAAGATGTACACGATGAACTTGCGGACGTTGTCGTACACCCTGCGCCCGGCTTCGACGGCCGTCACTACGGTCGCGAAATTGTCGTCGGTGAGAACCATGGTTGCTGCCTCGCGGGCAACGTCCGTTCCCGATTTGCCCATCGCGATGCCGATGTCGGCACGACGCAGTGCCGGTGCGTCGTTCACTCCGTCACCGGTCATGGCCACGACGTTCCCGAGGCTACGAAATGCATCGGTGATTCTCAGTTTGACTTCTGGTGAGCTGCGAGCG
>NZ_LVCV01000152.1 GCF_001647195.1 Rhodococcus sp. EPR-157 | reverse complement strand
GGTGGTCGCTCCTATCCCGACAGCCTCGGCAATTCCGCGTGCGGTCAGTGCGTGATCGCCGGTGACCACGACGATGCGTATTCCAGCCGAATGGCAGCGTTTGACGGCCTCGGCCGCCTCGGGCCGCGGCGGATCCACGAGGGCGTAGATCGCTACGAGTGTCAATCCCTGCTCAGCGTCTTCCCGACTGAGGTGCGCCACTTGTTGCTCGTCGACGACGCGCTCGGCGACAGCGATCAGCCGAAGCCCCCGAGCGGCCCAGTCGGTGATCAACGTGGCTATGTCGGCACGGTCGTCGGAAGTCAGGGGTCGGTCGTCGGAGTCGGCGATTCTCGTGCAGAGATCGACGATCTCCTCCGGTGCGCCTTTGACGTCGATTCGGGCCTGGCCACCGAAGATCCGAGTCACGGTCGACATTCGGCGGAGGTCGGAGGAGAAGCTGAACTCGCGCATCCGAGATCGCGTATCGGTGTCCTGGACGACACCCGATTCGGCTGCGACACGGAGTAGGGCGAGCTCGGTGGGATCCCCCTCCTCGACGATGGCGCCGGTGTCGTCGACCTTCATGGTGGCCGAACAGCAATGTGCTGCCACCAGTGCGGCCCGCGCAGTTCCGACGCCCGTGAACGGCGGCGAGATGACCCCTTGCGGTGTCCACACCGCGGTCGCGGTCATCCGATTCTGGGTGAGTGTTCCTGTCTTGTCAGTACAGATGACGGAGGTGGACCCCAAGGTCTCGACCGCCGATATCTTCTTCACCAATGCACCGCGTCGGGCGAGCGCCCGGACGCCGACCGCAAGCGCGAGAGTGATGGTAGGCAGCAAACCCTCGGGCACGTTGGCCACGAGGAGGCCGATCGCAAAGGTCGCCGAGTCCTGCACCGACAAACCCGCGACCAAGGTGCCGAGCGGCAAGAACGCCAGGCCCAAGCAGGCCGCTACGGCAGCGATGAGCCAGGCAACGCGTTTGACCTGTCGTTCGAGCGGGCTCTCTTCGGGAGCGACCCGTTGGGACAACGCTGCAATGCGTCCGAGTTCGGTGTGCATGCCGGTCGCGAAGACGACCGCGCGGGCATGCCCACCCACGATCGTCGTTCCGCTGAAAACGACGTCCGACGCTTCGATGATCGGTCCCGACGCTGCACCGGTTCGGGTCTCGATATGAACTGCATCGGATTCACCGGTCAGACTCGACAGATCGGTTTCCAGCGCACCGTCGAGGAGTCGAGCGTCGGCGGACACCTTGTCGCCCTCGGCGAGCACCATGACATCGCCCGGGACCAACTGTGATGCCTCGACCGTACGCTCAGGCCCTTGTCGGACTACCCGTGCAGTGGTGGGGATGAACGCTGACAGCGCCTCCACCGCCTGTTCCGCGTGACGCTCCTGAACGAAGGCGAACGCTGCGTTGATGAGAATAACGACCACGATTGCAACCGCGAGCGGTCGGGACGTACTGAGCCAGGCCAGTATGGCTGCAATCCACAGCAGCAGTGCGAGAGGGTGTGTGAGCTGCCGCATCAACTGCCGAGTCCAATGACTACCCGGTCGGCGGACTATTCGGTTAGGGCCGTGAACGAGTGCCCGGCGCGCAACCTCGCGGTCGGACAAGCCTGCTGGACTGGTCTTGAGGTCTTCCAGCAACCGTGCGATGGATTCTTGGGGGTCGATGAGCTTTGTGGGCTCGGTCGGCGCCGAGCGGTTCGATTTCTCCGGGTGTAGCACCACGCCGTCCTCCGAGTCCCGCCATGTCCTCGCATTCGATCGATCTCCTGCCGAACGATTCGATGGTTGCAGCGGGCCGATCGATTGCACAGGGACAAAGGTCTCCACCATGTGGGCCGGCTGGCCCCTGTGCATCCCAACGGGCCGGTGCTCGCTCGGGTGACCTTGGTCCTCGCCTTGTGGACCGAGTGCTCTGCTTCGACACACGCTCGCAGTCATAGCCTCGTGACAATCACCGACTACGAACGAAGCCGCGGTCGGGGCCGTCGCGTGAACTTTCGTTGTCGACCGGCCTCACAGTGACAAGGAGAAGCAATGCACGCCATGATCTTTCACGGGCCTGGCCAGAAGTCTTGGGACGAGGTCGCCGACCCCACAATCGAGTGCCCGACCGATGCAGTCGTTCGAGTCGACGCGGTCACGATCTGCGGCACTGATCTGCACATCTTGAAAGGTGACGTCCCGGAGACGACGCCAGGCCGAGTCCTCGGCCACGAGGCCGTTGGCACTGTAGTCGAGGTAGGAAGCGGGGTGGCCAGAGTCGAGGTCGGGGATCGTGTGCTCGTGTCCTGTATCTCGTCGTGTGGTTCCTGCAGGTTCTGCCGCGAGCAACGGTACGGCCAGTGCACGGGTGGGGGAGGGTGGATCCTCGGGCACACCATCGACGGAACTCAAGCCGAACTCGTTCGAGTTCCATTCGCAGACAACTCTACTCATCCTGTCCCCTCCGGATTGAGCGACGAGCAGATGCTCATGCTGGCGGATATCTTTCCGACCAGCTATGAGGTCGGTGTCCTCAACGGGCAGGTCAAACCTGGGGATGTGGTGGTGATCATCGGTGCGGGTCCGATCGGTCTGGCCGCAGTCATGACCTCGAAACTGTTCTCTCCCAGCCGTATCGTGGTGGTGGACAGGGATTCGGGGAGGCTACAGGCTGCCTTGAAAGTAGGCGCCGACACGGTCATCGACAACACGACGGAGGATGTAGTCGAGGTGGTCCGCGCTCTCACTGAGGGGTTGGGAGCGGATGTGGCCATGGAAGCCGTCGGACTACCTGCCACTTTCGAACTGGCAGTCGATGTAGTGCGTCCGGGGGGACATGTGGCCAACATCGGTGTGCACGGCGCCTCTGCCGCCCTACATCTGGAAACAATTTGGATTCGAGATCTCACCATCACCACAGGACTTGTCGATACGTTTTCGACACCGACGTTGGCCACACTGGCGGCCGGCGGCACGCTCGATCCGTCTGGTCTGATCACCCATCGATTCAGGATGAACGAATTCACCGAGGCGTACGACGTTTTCAGTGGTGCCGCTGACTCAGGATCCCTGAAGGTGGTCATCAGTAGGTGAGCCGAAACTCGGTTGCCTTTCTGCTTGACGTTCGAGACCGACCGCTGACGAGAGGCGTCCACATGTCCCACTTCACCGCTCCGTTCGCCACCGACGGGCGTTTCGCCGTCATTCTCGACGGTGGGCGAACCGATGCAGGCATAGTCGAGTGGGCGGCGAGGCTCGCCCGTCGTGCCCACTCGAGCCTGCGACTGATCTATTTGCTGCCGGCCCCCGAGTGGAGTGCAGCGATGGCGGCATCGATGGAAACGAGCGACTATCCCTCCCGGCTACGGCACGAGGCAGAGCAGCGGTTACAGGACGCGGTCCAGTCCGCGCGCGACATCGAACCCGGCATCGAAGTGGACAGCAGGATCGTCGAACTGTCCGCGTCGGAAATGGCGGCATCTGTTTCGGCCGACTCGACGATGCTCGTCCTCGGCGCACCGGAATCGGGACCTGTTCGAGACATCGTCTTCGGTCGTCCCACGACGACAGTGGTGAACTCGGCTACCTGTCCGACGCTGGTGTGGCGGGCTCGGCGAGACAGCGAGCTGAACGAACAGAGACCCGTCGTGGTGGGTGTGGACGGCTCGGACCCGTCGAAACGCGCGCTGGGGGCGGCATTCGACCTCGCGAACATTCTGGGTGTCGAATTGCTTGCAGTGCATGTCGGCGCCGTCAGCGAAGCCGACGAGTTGCACTATGCGACGTCGGTGGAGTGGAAGCCCTTGCGCGAAGCGGAGCACAAGTGGTTGCAGTCCATGGTCGAGACGTACCGTGACCGCTATCCGTCCGTCTCCGTCCGAGTGTTGGCCGTCGGCGCTTCTGCGGCTCGTGAACTGCGCGCACTGTCGGGGACGGCCCAGGTATTGGTGGTCGGCAGTCGTGGCCGTGGCCGGTTGTCCGGGGCAGTGTTGGGTTCGGTGAGCCAGAATCTCGTCCACCACGCCGAATGCCCTGTGCTCGTTGTGCATTGACATCTCCGCGCAGAGTGACTCGCGCACTAGCTATTTCGAGGTGGGCGGAGACTCGGTGCTCCGATCTTGGCGAGAAGGATGCTTGCCGGGCACCAACCGACCGCAGCGTAGAGGGCGAGGTTGGTTGCCGCGAATGCGCTGAGCAGTCGCCAGCGCGGTGAGGCCACTTCGCCGAGGACGAGCCCTGCGGCTGTGACGACGCTGGCAAGGGCGGGCACTGTGCGTTCGATCGGCCAGCCCTCGAAGGCGCTCGGAACGGTATCAGGCAGGGACATGATGAGCTCCTCTATCGGGGCGGGCATAATTGCGGCGTCAGGGAACCACAAGAAGCGGTCCACCGGCAGAGTGGATCAGTTGTTGCACCGTGGACCTACATAGGGTTCCCTTGAGCAGACCGCAACCGTGACTTCCGATCACAACGAGTTGGGCCGTCGAGGATGCCCGCCGGAGCTCATGTTCGGGTGTCGAACCGAGGCAATGCAGGTGCACATCGACTGATGGGTGGTGTTGGGCGGCCGTCGCCGTGCGTGCGCGCAGCCAATCGAGACGATCATCTTCGGGTGCGGCCCCACTGTGTACTGCGCTGCCGTGGACGGGCGCCTCCGTGTGCATTGCTGTCAACGGGGTTGCGAGAATATCGGCAAGGTAAAAGGCGAGCGTGATTGCGCGAGAGGAAGACTCGGAATCGTCGATGCCCAGCACGACAGCTCCAGCATCGCTGCGAGCTTCCGACTGCCCACGCCAGACCACGACCGGACAACTCGACTTGGCGACGATTCGAGTTGCGTGGTGTCCGAACAGCGTATCTCTCACCGGCCCGGACGGGCGACTACCGATGACGGCAAGGTCAGCGGTGCGGGTCAGCGTGGTCAGGTATGAAGCGATCGGATCGTCAGTCAGCACCGTGTCGACGGTCAGAGCTGGGTCTTTCTTGTGAACGGAGCGCGCTGCAGACCGCAACAACCGTTTTCCGATCACGCGAGATCGAGGATTTTCGGACCGGATGTCTTCCAATCGGTGCTGTGGAAGAGCATGAACGATTCGAATCTTTGCTCCGGCCCGATGTGCGATGTCCGTGGCCCACTCGAGCGCTCCCCACGAGTGGGGGCTCTGATCGAGTCCGACACTGATCGTCGTGATGCGTCCACCGACGTCAGGAGCTTCATCGGGTGCGGGTGCGGGTGCGGTGTCTGCCGTGGACGTTGTCATGGAAACTACCTCGCGTCGATTCGGGAGATCGAGGGTCTGATCTTGCAGCTGTCTCGAGTCAACGCCGGGCGTAGGTCGTCGAGATAGAGCCGAAGGTCCCGATTACTGGACGTGGCCCGAAGGTCCCAGGCACCGAGGTCGAAATGCTCTGTGACGGAACGAGGACCTGCTGTAGACCTAGCGAGGAATGCCGTGGTTTCGACGTTCCGGTTCGCCTATGAAAGGACGAGAACAATGGAACAACACCAGTGGTCGGTCGAGGTGACCATCGATGAGCACGACAACAAAACGCGGGCCGTGGCGCGACTTCGAACGCGCGACGACACCCATTTGACCGGTGTGGGACACGCTCGAAAGAGTCCCGCGGACCCGAATGTGCCCGAGATCGGCGACGAACTCGCCACCGCACGAGCGTTGTCGGACCTGGCGCATCAATTGCTCGAGTGCAGCGCACAGGACTTGGAAAAGGTTGTCCACGAACCAGTCACGATGAACTTGTGAATGGGACAGCTGTGCACATCAGGGGAGGGGCGCAGACCACGTCAGAACAGTGCCGCCCGCCTCGGTAGCGGGTTCGATAATCATGTGTCCGCCGCATTCCCGAGCTCTCGATCGCAAATTGTCGAGTCCGCTGGCCGATACATCGGCGGGCATTCCGACACCGTCGTCGGTGATGACAACGGTGAGATCGTCCGCGACGCTGATCGCGATGGTGACGGTAGTGGCGTGAGCGTGGCGCACACAGTTGCTGATTCCCTCGCGAAGCACCGCCAGTGCGTGTGAGGCAAGTGGCGGATCCACCACCGACAAAGGCCCCGAGACCCGCAATGTCGTTCGCAATCCGGAGTTCCCGGTCATCTCGTCGACGATGTCATCGACACGCCGTCGTAGACCGACGGTTGTGGTATCACGAGAGTGCAGGTCGAATATTGCACTGCGAATATCCTGGACCGTGTCCTGGAGGTCATCGATCGTGGTTGCGAGCCGCGTCTTGACTTCCGGGGCTGTTGCACGCTGCACCGTGCTCTGGAGAGACAGCCCGGCAGCGAATATCCGTTGGATCACTCGGTCGTGCAGATCTCGGGCGATCCTGTCACGCTCGGCCAGCACATCCAGTTCGCGAAGTCTGCGTGCGGAATTCGCCATTTGTACGGTCACGGCGGCCTGATCGGCGAACGATGACACAAGTTCGAGTTGAGTGTCGTCGAAGGGCTTGCCGTCGATCCGGCGCAGGACAACCAGAACCCCTGCGACTCGATCCGAAGCGCGAAGCGGAGAGATGAGTGCGGGGCCGTATTCGACACCTGATCCTTCGGTAGCGTCGAATTCGAGATGCTCGGCTCGGATCGGTGTCCGGCTCCGGAACGAGGTGCCCGAAGTCGATC
>NZ_LVCV01000151.1 GCF_001647195.1 Rhodococcus sp. EPR-157 | reverse complement strand
TTCTGCGGGTGCGTCTGCTTCACCCGGGATGGCAATGAACGCGAGATCGGCGGCAGTAAGTCGCAAGGCCTGCTCGGCGACCTTTCGAAGAACCTGATCGGTGGCGGTGCCACTCAACAGATCGGTCGCGATATCGCGGGTAGCCTCCAGCCAGGATTGTTGTGTGCGCGCTTGGCTGTACAACCGGGCGTTCTCGATAGCGACACCTGCAGCGGATGCGAGCGCTTGCATCACCGCCTCGTCGTCCTCGGTGAACGACTTTCCGTTGTTCTTTTCGGTCAGATACAGATTTCCGAATACTTCGTCGCGAACTCGAATCGGAACACCGAGGAACGTATTCATCGGTGGGTGTCCAGGTGGAAAACCGATCGACGACGGATGATCGGAGAGCCGGTCGAGACGGAGGGCTTGCGGCTGGTCGATCAGCAATCCCAGTACACCGCCGCCGGTAGGCAACGGTCCAATTATTTCGGCCGTCTCGCTTTCGATGCCGTGAAATATGAAAGCGCTCAGCTCACGGTTGTGGCCGCGTACACCCAAAGCTCCGTAGCGAGCGTCGACGAGCTCGACGGCCGAGACAACGATCGACCGCAGAGTTTCCTCGAGGTCCAACCCCTCGGAGATGGCAAGCATCGAGTGAAGCAGACTGTCGAGCTGCTCACGCGCATCTACGATCTTTCCCAGCCGCTCCTGGACCTCTCCCAATAGTTCCCGGAGGCGTAGCTGAGACAGTGTTCCGCTCAGTTCGCCGGTGAATGTCTTCCCGGTGTCGCCATGGTTTCCGACCACAGCAACAGTATGGCCGAGTCGCCGCTCCGATGCGACGTATCTACGTCATCCCTCCAGTTTGGATGCGTACACAGCAGCTTGCGTCCGCCTTTCCATACCGAGCTTGGCCAGCAGTCGCGACACATAGTTCTTTACCGTCTTCTCGGCGAGAAACATCCGCTCGGCGATCTGCCGATTGGTCAACCCTTCCCCGAGCAGCGCAAGCAGTTTGCGCTCTTGGTCGGTGAGCGAAGCCAGTGGGCCCGTGACGGACGTGTCCTCGGAGGCCCGCAGCTTCCGCATCAGCGCCGCGGCTGCACGATTGTCGAGCAAGGACCGTCCGAGTCCGACGTCCTTGATCGCCTTGGTCAGGTCCATGCCCTTGATGTCCTTGACGATGTAACCCATCGCGCCGGCAAGAATGGCGTCGAGCATGGCTTGGTCCTCGGTGAACGAAGTCAGCATCAGGCACCGCAGCTCAGGCATGCTCGACATCAATTCGCGACACAGTTCTACGCCATTGCCGTCGGGTAGCTGCACGTCCAAGACCGCAACGTCAGGGCGCAAGGCAGGTATGCGAGCGAGGGCATTGCTGACCGTGCCCGCTTCTCCGACTATGGACAGTTCGGGGTCGGACTCGATGAGATCGATAAGACCCCGACGGACGATCTCGTGGTCGTCGACCAGAAAGACAGTGATCACCGCGACTCCTTCCATGCGCTCGTCTTGCCAGCATACGGTTTTCCGTTGCTGGGACACTGTTGCCGAAGTGCTCGTGTTTCGGATGACGTACGGCCCTTTCGCCTATGTGAGATCGGCGACAACACTGGCCTCTGCCATTGCTCTCGCAGTGGGCCATTGCTCTCGCAGTGGGGATGTATAGGAGTGATGATGAGCGTTCAGCCGGAGTCGGCGGTAGTGGAGATGCTGGTGGAACTTGCGTGCCGTGCGCCGTCGGTTCACAATAGTCAGCCTTGGAAGTGGGTGTACTCCGACGGCTATCTCAATCTGCATACGGACCGGTCGCGTCTGCTGGAGTCGATCGATCCGCTGGGCCGCCAGATGGTGATCAGTTGCGGGGCCGCCCTGGATCATCTGACTACCGCGGCGGCGACATTTCGATGGTCCACCGAGGTGGGCGAACTGCCATTTCCCGGTTCTCCTGATCATCTCGCGCGTGTTCACTTCGTCCATGGTGCGCATCCACAGTCGCACGAGTTCGACCTGTTGACCGCGATCAGCCGCAGGCGGTCCGATCGCCGGCCATTCGGCCCTGTTCCGGATGGCAGCGTCCTCACGTCGACAATGCAACGGGCTGCGGACAATCATGGCGCGACGCTTACTGTCCTATCACCCGATGCAAGGGAAACTTTGGCCACCGCATCCAGGTTGAGTGCGGGCATCCGAAAGTACGACGCAACCTACCAAGCCGAGATCCGCTGGTGGGCCGGGCATGTGGTGGCATCGCGTGGGATACCGCCGAGTGCGCTCGCGGATCGGTCCGAGTCGGCGAACGTTGATATCGGGCGCCAATTTCCAGAACCACGCCGAGTCGGTCTTCACGACCGGTCGGTCGATTGGATCGACCGTTCCAGTGTCGTTCTGCTCAGTACCGAGGGCGATCACCGTATCGACTGGTTGAAGGCTGGCCGAGCGCTCTCTCCGCTTCTGCTCGAATCCGCAGCAAGAGGACTTGCGACGTGTCCGCTGACTCATTTGACGGAACAGTCCGGCAGCCGGGCGCTGGTCGAATCGCTTGCACCCGAGGGTGGTGTGCCGCAGGTCTTGGTGAGGATCGGTACCCCGCCGACCGGCGGGGCGCCGAAACAGACTCCGCGACGACCGATCTCGAGTGTCCTCTCCATTAACAAGAGGTGATCGCCGTTCGCCGATCAGATCGCCGGAACGATGATGGTCGGGATTTCGGCGCGATGAAGGACCGCGCGACTGGTCGACCCTATGAACAGCGGCGAAATTGCACCGCGGCTGCGAGAGCCGACGACGATCAATTGAGCATCGGCGGCCATCTCGAGAACAACGCGTGATGGATAGTCCTCGATCGCACACGTCGAAACCTGTACTGCCGGATACTCGTTGCCCCACGCTCCGGCGACCTCGTCCATCCAGAGTTTCGCTGCGCCTGCGGGATCCAGATGAGGGCCCCACTGCACGAACTCGCCGAAGGACGTACCTGGATGGAGAGCGGTGAAGGCGTGGACCATCCTCAGGCTGACGTGTCGCCGTGCCGCCTGATCGAAAGCGACAGCGAGAACTGCATTGTCGTGTGGTGAATGGTCGAGCCCGACGACTATGGGGGCGGAGTCGGCGTCCACCTGGGTGGTGTCGAAATGCTCCGGGACGATGACCACCGGACAGCCGGCCTGCGCGGCGACGGCACTGCTGACCGAGCCGAGGACCGCGCGGGCAAGCCCTCCCAGACCGCGCGTACCGAGCGCGATCAGCCGAGCATCCGGGCCGTAACCGATGAGGGCCTCGGCCGGCGGAGTCGACACGAGAACGGTCTCGATAGCCAGGGAGCCCCCGGCCACGGACTGGGCGACCGCCTGGGCGGTAGCCAGTGCCGAACGGGCGTGTGCGCTCGATGCGCCACCGCTGAGACGCGGTGCGTTCGATTGTGTTCCGCCTGACGCAACTCCTGCGTAGACGAGCGTCAATGCTGTCCCGTGTGTAGCTGCGTCGGCGGCAGCCCATCTCACCGCGACCTCCGAAGGCACAGAGCCGTCGACGCCGACGATTGTCCGCTTTGTCGGTGCACTGTCCTCGCTGAACGCACTGTCCGTGTGGGTCATGCTTTCATCCTTTCGATGCCACGTGTAACCCGACCAGGGTCACCGGTCCGGATGCCGTAGTGCCGAGTCCCTGACACCGGTGACGAAATGCTCTGTGCCGGTCTCCCTACGTCAGCGTGCAATGAAGGTGCATCCACGCCGGATGCAGCAACAGCGGACGCCGACATCGCGTCGGCACCTGCCTGCGCCGAAGACAGGGAGAGATCATGATTCTGGCAAATCATCAGAGGGTCGTCGTGGGTGTCGACGGTTCACCGAACAGTGCCGCGGCCGCGCGCTGGGCAGCGAACGTGGCCGAGCGCTTGAACGCCCCGCTGCACATCGCCAGCGCCGTTCAGGAGCCGACGTTCTACATGGCCGAGTCGGCAATGGTCATTCCTGCCGAAGTGTGGGAGGAACAACGACACACCGCCGACAAGCTCGTCGCGGACTTGTCCACGGCCGTTCAGGAGGCGCATCCGTCTCTGTCGGTGACAACAGGGGTGGACACAACATCGGCAGCAGTGATGCTGGTCGAACATTCGCGGACGGCTCGCGTGGTGGTGGTCGGCAACTCCGGTACCGGACTGTTGGTCTCGACCCTGCTCGGAAGTACAGCGAAACGGACGGTCGACAAGGCTGATTGTCCAGTGGTCGTGTGGCGAGCAGGAGATGCAGCAGTCGACGCGCCGATCGTGGTCGGTGTCGACGGAAGCGCCACGAGTGCCGCGGCGGTCGAGTACGCCTTCGAACTTGCGGCCGGTCTTGGGCTCCCACTCATCGCTGCGCACACCTGGAATGCGTTCTCGCTCGGTGGCGGTGTGGCACTGCCCGGCTTGGTCGACTTGACCACGTTGGAGAACGAGGAGTCCGCTCTGTTGTCGGAGAGCCTCGCGGGGTGGTCACAGAAGTACCCCGAAGTCGCTGTCGAACATGTATTGAGGCAGGGGAGCGCCGCTCACCTGCTGGTCGACCTGTCGAGACAGTCGCAGTTGGTGGTGGTCGGCAGTCGAGGACGGGGGTCGGCAGCACAGGCTTTGCTGGGCTCGACGAGCAGCAACCTCGCTCACCACGCGCACTGCCCGGTGATGATCTGCCGAGGAAAGTGACCGTACTATCGCCTCAATTCGTACTGAGCTGGGCGGCTTTCGCAGCCAGCGACTGCCCCCACTGCTCGGCACGTTCGACTTCGTGTGCCTTCAGATTCGATTCTGCATCGACCAGAAAGCTCTCGGGAGGAGCGACGATGTCGAGATGAACACGACGGAGCTTTCGAGCGATCACCTTCGATGCGCGGCCGGTCAGGAACGGCGACTTGTCGATTCGAGTGTCGAACGCGGCCGCCAGTCCGTTGGGCGACGGAGCCAACGTGGACAACCATTCCCGTAGGCCCGCACTCGATGCTCCGGCTTCGAGGTGCACTGTGCTGTCCGGTCGCGATGCGGCCACGATCGCCGCATCGCGCGTTCGCAACCGACTCATCCCGTGCACGTGGGTAGGTCCACCGACGACGAGAAGAGCGTACGTAGCGATGTCACATTCTCGCGCATGGGATGCTGGTACGACATCGACAGTGCCGCTGTGTTGCAATCCCCTGGCAATGGCTTCGGCGATGAGTCTGGTATTGCCGTACATGGATTCATAGATCACCAACGTGTTCATGGTGTGCCTTTCAATCGATGACGTGAAGTCGGTTCTGAACTGTCTCGACGCCGCGCGCCTCTCGGGCTGCCCTGCAGATCTCGTCGCTTTCGGCGATGGAGCGAGCAGTGCCTTCGAGAATGACATTTCCACCGCCGTCGGTCGAGATAGAGATGTGCTGGGCAGCCACTCGCGCGGCGTGCTCGAGTACTGCCTCGACATGTCGGGCGACATGCTCCGCCGCGGCGCGGGGGCTGACCTCGATCATGTTGCTCACCTTGCGAACTCCGTGCACGTTCGCAGCCGAACTTTCGGCTGCGGCGCGTTGGAAGTCCCAGAGCACGATTCCGGTCAGGAACACACATCCGTGAGTGACTGTGGTGTGCACCGAGTCCGTCGGTACATCTGAATTTCTGTCCAGCTCTGTGGCTACGTCACGGGCGATATCGGTGTCGTTCACAGGGCCGACTTCGTTTCGAACATTCATTTCACGGGCGACTGCCGAGACCCCGGAAACTTTCCACGCGGCGCGTTCGGCAATCTCGATTTGCGAGAAGTCCGCGACCTCGCCGGAAAGCGTCACGCTGCCATCGGTCACGGCGAGCCCGATGTGAGTGGTGTCGAGCTCAGGGGCCCAATGCAGCTCCAGCTCGACGCGGGCCTTGATTTCTGCGTCGCTGATGTGTGTTGTCGTCATGATCCGATGGTCGGGCACGTCGCATTCGGTTCCAAGGGTCATTGGTCCCTCACACCGCAGCAGTGGTCACCCTGTCGTGTTCACTGATGGGCCGCGGTCACTCCTGCGGTAGACCGGGCCGTGCTCGCAGCCAGACCGGGTCCGACGGGATGAGAACGACAGATCATCAATGGGCTGTCCGAGTGGAAGAGAAGCTGATGCACCGTCCGTCCGGTGATTCCCAGGAGCGGTAGCCGATCGTGTTCCGGTGGGCCCACTACGGTCAGTTGGGCAGCCTTGGACAGTGACACAGCCAATGTTGCGAGTGCGCCGTCTTGGCTGATGGAATCGATTCGGACGTCGGGCGTCTGCGCTTGCCATCGAGTGATGCGCCGTTCCAGGCCGCCGTCCGTGTCGCCTGCTTCGTCGGAGGACGCGATGATCATCGAAGTTCTGCGAATCCGAGCTTCTGCGGTTGCTGCCTCGACTATCGAGTCCCACTCTTCCCATACGTCGTCCGTTCCGGCGAGCACGGCAACTACGGGCAGTGCGTTGTGCTCGTCGGTCGAGACTGCGGTGCGGTAAGACTTGATGATTGCTACCGGACACGGCGCGGTAGCTGCGAGTTCGGCCGCTGTCGATCCGAGGACAAGTGAGCCCAGCATGCCGATTCCTACCGAGCCGACCACCAACAGGCTCGCGGACACGGCTTCGTGGCGCAGCACGGATTCTGGGGTGCCCTGTCTGTAGACGGGTTCCACGACGGGAGAATTGGGTTCTTCGGCCGCAGCAGCCGCTGCTGCCAGCAACGCTGCGTTGCCGTAGTCGCGGTCCACGTCCGGGGCGCCGAAGACCGGATCCAGGTCGTGACGCGGCGCGACATGCACGATTCTCAGCGGTACCCGTCTCGCGGAAGCTTCCCGAACTGCCCACCGAACAGCATCCAGTGCTGCGGTCGAGCCGTCGGTTCCGACTACTACTGAGGAAGGCGTTTGCGCACTGGCCATGGTCGTCTCCGTTGGCTCTCGGTCGTATGTGGTGGTGTCGACTGCGACCGTACATACGGGGTAGTCGTCGCGGCTGACGCCGAACGTCCCTTCTTGAAGGGTCCAAGGTCCTTGCATCGCCGGGCGCGCCGTCCTCGCAGACAACAGGCAGAGAGAAGGGCGAAAGTTCTCCACGATCAAGGTCCACCGACCCTGCGGGCACCCCATCGGGCGGCGGAGAATGTGCACATTCTCCGCTGTCGGGATGGCCCGACCGGGCAGTCCGTCATCGATGTGAAGGGCAGTAACGAATGGGCTTCATCCGGGTGGGCGCCACCGACTTCGACGGCACCGTGACAGACGGTGGCGCAATGTCGGTGACAGTGTTGCACGCGCTCGATCGACTTCGTCAGGACGGCGTCGTTCGAATCTTGGTGACCGGCCGAATTCGAGTCGAACTACTCGCGGGTTTTCCGGACATCGAGAAGGCCTTCGACGCAATGGTCTTCGAGAACGGGGCCGTAACAGTGGTGGGTGGGCGAACCAGATTGTTGGCACCACCCGTGGACCGGGAAGTTGCGCTCGCGCTCGACGCGAAGCACATCCCCAATCGGCGTGGGGAAGTGTTGCTGGCAACCGACGCAGTCCATGCCGGCGACGTTCTCGATATCATCGGCAGTCGCGGATTGGACACGCAGATGATTCACAATCGCGGGCAACTGATGGTGCTTCCCGCAGGGGTCACCAAAGGAACAGGTCTCGCCGCAGTGCTGTCGGAAATGAACCTGTCCTCGCACAACACGATTGCAATCGGGGATGCTGAAAACGACATGGCGATGTTCGACGTGGCCGAAGTCGGTATCGCGGTCGCCAACGCGGTTCCCTCCGTACGTCGCCACGCAGACATGGTGCTGGGCGTGGCGAACGGGGTCGGGATCGCAAGTCTGGTGGCCGGTCCGTTCATGACCGGATCGGAACGGTGGTGTCCGCCTCGTCGTTGGATCGAGATCGGCTTCTACGACGACGATACTCCGACGAAAGTGCCTGGGAGTCAAGCGCGAATAGTCGTTTCCGGTGAGAGTGGTTGCGGGAAGAGTTATCTCGTCGGGCTCATGGCAGAACGGTGGATCGAGGCGGGATACTGTGTACTTGTGATCGACCCCGAGGGTGATCACGCGCCCTTGCATCAACTGCATCAGGTGCGTGTCGTCGACTCCCGCAGCGCCTTGCCCGAGCCCCGAGATCTGGTCGAGACCCTCCTTTCTCCTTGGTCCAGTGCTGTCGTCGATCTGTCGGCGCTACCGGAGGATCAGAAGCCGTCGTATATGCAACGGCTGCGGGTGGCCGCCGAGGTGCAACGTGAGGAGAAAGGATTTCCGCACTGGGTCGTGGTCGACGAAGCGCACCTTCTCCGCGAAGACGACGAAGAGCCATGGATGAGACGCGGAGGGTATCTTCTGTCGTCGTGGCGTCCGGGACTCATGCCCTCGGCCGACGTCGAGAAGTCGGACATTCTGATCAACTGTGTGGCACAAGCCCGTCCCGTCGAACGGGTGCCGAAGGCGTCGTGGCGAGCCAGCATACAATTCGGTTGGGCCGCACCGACATCGTTCTTCGTCGCCAGTCGACACACCACCCATGTGCGACATCGCCGAAAGTACGAGGACACCTCCTTGCCAGGGGACCGCTGCTTCTACTTCCGGAACACCGGCGACGGCCCCGCAGTCGCCGAGAACATCGCGCAATTCCGAATGCACCTGAGCCGACTGAACTCCGAAGTGTTGGAGTATCACCTGGAGCGACGAGATTTTTCGCGGTGGCTCGAAGGCACGATCGGTGATCGCGAGTTGGCATCGCAGGTTGCCGAATGGGAGGACCAACTGCAGGCCCACCGAGCAGCCGATCTCGAACGAATACGACGCCATGTCCTCACCGCCGTCGAAGAGCGCTACCTCTGAGGCTGCAGCGTCGATTGCGGGACGTTGGTCCTTGTATTGCAGACGGATGGCCCTCCTTCACGCGCGGTGACCGGCATAGCCTTTCAAAGCAATCACATCGAACTCGGTGACGCCCTGCGTCGCGAGGTCGGAGCCGTCACGATGCGCATTGAGAGAGAGCTATGAACGATACAGGTGAACGGGTACTACCGGTTGTCGTAGGCATCGACAGTTCCGACGGATCGCGGGCAGCCGCGTGTTGGGCGGCAACATATGCCCGACTGATCGATGCTCCTCTCCGGTTGGTTCACGTTGTCCCGGATGGAGATTGGTACGGTTCGGCAGCATTCGTCGATGGCGGGGCTCTGGAAGACGATCTTCGACGAGCCGGCCACGAGTATCTCGCACGCGCGTCAGCGGAGGCAACGGCTGCCGCGCCCGGCGTTGTCGTCGAGGAAGTCAGCGCAGATGGAACCTTGCCTGAAGTCCTCGCGGCGATTCCCTCGAAACTGGTGGTACTCGGTACTCCGCGGACGAATGCAGCTCGAGACCTACTTCTCGGCAGCAACACCATTCGTGTTGTCAACCACGTGCAGAGCCCAGTGCTGGTCTGGCGATCGGCTGCCGGGTCGGGCAGCGACCTGCGACCCATCGTGGTCGGGGTGGACGGCAGCAGCGAGTCAGATCGGGCATTTTCCACCGCACTCGACATGGCGCACACGCTCGGTGCGCCGCTTGTCGGGGCAAACTACTGGGGGCTCGCCGCGCAGACCGGCGTCGGTTTCGCCGGCATCGGATTCGCGGCCGGTTACATCGACTGGGACAAGGTTCGTACCGAAGAAAAGCTCTGGTTGGACACACACGTCTCCGCGATGCGCGACAAGTTCCCGGACGTGAAGCTGTCGACCGTGAGCGCGAGTTCGTCACCAGCGCGAGGGTTGCAGGCGCTGTCGTCCAAGGCCCTGATCGTTGCGGTCGGGTCTCGTGGCCGTGGCACCCTGCGCGGTGCGGCGCTGGGGTCGGTGAGCCAGAATCTCCTGCATCACGCTGAATCTGCGGTGTTGATCGTTCGTTGATCACGCGCGCGGCGGCGTCGCGTGATGCGGTCGGCGAACTCGTCCACGAGGGTCTTGCCCACGAGGAGGCTTGTGACCACGACACTTGCACTGACAGCTGTCACGATCACCCCAACCGGGGTTTCCGCGATCCGGGTCGCCACATCTTTGATCATGATTCGCGACCCATGACGGCTGGTACCACGATGACGGGTATGTCGACGTGATGCAGCACGGCGCGGCTGGTCGATCCGATGCGCAGTGGTGGGATGGCTCCGCGGCTGCGGGCGCCGACAACGACCAGTTGGGCATCACGTGCGTTGTTCAACAAGGCTTGGGACGGGCGCTCTGTCGCGATGTGTGTCGTGAAGTCGACTGAGGCGTACTTCTCTCCCCACGTCGCGAGGAGTCGGTCGATCCATCGTTTCGGTCCGCTTGTGGGGTCCAGGCGGGGACCGTACTCGACATATTCACTGAAAAGTGCTGCAGGGTCCGTTTTTTCGCAAGCATGCACTGCGCGCAGAGATGCGCCCAGGTGTGATGCTTGATCGAAAGCCGTTCCGAGCACTGCATCGTCGTTCGATGAATGGTCGAGGCCCACGACGACCGGACCTGCCCCAGGACCGGGTGATCGGACCGCGTAGTTCTCCGGAATCACTGCAATTGGGCACCGGGCGTGAGCGGCGACGACGCTGCTGACCGAACCGAGCACTGCACGAGCCACCGCGCTCTGTCGACGCGAGCCCAGGACGAGCATTCGCGCAGATTCGGAGTAGCGGATGAGAGTTTCGGCCGGGGGTGCGCTCTCGAGGACAATCCGGACGTCGAGGTCGTCATCCACAGCGGAGCGTGCGATGGCCCGTGCGGTCGCGAGAGCCTCTCGCGCGTGTGCGCGTGCGTTCGTCGTCGTGCCGGCGCGAAGATTGACTGCGGCAGAAAGTGATGTGCCACTCTTCCCGACACCCGCATAGACGAGCAGCATGGGCGTCTTTCGGGCGGCAGCGTCGGTGGCTGCCCACCTGACTGCGTTGTGAGCGGAAGCCGAGCCGTCTACGCCGACGACAGTCGTGGACTCGAGGTCGGAAACAGGATCGATCATGGCTCCATCGTGCGGTGCCGTGCTGACCGAGAATAGGGACTTTTGGCACTGACCGACCACGACGGCGCGGTGCACAGTCGAAGTCATCGTTCGACAACAGGAGGATCGACATGAATGGAAACATCACATCCCATAGATCCACGATCACCGAGCTCGAGAACGTGCTCACCGAGATACTGATCGTGGCGGGCATCGCGGCCGTCGGGATCTGTCTCACTGTCTTCGCATCGGGAATGACCGGGTGGGGTGTAGTTGTAGGCGCGTCCGCACTTGCGATGTTCGTTCTCGCCGTCGTCACCTTCCGGGCAGCACGACACGGCCGAACAGGTTCCTCCTAGATGCGTTGATTCACATCGTCACAACTGCTGCCCCGGCGAACCGCCCGTGTCGAAGATCGCGAAGCGCGGTGGGAATCTGGTCGAACGCGTACGACGTGGTCGCGATCTGGATTCTGTCTCTTTCGCACCGCGCGAGGAATTCGCGGGCGTCGTCACGGGTGTTCGACTCGACGCTACGTAGTCGCTTCTCGTGAAAGAGATGCTGTTGGTAGTTCAGAGCAGGAATGTCGGACATGTGAATTCCGGCCAAGACTGCGGTTCCGCCGGATTCGAGCGCTTCGAGCGCACAAGGCACCAGCGTTCCGACGGGCGCGAACACGATCGCCGAATCGAGGCGCTCGGGTGGTGCGTCGTATGCTCCCTGCACGGAGGCCGCCCCCAACGATTCTGCCAGGGTCTGTGCGGCGGGGTCGCGGGTCATGACGTGCACGCGGGCACCGTCCGACATGGCGAGCTGCGCAACGATATGTGCACTCGCTCCGAACCCGTACAACCCGAGGCTGCCACCACGCGGGACGTCGGCGGCCGCGAGAGCGCGATAGCCGATGATGCCCGCGCACAACAACGGTGCCAGTTCGACCGTGCTGTACCCGCGCGGCAGTGTCAGGGCGTAGTCGGCGGGAACCAGGGTGAAGTCGGCAAAGCCCCCATCTCGGTCCCACCCGGTGTACAACGAAGCACGACATAGGTTCTCACGTCCGCTCGAACAGTAGATGCACGATCCGCAGGTCGATCGCAGCCACGCGGCGCCCACTACGTCACCCACACGGTGACGCGTGAGGGTTCCGGGTCCGACAGCAACGACGGTGCCCACTATCTCGTGTCCCGGCACGACATTGGGGTGGTGAACCGGCAGGTCGCCCTCGATCACGTGCAGGTCGGTACGGCACACGGCGCACGCGTCGACGGCAAGGAGCAGTTCCCCGGTGTCGGGTCGGGGAGTGGGTTCGTCGGACAGCATGAGCGGGCTGTCATCCACCGAACAGGGCTGCGTCACACGCCAGGCTTTCATCTGTGCAGCCTCGGGGAGTTTCGGCGCCGGTACCAGGGTCGAAGGTCACCGCGAATCCGGTGCGCTGCGAGTACTTCTCCTCTGGTAGTGCGACTCGCGAGGGGGCGACACTGAAGTCACGGTGAGCATTGTCGAGTGGTCACCACCGTGAACGGGAGGACGACGATGACGGTGCTGGCCAATCATCGAAGGATCGTAGTGGGCGTGGACGGTTCGGCGAATTCGCTCGGTGCAACTCAGTGGGCCGCTTCGGTGGCCTCACGGCTGAACTTGCCTCTGCACATCCTGTGCGCGATGGAATTCACGCTCTCCGCATACCGCGAATTCGACTTGTCGAGCGCCGGCGACTGGGACGGACGGATGCTGGCCGCATCGGGTGCGATCGCCAACGAGGCGGAGAAGGTTGCGTTGGCCTGGTGCCCCGATATCGAGGTCAGCACCGAGATATCGGGCGACTTCGTGGCCCGTGCTCTGCTGAACGCGTCGGATCACGCTCGGCTACTGGTCGTGGGGCAATCAGGGCTGGGTTCGGTGGGTGGTGCCCTGGTCGGATCCACGACCCAATACGTGGTCGACCAAGCGGGTTGCCCTGTCGTCGTGTGGAGAGGTGCGGTGGGCGACGAACCAGGGCGTGGTCCGGTCGTCGTCGGGGTCGACGGCAGCGAGCTGAGCACCCAGGCTGTCGACGAGGCATTCGGCTTCGCAGCGGCCTTCGGAGCTCCTGTCATTGCGGTGCACACGTGGAGCGGCGTGTTGACGGCGGGAGTATTCAAGATTCCGTTGATGCTCGACTGGGACGCGGTGAAGGCCGCAGAAGCAGCCGTGCTGGCCGAAGGTCTGGCTGGAAAGAGCGAACAATATCCCGAGGTGGCCGTACAACGGATACTGCGCGATGCCAACCCAGCCGGAACGTTGATGCACGTCTCCGATGCCGCGCAGCTCATCGTCGTCGGCAGTAGGGGCCACAGCGGGCTTCTCGGTGCACTGGCTGGTTCGACCAGCCGGAACCTTCTTTACCACGCGAAGGTTCCGGTCATGATTTGCCGCGCGCCACGAATCTGAGCAGCTGATATGCGCCGGTGTGGAGACGAAGGAGGGTGGCGACGATGAGCGGAGCGATCATGCAATTCTGGTTGGCTCGCGCGCCGTGGAGTAAGCATCCACTGGTCCGGCGAAGTGACCGTCGCGACAGCGCTGTCGCTGTCCTCGCGGTGGTCTTTTCGCTGCTTCTTGTTCCGATGGCAGCGACCTTCGGCTCCGTGACGTATTCCGATGTGAACACGCGTGCTGCGCAAGAACGGGCGACCGCGACACAAACCCTGGCAACTGTGACCGGCCTACCGCTACAGCGGGATTCGATGCAGGAACCAGCCGTGCCCGTGCGTGCGTCGGCTCCTGCGACGTGGACAGCGCCGGATGGTGGCGAACGCTCGGGGAGCGTCCAAGTCGATTCCGATGCCGTGGTCGGTGACACTGTGCTGATCTGGATCGACTCTCGAGGCGAGCAGCTTCCGGCGCCGACGACCGGCGTGGAGGCTGCGGGTATCGGAGTGGTTGTCGCGCTGGCCGTGTGGTTCACCGGATCGGTGATTGCGTGGGCGGGCGTCGTTGCGATGTGGAGATTGGGTAACCGTCAGCGAATGCGCCAGTGGGAAACCGATTGGTCCACTTTCGACGAGCAACACGGTCGAAATATCGAATGGTAATGCTGCACTGGAGAGGTCGAGGAAAAGGAGTGTTGAATGTTCCAACGAAACCCAGGTAGCTGGAACGAGATGTGTCGACGCGATCGCAGCGTGGTCCTCGTGCTGGCAGCGATCCAATTCGCGCTTGCCGCCGCGGCATGGGCCGACCTCGCACGACGTGGACGCGATCAAATACTGGGAAGCAAGCGAATCTGGGCACTGGTGATCTGCGTCAACTTCGTCGGACCGCTTGCATACTTCGTGTTCGGCCGACGGCGTACTCCGCTGCCGCCGTCGATCGATGACCAAGAAAATGATGAAGACAATGCAACCGATGTCGAGGAATCGGCACACGGGACCGGTGGTGGGGTGATCGGTGGCGAAGCCCCTGATTCTCGGGTGCAGATTCAGTCGGAGACGATCACGATCGATGTTCCCGACAGCGAGTCACCGGTCGTGTTTCCGGTGACGACGGCATCGGTGCGCGGGACGGTGCAGGCTGCGGTGATCGGGGAGTACGGCCCAGTCGGAGGAACTGCGCCCGAGGGAATCGCTCTGCGGTCGGCAGTGGTCGCGCGGTGGCCGCAAGCGCGCGTGTTCGAGCGTCGGAGTACGGGCGACCGGGGTGCAGATCCGCGAGGCTACGATCCCTTCTACGTCGAATTGGATGCAGATGGGTGCCGACATGAGGTGCAATCGAGTGAGGTGTCGGCCTTGTTGGGTGAGGACGGCCGTCGGACATCGAATGCGATCGTCGACTGAGAAGATCGCGAGCACAGAGCACGAACTTTCGACTGCGTCGCCGCCCGGCTGATCATGGGCGGCGACGCTTTCATGTTGTCGACATGCACTCGTTCAGTGGACAGCGGATTCCATGGTGGACGGTGTTGTGCGAGGCTGTGCGCCCTCCTCCGACGCGCCCTCCTCCAACGACAGTGGGCCACGAACCACTGATCTCCACTGTGCGTATGCAGCCTCCACCGATTCCGTGACGGTGTGGGAGCAATCGATACCGGCAGCGGTGGGCCATGCTTTCCTGGTCCGCGCCATTGCGTCGTAGACCTCGCGGGTTGCGTCGGACACATGGGATTTCCGAGTTTCGATCCGGTGCAGAGAGGTCGCTGCCGGTGCTGAACATTCCAGTTCGACAAGTTCGGCGCAGCTCATCGCCGCAACCAGTCGCGCGCGCTCTCGCATGCTGGGGTCGGACCACGAAGCGTCGACGATCACCGAACGGCCCGCTGCCAGTTCGGTCCGTGCCCGTTGCAGCAATTCGGCGTAGGCATGGTCGGTCATGCTGGGTGTGTACAAACCATGTCCCACTGCCGCGGGATGTGGATCGGACGGCTCGAACCCGGCGAGTTCCTTTCGGACGACGTCACTGGAAAGGACAACTGCGGCAACTTTGTCCGCCAGTGCTGTCGCGAGAGTCGATTTTCCAGTGCCCGGAAGCCCGCCGATCAAGGTCAACGTCACCGTCGCCGCCTCCAGATGCTTCAGGGCCAGCTGGGCGTGGTCCGATGCGTCGGCTTTCGACTCGGAGCAACCCTGCAGTGCACGGATGCATGCGACTTTGGCTCGCATCGTCGCTCGGTACGCGATGTAGTGATCCACGAGTGACGCAGGTGGAGCATCGCACGCGGCCTCGAGGTAGGCGTCGAGGAAGGCGTGTGCTGCGTCCGGTCGATGATGGTATTCGAGATCCATTGCAAGACATGCAGCGTCATCGATTCCGTCCAGGTAGCGCAGGGAATCGTCGAAGTCGAGGCAGTCGAGTATTCGAGGGCCGTCGGGCATACAGAATATGTCGTCGGCGAGAAGGTCTCCGTGGCCGTCCACCACATGCCCAGTAGCGATTCGAGCGTCGAAGAGAGCGCCGCGGCCGTCGATGTACCGCGCGCTTCGCACCTCGATGGCGTCGAGAACAGTGTCATCGATGATGCCGGGGGACAATGCCCGGAGTTCGTGCAGGTTCGCATGCCAGCGACCGCGAAGAGCTTCGCGGGTGCCTTCATGACTGATCGTCTCGTTGCGGGGGCTATGCAAATGGACGGAGGCGACGATGCGTGCAATGTCGGACAGATAGTCGGTCAGGTCGGTCCCAGCGGCCGCAAGGGTCGACAATTTTGCGCTGTCCGGGAGTCTGCGCATCTTCAGAAGAGGTTCAGCGGGGCCACCGGCGGGATCGGTCAGTTCGGCGATACCCATGTAGACCTCCGGCGCGAATCGACAGTTCAAGGTGTACTCGCGATCGAGAGCCGACCATCGAGAATCCACGGAGCTGAAGTCCAGAAAGTCGGTTCGAACCGACTTCTTCTTCTTGTACGCAACTGTGTCGAGTAGGAACACATATGCCGAATGTGTTTCGCGGACGACAGCCGAACCTGTTGCCTTGTAGTGGGAGTCGGTCCCCTCTGGAGTTGGCTGGTCGAGTTCGGTCATGGAAAAGCCTCCGTACGGGGTCGCCGACTGTTGCTGGCACACGCTACGACGGTCCAGCCGAGGGCACAGCTGACCTAGGTCACCTGTATCGGGGACGTAAGTCAGGCGTGTGGACGGCGCACGGAGAGTTCGATGAAGACTGGGTGTGAAGCGAAGCGTCGGAGAAACGACCCGTGGATCGGAGCGGTCTGCGCCGGATTCAGCACCTCGACCACGGAAGGAACGACCTATGAACGACCTGGACGATCGGCAGATGGCGATCTACGTAGGGATCGATGGATCCGACGATGCCCTGCAGGCGTGCGCGTGGGCTGCGGACTACGCTGCCATGACTGACATTCCCATCGTTCTGGTGCACGGTTTGCCGGACGTCGAGTGGTACATCGTCGCCGCAGCAGTGGCGAGCGAAGATATCCTTCTCGGGCAGCTGAACACGATCGGTCGCGAAGCGCTGAATGCTGCCGAAACCCTCGTACGCCGGCATGCCCCAACCGTGAGTGTGGACACCGTCATCACTCGCAAACCCATCGCTACCTTCATGGCATCGGCGTCGAAGACCGCGTCCTTGGTGGTACTCGGCAGCAGCAAACACAATGCGATCAGCGATCTCGTACTCGGCGGCAATACGATCAAGATCTGCAATGCCGCGAAGTCACCGGTGTTGGTGTGGCGGAGCAAGCACCCGCACGAGTCCCGGAGCGAGGGTCGGCGGCCGGTCGTGGTTGGAGTGGACGAGTCCGAGGAGTCCAGGCAGGCAGTGTTGACGGCGTTCGAATACGCTCGCGCGTTCGACGCACCGCTCATTGCCGTGAACGTGTGGCAGATAGTCGGAGAAGTGGGACTCGGTTACAGTGGCGCCGTCGTCGACTGGGAACGGATTCGTGCGGAACGGATTCGGACACTTCGCGAACTCGTGGGTCCGCTACACGAGAAGTTTCCAGACGTGGACACCACGCTGCGGTCGGTCGAGGGTTCTGCTGCGAAGCATCTTTGTGCGCTGTCGGCAGACGCTCGTCTCGTGGTCGTCGGTAGTGGCGCTCACTCCAAATTGCTCGGTTCAGTGCTCGGTTCGGTCAGTCAGAATCTGATCCACCACTCTCTGTGTCCGGTGCTGGTGAATCACTGAATCTTGTTGTGCGGAAGAATCACTTCCCGGTCATGACCAGACGATGACACCGTCGTATTCGGCCGAGACGTGGTCCCGACGTGCCACGAGGCCCTAGCGTAGGGGTCGTAGCCAGCACCTACGAACAGGAGAAACGAAGTGAATCAGCTGACTCCCTACCTTTGCGTCGCAGACTGCCGAGCCGCGATCGACTGGTACATCGCCGCGCTGGGCGCCGAGGTCACCTACGAGCCGATCGTGATGGACGACGGTCGAATCGGCCACTGCGAGCTTGCGATCGGCGACGCGCGCTGGATGATGTCCGATCAGTTCGACTCGGCTGGAGTGGCCGCCCCCGACCCGACTCGTGGGGCGGCGGTGACGCTACATCTGATGGTCGCCGACGTCGACGCATCTGCAGCACGAATAGCCGCGACCGGGACGACAATGGTGCGCGGCCCCGAGGACAGTCCGCCCGCCGGCCGGGTGGCCGTGTTCGTCGATCCGTTCGGCCACCGCTGGTTTCTGAACCAGACGGCTCCGTGAAATCAGAGGGTTCCGTGAACTGGACTCACTCGACCAGCGTCGAAACGATTCGCCGAAGGTGTGCCAGGTCGTCCGCGGACAGCGTCGAAAACGAGGCCGGTGGCGCCGCGAGAGCGCGGTCTGCGCGTTGGGCGACCTCCCGTCCCTGATCGGTCAGCTCGACGAGGCGTCGACGCCGGTCCTGGGGGTCCTCGGTCCGCAGCAGGTAGCCCTGAGATTCCAACTCGCGCAGCATGATCGAGATGTACGGCGGATCCGAACCGATCAGTTTCGCGAGTTCGCCCGCCGACAGGGGGCCTGTCTGCAGTCTTCGCAACACTTTGCACTTGAAGAAGCTGATGCCGGTGGCAGTCACGACAGCTCCGTGCGGATCGGCTCTGTCGAACACGAGGGTCCGGATATCCGACCAGATGTCCTCTGCGCTCACGAGACCAACTCCGGCGCCCGGTCTGCGACGCGCTGTGCGGTTCCCCGTGCCCAATGGCCGGTCGTCAGCACCGCGAGTACCAGCACGGTCACACCCGCGGCCAGCATCACGAACCACGCAGGTTGGGCCGCGTCGACGAAACCGTCCTCGAAGCTGCCTACCAATCCGGCGGTGACGATCGAGCCCACTACCGCGACGCCGAGTGATTGCCCGACCTGTCGGCTCGTCGAGGCGATCGCCGACGCTACTCCCGCCTGGCTGCGCGGCATTCCCGATACGGCTGTGTTCGTGATCGGAGCATTGACCATGCCGAAGCCTATCCCGAAGACGATGTACGACAACGCAAGCCACATGAATGAGGTGTCGGGACCCAACTGCGTCAACATGATCGACGACACGGTCAACCCGACGCCTGCCACCACGAGCGAGAACCGCGGTCCGCGGGAGCCGGTGATCGGAGCGAAGACGAGTGTCATCAATGCCATCGGTAGGGTGTACAGCCCGGCATGCAACGGCGAAAAGCCGCGCACATCTTGCAGATACAGCGTGTTGAGGAACAGGAAGCCGCCGAGAGACGCGAACGCGCACACAGCGATTACCGTTGCTCCGGAGAACGGAACGGAGCGGAAGAATCCCAGTTCGACCAGCGGCTCCTTCTGTCGTGATTCCACGTAGAGGAACCCGAGAAGCGACAGAACAGCAATAGAGGCCGACGCGAGGATCACCGTCGACGACCATCCCTCTGCAGGCGCCTCGATGATCGTGAAAACCAGGCTCGCGAGCAGCACGATCATCAGGACTTGGCCGACCGGGTCGAAGCGGCGTGCGTGCGCTGCTTTCGACTCGGGCACGAACTTCCAGGTCATGAACAGCGCGACCAGCCCGATCGGGACGTTCACCCAGAAGATCGACTGCCATCCTGCCGAGGTGACGAGTGCCCCACCTATCAGCGGACCGCCGGCCATGGAGATGCCGACGACGCCGCCCCAGACGCCGATGGCCCCGGCTCGCTCCTTGGGATCGGTGAAGGTATTGGTGATGATCGACATCGCGACGGGGTTCATCATCGAACCGCCGACGGCTTGCAGCGTCCGGAAGGCAACAAGCCATCCCAGCGACGGTGCAACGCTGCACAGTAGCGATCCCAGCACGAACGTTGCGGTGCCGATCATGAAGAAGCGCTTGCGGCCGAACCGATCCGCACTCGAACCGCCGAGCATCAACAACGCGGCGAGCACGAGTGTGTACGCATCGATGATCCACTGCAGGCCGGCGACCGATGCGTTCAGATCGGCGCGGATCGAGGGAAGCGCGACATTGACGATCGTGTTGTCGATGCTGACGAGGAACAGGCTCGAGCAACAGATCGCCAACACGAGATAGCGGCGGTGCTTGGTCAACTCATCCACGGCGATCCTAATGCTTGTAGTTCTACAACTATTAGCTCAAGTATGTAACTGGAGTCCGCAGGCGCGCAACCTCGAGGATCAGTGTCCGAGTGCGTCGACGCCGTTGACCAGGACCACAGCACCCAAAGTGACGACGAGAAGCGAAGCGATGACGCCGACGGTGCGAGTCGCCCTCAGGCTCACCGATGCGCCGAAGAGTGAACCCACCCCCGCCAGGAGGAGTTGCCAGGAGAGGGAGGACGCGCCGACCGCGACGACGAACACGGCCGCCCCGACCCACGAACCGCCGGAGACCGTCACAGCGCCGGAGAGCGCGACGAAATACACCAGGGTGATCGGGTTGATCGCGGTGAGTCCGACGAAACGGGCGAATGCCCTAGCCGCAGAGACTCGGTCGATCTCCTCAGCTGCTCGCTGACGCTGCTTCAGCCCCTGACGCAGCTGCCTGATTCCGATGGCAACGATCAACACTCCCGACGCGAGCAGAAAGGCTCCGCGATGATCATCGATTGCGCGACTGAATGTCGCGCCGGTCAGCGTAGCGACGGTGCAATAGGCGACGTCGACCGTTGCTACTCCCGCCGCCGCCGAGGCCCCCACCCGGAACCCGTTGACCAGCCCCTCGCGCAGTAACAGCGCCGCGATTGCGCCCATCGGCATGGCAATGCCGAGACCGGCAAGGACGCCTGCGGCTGCCGGGGTCCATATGTCATTCACCATGTGACCACTGTGCGGAGTCGACTTCGAGGGCGCCGACGGAATCGCGGCCCAGCAGTTAATCTACTGGCTATGGATAGCGTAGACGAGCATATTCTCGGGCTTCTACGGGAGAATGCCCGGTGTTCGTTCAGTGAGCTCGGCCGTATGGTCGGACTCAGCACCAACGCCACGGCTGCGCGGGTTCGAAAGCTGGAGAACGAGGGCGTGATCCTCGGCTACACCCTTCTCGAAGGGCAGAGCGCAGGCGGTCCTCGTGGCGGCCTCGAGGTATTCATCGACGTCCGCCTCGATCCAGCGATCGACTACGACACCTTCACCACGCGGATCGAGCTCGTGCGTCAGGTCGTCGAGGCAATCCACATGACCGGCCCGTACGACTACTTGTTGCGGGCCTACGTCCCTGATACCGGTGCGTTGGATCTGCTGCTACGCCGACTCAAGAGCGAGTGTGGAGCTGCACAGACACAGACACGAGTTGCGCTGCGCGCCCGCTGACCCTGCCGTTCACATGCGAGGCTGGTTTCCGTCTGCTGAGCCTTGCTGGTATGCGGCGAAGACCTCGTCGGCAGAGGAGAAGATTCGGTCGGGTCGGATCTTGCCGTACACGCCGTATTCGGTGAGTACTCGTGTCAATGCCGGGTCGAGGCCTGTAAGCGCGAAGTGAATGTTGTGAGCGTGGACGTAGTCGACCAGGCCGCTCAAGGCTTCGCCCGCGGAGTAGTCGATGTCGTTGATCGACGAGCAATCGAGCACCATCCAGTGCAGCGGGTCGGGAGTTGCAGCAACGAGAGCTTCCACTTCGGTTGTGAAACGACTTGCGTTGGCATAGAACAGGTCAGCACCGTACCGGAAGACGAGCAATCCGGGTGCGCTCTGAAGTCCAAGCTTCGCCTGGACATAGCGTGCATTGCCCGCGTCGTCCCGATCGATGACGAAACGTGCCGGCTGATATTGACGGCGGACGAGTTCGGCGATGGACAATGCGATGCCGAGAATAACCGCTTGTTCGACGCCGACCAGTACGACAACAGCGGCTGTTGTGGCGGCGATCAAGAATTCGCTTCGTCGCCAGGCTCGAATTCGTCGAAGACCGGTGACGTTGACCAGGCCGATGCCGATGAGGAAGACAACCGTCGCGAGCACCGACAGCGGCATTTGTTCGAGGAGTCCGGTGGCGAACAGCGCAACTCCGAGAGCGCAGAGGGCCATGGTGATGTTCGCGATCTGCGTTCGGCCGTGGTGTTCGGCGAGGACCTCTGTCTTGGTCGGGCTGCCGTTCACGACGAAGGTTCCGGTTGCCCCTGCGGTCAGGTTGGCCATCGACAACCCGAGGATGTCCTGGTTGACGTTCACTCGCTCGCCGCGCTTCATGGCATAACTGCGTGAAGTTGCGGCTGATTGGGACACGATGAGAATGAAGCACGAAAATGCGATGGACAGAACGCCGATTCCTTGTTCGAGGCTGACGGACGACGGTAAGCCTGGTGTAGGGAGTCCGCCGGTCATGGCGCCGACTACCGAGACGCCATGAGCTGAGGCGTCGAAGTAGTTCGAAGCGACGATCGCGAGAACCACAGCGACCATCGCACCGGGAATCGACGGGGCACTCCGCTTACATGCGACGATCACTGCGAGGGTGCCGAAGGAGAAGGCCGCGTCGCGCCAATTCACGTCGGCGAGATCGGTCAGGGTTGCCCATTGTTGGCGTAGCCAGTGGCCTTGTGCGTCAGGCAGACCCAACATTGTGGGGATTTGCTCGGTCAGTACCTGCACACCGACACCGGTGAGAAACCCGACCAGAACGGCAGTGCTGAGGAAGTCGCCGAGGAACCCGAGTCGAAGTATGCGAGCCACCAACAACATCAGCGCGCACGCGAGAGCAGTGAGCGAGGCCCAGGCCAGCCATTCTTCGGTATTCGGGGACAGTCCGGCGACTCCGAGACCGGTGATCCCGGCGGCAAGGATCGCAGCGGTAGCGGAGTCCGCGCCGACGACCAACAGACGCGACGAGCAGAACAGCGCGAACGCGATCGTTGGGAAGATGATCGTGTACAGCCCGGACGCAATCGGTGTCTCGGCAATAGAGGTGTATCCCATCACTTCCGGGATGGCGATCGCCGCCAGCGTCCCCCCGGCGAGCACGTCACGGCCGAGCCAACTTCGTCGATACCCTCGCAACGACGGTGGAATGAGCTTCACCCTTGAATTGAATCGTGGACCACCAGGCCGCAACATGAACAGCAGGGGAACAATTCGCACTACGGAATGTTGGAGGCAGAGACTCCGCGCACGATCGTGGTTGAGTGCGGTCACCTGGGGTAACCGAAGTCGATGACCGAACATGAGCCCGAGATCGCAAGTGTCGAACCGCAAAACCCCGAACCGGACAACACCGCAGGGCTGGAGTCGGGTGGCAGCGTCGTGCAGGGCGACACTCCTCCCGCAGAATCGAGCGTCGGCGGCCCGCAACACGAACCACCGCAGCGCACCCTGGCCGCGCCGATCATCGCCATCAGCCTGGTGGGTTTGCTGGCCGTCGTCATCGCGGCAGGTCTGATCGGCCGCATTTTCGGCCTCTTCTGAACGGGTGCTTCACATGCACCGGAGACAGAGAAAAATGCACCCAGGACTTCACCTGGGTGCATTTCTTTTCTGAACCGACGTCCGAACGGACGCGTGTCCTATCGAATCAGCTTTCGTCCGGGTCCAGAGCGTCCTTGATCTTGCCCATCACGCCCTTCTCGGTCCCGAGGGCCGCTGACCTCGGATTGCCCTTGGCGCCGTCGTAGGTGGAGTACAGCTTGGGGTCAGGTGCCGGTGCAGACGCCTTGTCGCCCAAGGGTTGTGGGTCGGCGAGGAATCCCATCTGCCGCTTGCCGTCGGGTGCCAGCCGATTGGCCCATCCGCCTGTGGCGAAGAATTCCCCGTCCGCGCCTCCATACTCAGGGCTAGGCTGGACTGAGAACACACGTCTCGCGGATGCGCGCGTGCGTAAACCGATCAGAGGACGCTCATGGCCCGCGACGACTTCGCAGACAGCCCGAATCACTACGGTGCTCAGAATATCGATCCGAGCACGAACGGTAACGGAGTCCGTTCAGCCGAAGTCAACGAGATCGACGACCTGCGAGACAGCTTGACCGCACTCTCTGGGCTGGCAATGAACAGCCTGACGCTTCCGCAGATGCTCACCCATATCGCAGAGTTCGCAGTCAATGCGATACCGGGTGCCGACGGCGCCGGGTTGACCCTGCAGCACGGTGACCGGCGCGACACGATCGTCGCTACCTCCGAATTCGTCGTGGAGGTCGACACCATCCAGTACACCCTTGGTGAGGGGCCGTGTATCACGGCAGCCGCAGAGGGCAGGACGGTCCGATCGAACTCGCTCGGCGGCGACGGGAACTGGCCACGTTTCGGACCGCGTGTCGGACGGTTGGGTGTTCACAGTGTCCTGTCGCTTCCGCTCATCGCGGCCGACGGCGTGCTCGGGGCGATGAACGTCTACGCGCACGAAAAGAACGCATTCGACGAGCGTGCTGTTGCGCTCGGTGAGTTGTTCGCGGTACCCGCCGCCGTCTCGGTGCAGAACGCCAGGACGCTGTCCAACGCCTTGCTGCTGACACACCAGCTCGAGAAGGCACTGACCAATCGCAAGGTCATCGACCATGCCATCGGCATTATCGTCAGCCGAAGCGGCTGCTCCAGCACCGAAGCATTCGCAAAGCTACGTGTGATGAGTCAGAAGGACAACATGAAGCTGTCCGAGGTTGCACAGGCAATTTTCGACGACGCCCAGCGACGCGCCCAGGCACGCCGCAAAGCGTGACGAGGCGCGTCGTCGAACTATCCGTCGTCGATCTATCTGCGGGAGGTAAGGCGCTCGGCTAAAACCTTGACCGGGGTATTCGTGTTCTGCGAGATGGTCGACAACATCGCAAAGGCTTGCTGTGCATCGATGTTGTAGCGCTCCATGATCATCCCCTTTGCCTGCCCGATCGCATCTCGAGATGCGAGCGCGCGGGCGAACTGTTCCTCGTGGGTGGAGGTCATCAGAGCCAGGGCACAGTGCGCTGCCAGCGCGGTGGCCCCGGCGACCGCGTGAGCCGAGAACGCACCGATCGCGCGGGAATGCACGGTCAGTGCACCGAGTACATCGGTGCCCGCACACAAGGCCAGGGCGAGCACCGACCTGGCCTCCGTATTGTCGACAGCCGCGGAAGTGAATCTCGTCCAACGGGTTTCGCCGCGTAAGTCGCACACCAGAACTGTTTCCCTGGTGCGCAGCGATTGGCGGGTAGGACCTTCGCCGACGTCGTCCTGGATACCTTGCATGGCGGCTGCGAGTGCGTCGGTAGATACGTTCGATCGCACTGTGCCGTTGCCGGCTAGTAGAGCTACGGACGCGCCGTCGGCCCCGTGGATCAACCGCACTGCGGCGGTCGTGACAGCTTCGGAGGTGAGTTGAATGCTGGAGCGTTGGGTGTGCAGATCCAGGGCAGCTTGTGCCAACGCCTGCGCATCGGCGCCAACGGTCCGTCCGTTGAGGTCCGGGCCCGAGTCGACCCCTTGGACCATACCTGGCTCCAATTGTGTCAGCGGGTCGAGGGTTCGGGCGAATGCTGATGGTGCGTGTGCGAATTCGGTCGACAAGGAGTCCCCGCTTTCCGAGCTGAGGCGCGTTTCGTGGACAGCTGTCCTTCGGCATGTCCCGATTGGTGCGCGATAGCCCTGGAAGCCACGAAGCGACGGTGTATAGCCCGCGCTGCGGTCAGAACCCGGGCGAAGAAGAAATCTGTCGACGACATGACCTTGCGGCGAGGGCGTCGATCCCGGTTCGGCTGTGTGCTCAGCACCTCAATTTGATACCCGATGTTCGGTCCTGTCAAGTGGGCGCGGGCACCGTCGAGCTGTCGTGGACTTGGTCTCTACCGAAGTGCTCTCGGTCCGCGTAGGGTCAAGGTGTCGACATCTATGGGGCGGGTCCCGACCCGTCGCTCGCGTCGACACGTCGCATTCTCGTTCGAGCGTGTGCAGTCCAGAAGAATGACCGGCGGTCGGGTCGCCTCGGATGCCCTCGTGGAGATTTCCTCGAATTTGGCTCTCGCCCTGGACTCGCTGACCGAGGTGTGTGCCGATCCAGCCATTGATCTTGGCGTCCTTCTGCAGCAATTGGTTTCCGCTGCCGAGGAGTCGGTCGAGTCGTTGGTCTCGGTGACTCTCACGGTGTGGGTCGACGACTACCCGTTCACAGTTGCAGCGACGACCCGAAGTGACAGTGAGTCCGTGCAGGCTTCGGTGTGGATACCACTGCCCGCGGAGTCGCACGCGACGGTGGGGTCGGAGCTTCTGTTGTTGGCGGGCGCTCCGGGAGCGTTCGTGGACATGGCCGCCGACGTAGTCTTCGTGCTGAGACTGGATCCGGACGTTGTGAAGCTCGACGTGCACCTGTGGGCAGACGACTCGGAGATATACAGCGACACAATCGATCTCGACGATCGGAGGACTGTCGATCAGGCTCTCGGTGTCCTGGTTGCGCAGGGTGCAGTTCTGCAGGACGCAGACGAGGATCTACGGCTTCGGGCAGATCGTCATGGATACGCCCTTGCCGACGCTGCCCGCGCCGTTCTGGCCGATGCGTACCGCTGAAGGCGCGAACACCGACGGCCGGACGACGTCGATACACAGGCATTGGTGTGAGTCGGCTCGAATGGGGTAGTCGAGATGGGTCGGGTTCGGTGAAGCGATGAACGGACTTCCGACGTACCCACATCCGTAACCACATCGAGGAGAACTTCGCATGAGAGCAGTAACGTGGCACGGCAAGCGAGACGTTCGGGTCGACACAGTGCCCGACCCGGTCATCCAGAAGCCGACCGATGCCATCATCGAGGTGACGTCGACAAACATCTGTGGATCGGATCTGCACCTGTACGAGGTGCTCGGTGCATTCATGAACCCGGGGGACATTCTGGGACACGAGCCGATGGGAATCGTCCGCGAGGTCGGTGCCGAGGTCGGAAACCTAGCCATCGGTGACAGGGTTGTCGTTCCGTTCCAAATATCTTGCGGCAGTTGCTATATGTGTGACAACGCGCTGTACACCCAATGCGAGACCACTCAGGTTCGAGATCAGGGAATGGGTGCGGCACTGTTCGGCTTCTCCGAACTGTACGGCAGCATTCCCGGTGGTCAGGCCGAACTTCTTCGCATACCGCAAGCCCAGTTCACTCATATCAAGGTGCCGGATGGCCCCGCGGACTCGCGGTTCGTGTATCTCTCGGACGTCCTCCCTACTGCCTGGCAGGCAGTGGCGTATGCAGAGATTCCCGCAGGCGGTTCCGTCACCGTTCTCGGGCTCGGTCCGATCGGCGACATGGCGGCCCGCATCGCAACGTATCTCGGATACGACGTCATCGCAGTAGATCGAGTACCGGAGCGGCTGGCCCGCGCGCAGGCACGTGGGATCAAGATCGTCGATCTCGGGCAGCATGCCGGCGAACTCGGCGATGTCATTCGTGACATGACAGACGGCCGGGGCACCGATTCCGTCATCGACGCAGTCGGCATGGAAGCCCACGGCTCACCTGTAGCGAAAGCTGCTCAGCAGATCACCGGGATGTTGCCCGACTTCATAGGCAAGCCGATGATGCAGAAGGCAGGGGTCGACAGGCTCGGTGCGCTCTACGCCGCGATCGACATCGTCCGCCGCGGCGGCACCATCTCGCTGATCGGCGTGTACGGAGGGATGGCCGATCCACTTCCGATGTTGACGATGTTCGACAAGCAGATTCAGCTCCGCATGGGTCAGGCCAACGTGAAGAAGTGGGTCGACGAGATCATGCCCCTGCTCACCGATGAGGACCCTCTCGGTGTCGATACCTTCGCCACCCATGAACTTCCGCTCGATGAAGCGCCACATGCGTACGAGATCTTTCAGAAGAAGCAGGACGGTGCGGTGAAGGTGATTCTGAAGCCGTGACGAAAGACTTCGGTCCTACTGCATCTCCAGCCGTTCGCGAACGAGAACGAGGCGTTGGCGCAACTCTTCCTCGTCGATGACGCCGCGTGCGATCAGTGAGTGCGCGAGCGCGACCAGCTGGTTCTCCGGATAGGGGAGGTCGGCGTACGTCGACGCGGACATGTCGTCCTCCTCGTTCCGGCGCTGCGAGAAATCTGGAATGTCAGCGTTGCACGATGCCCGATCGAGGACGTCGCACAGAGCGTCCAGACTCGACTTCCA
>NZ_LVCV01000150.1 GCF_001647195.1 Rhodococcus sp. EPR-157 | reverse complement strand
CTCGGTGTCGCTCATGACGCGTCCTCGGCCGTTGCTCTGCTCGCAGGATGGATGGCCGGCCTGGTGTCGGTGATCACGTTGGTGGTCACTCCCGGGGTGGGCAGTGCAACCCCGATCAAGCAGTCGCGAGTGATGATCTCCGCCAGTCGATCCTCGTTCCATCCCTCGGTTCCGGCCGGGCGAACCGGCATCACCATGAATCGGTGCTTCTGGTTCGAGTCCTGCACTCGGACGGCGATGTCTTCGGGAAGCACCAGTCCGAACTCGGCAAGAACTTGCCGGGGCCATCGGACCAGACGGCGCCGGTAGTTCGGGGTCCGGTACCACTCCGGCGAGTTACCGAGAATCGGCCGGGGATAGCAGGAGCAGAGAGTGCAGACGATGACGTGATGAAGGGTGGGTGTGTCTTCGAGAATCTCGAAGGCGGTGAAGTCGCTCGGCGTTCCGAAACCTGTCGGCTCCATCCAATCCACTCCGACCTCGCGGCTTGCGGCCATCGCGTCGGTGACAGCGAGTTGCCGGAAGGTGGGGTCGAGCCACGCACGAGCGACCAGACGGGCAGCCGGCGTCGGACCGATTTGTTCCGCGAACTCGGTGAAGTGTCGATGTTCTTCGGCGGTGAAAATGCCCTTTTCGATGCACAATTCGCGAAGGGCGATTTCGAGCACCTCGAAGTCGGTGATTTCGTCGACCATGGGTGCCACGGTGCGGGTGTGGTCGTGATCGTGGTCGTGATCGGACACGCTGCCTCCAGAGGGTGTGGGCCGTGAATGTCGTGTGCGTTCAGTTCGATCGAAGCCAGCGCTCCGGGAGTTCGGTCTGCAGAGAGTCCGAGGAGGGTCCCCGGTAGCCATCCCAAAGGTGTGCGAGGTCGAATCGAACGACGTAGAACCACTCCGGAGTCGCATCGGGACGGTCCCAGGTTTCATCCTCCGGTGCTGGGCTTTCGTATGCCACGGCGGCGATCTCGCCGGTGGCGCCGCGCACGTATTCGGGAGTGCGGGTGTAGAAGAGAACGGGAAAGTCTCGAACCGCCACGGAATCGCCGACCGCGAACTTCGGAGTGCCTGCTCGCCCGGCGAACACCTGCGGATCGCCCTTGCCGAGGGCATGAATGTGATGAGAATTGCGCGCGATCTGTGACCCATCGCCTTCGAACGCCGGGTGAGCGTCTGGCAACGCGCCCTTCAACCCGCCCTCGTAGCGCTGCTGGACCCTCTCCATGCGGTCGCTCAGTTCACCGGAACTGATGTACCGCTTCTCCGTAAGGATGCGAGCGACGGCCAGTAGCCATCGGCCGTAGTAGGGAAGGCCGAGATAGACCGCTCGACCCACGTCGACGTTCCCTATTCGCCGACGTTCCTCGGAAACCCACACTCCTCGCCACGCGAGAACCTCGCAGATGACGTAGGTCAAGTGTTCCCAGTGTTCGTATTCCTTGTTTTCGTACTTGATCGGTGCGTCGGGTTCACCGCCGACATCATGGGACGGTTTCAGGTACGCCGCGTAGCGGGAATGGTCGATCAGATCCGGGGTGGGCGCGTCGGGAAGTTCGGGGTAGGACGATTTCAGACGCGATACGAGGTCGAGTTGTGCTGCACGTTCTGCCGAGTTGGTCATCGAAGATGCCTTCGTGTTCCGGACACACTCACTTGCAACCAGTAGTCGCGGCAGTCGCCTCACGGCGAGCTATCCGCTTGCTCCGTACTCGATCGTGGGGCACAGTCGGTTGCCGCACGCCGACCTGGATCGTGAGATCTTAAGATCTCACATCCGGGCTCGACGCGTCGGCAAATTCGACGATCACAGGACCCAGGACTACTACCCGATGTGCACAGGGGTATCGCTGACCTTGACGTCGTCCTTCTTCGCGCGGACGAGCAACACCACCACCGGGCTGACGAGGGCGACCATGATCGCGGCCGTGCCGAAGGCCCATGCGTAGCCTGAGACCTCGGCCGAGAATGCGTGATCGATGGTGGCCGTGACGAATTCCCTGATGGGCTCCGGCAGTGATGCGAGGACCTCGTCGGACGGAATTTCCTGCGTTGCAAGCGCTTCCGCGGGGACGCCCGCCGGGGGAGTCGGGGCCGGATTGTCGGCGAGGTACGAGGACTTGCTGGAGGTGTACACGGTGGTGAACACGGCAGCACCGAGCGCTCCACCGACCTGCAGTGTTGCATTGATCTGCGCGCTGGCTGCTCCTGCGTCGTGATCGGGCACGCCGATCAGCGCCACGTTCTGCATGGGAACCATCAGCAATCCCAGACCGAGACCGAGGAGGACAACGCCGGGCAGGACGTGAGTCCAGTAGGAGGTGTGCACACCGATCTGCGTCAGCAATGCCAGGCCGATCGCCGAGACAAGTGGGCCCACAGCCATCATCGGCTTCGGTCCGATTCTCGGCATCAGCGCCGATGCAACGGCAGCGGTGACCAGAATGCCCGCAGTCATCGGCAACGATGCGACGCCGGCAACTACCGGACTCATCTCCAGCACGATCTGGAAGTAGAACGTCAGGTACAACGTGCCACCCAATAGCGCAGCGCCGATGACAGCGGAACCGATGTACGCCGCGCCTCGGTCGCGGTCGAGCAAGACGCTGAGTGGAAGCAGTGGATGATCCGACTTCGCCTCCACCACGACGAAGGCGGCCAGCAGCAGCAGTCCGATGGCGATGAACGAGATGGTGGACACGGTCGCCCAGCCGTCTTCGGCCTCGGTGAAGCCGTAGACCAATGAGGCAAGACCGAGCGCGACGAGAATGGCACCGGGCAGGTCGTAGCGGGTGTTTCCTTCTGCCTTGCTCTCGTTCACGAAAGGCACTGCGGCGGCGATGGCGAATACGGCCACTGGGATGTTCACGAGCAGGCACCAACGCCAGTTCGCATACTCGGTGAGCACGCCTCCGAGCAGGAGACCGACCGCTGCGCCGCCACCGGCGATCGCACCGAACACGCCGAATGCCTTTGCGCGTTCCTTGGGCTCGGTGAACGTGACGGTCAGGATGGCCAGTGCGGCGGGCGCGAGCAGGGCCGCGAAGACGCCCTGGCCTGCGCGGGCCACGAACAGTTGCCACCCCTCCTGCGCCAAACCGCCGACGGCGGAGGCGACCGCAAAACCTGCCATGCCGACGATGAACGAACGCTTGCGACCCCAGTAGTCGGCGATACGCCCGCCGAGTAGCAGCAATGCGCCGAAAGCCAGTGCGTAGGCGGTGATGACCCAGGCGCGGGCGCCGTCGCTGATGCCGAGATCCAGCTGCGCCTGTGGCAGGGCGATGTTGACGATGGTGCCGTCCAGCACGATCGTGAGCTGAGTGATGGCGACGATGCACAGCACCAGCCATCGGCGCTCGTAGTTCGGATTCGCGGCGGGCGCGTGCCCGTCGAGTTGCTGGTCCATGATCATTTCCCTACTGAAGTTCGCTGAGAGTCTCGGGCGCAGAAGTATCTCTCGTAACTTATGGGGCAGTCAGGCTGCAGTCAAACGAACTAGTTGGTTGGAGCGTAGTAAGGTCGGTCACATGAGAGCTGACGCAGGAGCGACTCGGGCGCGAATCGTTGCCGCTGCCCGAACCGAATTCGCAGCATACGGACTCGCCGGCGCACGCGTCGACCGGATATCTGCAAACGCGAGCGCAAGCAAAGAACGGTTGTACGCGTACTTCGGGGACAAGGAGTCGCTGTTCGCCGCAGCGGTCGCCGAGGGTTTCGCTCGCTTCGCCGACGCAGTGCCGTTCACCGTCGATGATCTTGGGCAGTTTGCTGCACGCGTGTACCGGCATCTGTGTTCGGAACCCGAAGAGCATCGAATTCTGTTGTGGGCGCAGCTACAACAGGCGTCGTGTCTTCAAGGCGACGATACGATCGGAGGCGTCCTGGACGCCCGTGCGGCCGAGGTGGCTCAGGCCCAGCGGAACGGCACGCTCAATGCGGATGTCGCCGCCGAGGACCTGATGACCCTCTTGTTCGGGATCGTGTCGGCCTGGTTGACCACACCGGGACAGGTGGCGGTCTCGTCCGACGCTGAACTGGATCGGCGATGCCGCGTGATCGAGACGGCCGTTCGACGGCTCTGCGAGGTACGGACGGACTGATGCGGTGGATGCCGCGACGGACGGTTGCATAGCTGTGTGCTCAACCACGCACCCGTCCGCGGGTATCGCTGCTGAGCAACGGCACCCCTCTGCGCATGCCTCGACGGGCCCAACTCGAAACCCCCGGTGGCAAACCGAGGTTCGCTGCTCAGAACTCGGAGACGGTCGGATGGTCGATGTCGACCAGTTCCCGGGCGAGGCGATGTAGTGGGGTGTTCTGTTGCTGTGACAACTTCGCCAGCAGCTCGAAAGCCTGCACTGCGTCGATGTCGTAACGCTCCATGATCATCCCCTTGGCCTGTCCGATGATGTCTCGACTGGCCAGGCTGGCACGAAACTGTTGATCGTCTCGGGCGGCGAGCATCG
>NZ_LVCV01000149.1 GCF_001647195.1 Rhodococcus sp. EPR-157 | reverse complement strand
CGTCGGCGTTGCTGTAGAGCTGGAACGCGGCAAGCGACTTGATGCCCTCGTCGACGGCACCGGAGGCGAACTGTGGCCACCGGTTCTCCACGTCGAGATCCGCGGCAACGACGACGTCGAGATGGCGCACCTCGGTGACCGCGGGTCCTTCGTCGAGTTCGTACTGACGCAGGCACAACCGCTCTGCACGCGGATCGGTGGAGGCAATCACGGTTCGCTTGCCCTTGTTCGCGGTGGTGATGCACCCACTGGTTGCGCCCGTGATCAAGATGAGAGCAGATCGAAGGATCTCGTCGAGAGTCTCCGGCATCGAGCGCCTGGAATCGCGCAGGGTCCGAGCCAACTCGGCGAGTAGTGCCGTCGTGTCCGACGGCCGAAAGTCATTCGACGATTCCGGCATCCACACTGTCCTTCCGCACGGGGACCATCGTGCCTCGATCGGCCAACAGACTTTATCCGATCCGAGCATCGGCACACAGTCGTCTGTCGGCGCCGGATCAGGGGCGCACGTCGTCTACGATTCGGAACGGAGTTTCGACCCTCACGACGGAAGGCGTCAGAAGCGTGATCACCGGCAGCATCGTTGCAATTGTGACCCCCATGGCCGAGACGGGAGAGGTCGACTACACGGCCCTCGACCGACTGGTGGAGCGCCAAGTCATCGGAGGTACGTCGGCGATCGTGTCCGTCGGGACCAGCGGTGAGTCCTCTACCCTGTCGGTCACCGAGCACACCGAGGTCATCCGACGCACTATCGACGCAGTGGCAGGACGGGTTCCGGTCATCGCCGGGACAGGTGCCAACTCGACATCCGAGGCGATCGAACTGACCCGAGCTGCGTTGAAAGCGGGCGCGGATGGCGCCCTGCTCGTCACGCCCTACTACGTCAAGCCTCCACAGGAGGGTCTGTACCGACATTTCCGTGCGATCGCCGAAGCCGTCGACATTCCGCAATACCTGTACAACGTCCCGGCACGGACCGGATGCGACATGCTGCCGTCGACCGTCGCACGACTGGCCGAAATTCCGAACATCGTCGGGTTGAAGGAAGCGCTTGGTGACCTCGATCGAGTTCGCGAACTGGTGGCGCTCGAACTAGAGGACTTCGCGCTCTACTCCGGCGACGACAGCACGGCTCGGGCCAGCATGCTGGCGGGATTCAACGGGAACATCTCGGTGACCGCCAACGTCGCGCCCGATGCCATGGCTCGAATGTGCACAGCGGCGCTGGCCGGGGATGCGGAAACGGCGTCGGAGATCGATACCACTCTTGCGGGCCTGCACAGCGCTCTGTTCGCCGAGCCGAACCCGATTCCGGTGAAATGGGCGCTCGCAGAAATGGGACTCATGCCAGGGGGCATCAGGCTGCCGCTCGTCGAACTGGACGCTTGGCACCACGAAGATGTCCGTGCTGCCCTGCGTACTGCGGGGCTGCTCGACTGACCTTTGAGCCGCCCTCTGCAAGTTTGCGCAACTCGTTGACAATATTGCGCAAACTGTGTCAATGTTGTGTTCGCAATCACAACGAGCAGACAGGGTGAGGCATGGCACCGACATTGACTCAGGTCGCGGAGAAGGCGGGAGTCTCGCTCTCCACCGCGTCGCGGGCCTTCAGCGCACCCGACCGAATCGGCGCCGACACGCTCGCGCGCATCATCGCCGCAGCCGACGAGATCGGCTACAGCGCGGCGTCGGGTCGCACGTCCGATGTGCGTCGTGCGGCCAGCACCGTCGCGGTCGTGGTACCCGACATCGGTCATACCGTTTTCGCCAGCTTCGTCAAGTCGGCTCAGGCGCAGGGCTGGCATCGTCGACAGACCGTCGTGCTGACCGACACCGACGGCAGTGCCGACCGCGAACGCGAGGTGATCGGCGAGTTGCAGTCGCGTGTCGACGCTCTCGTGGTGTGCGCACCGCGACTGCCGGCGGAAGACATCGTGCAGTTGGCAGGGGACACACCGCTGGTCTTGGTGAACCGGCTGTCCGACCAATGCGATTGTGTCGTAGCTGATTCGGAGGACGGGATCCGACAGGCCGTCGACTATCTCGTGGCGCTGGGGCATTCACACATCGCATACGTTCAAGGGTCCCCGCTGTCCTGGTCCAACTCCCGCCGGGTCGAGGCAATCCAGAAGTTCGGTGCAGCACGGGATATCGAAATCGAGATACTCGGCTGGCAGCAGGAAACTCTCGCGGGTGGACATGCGGCAGCGGCGAGTGTCATCGCGACCGGAGCATCCGCGGTCATGACGCACAACGACCCCATGGCGATCGGCGTCATGAATGGCGTTCGCTCGATGGGCTTCTCGGTGCCGGATGATCTCAGCGTCATCGGCATCGACGACTCACCTCTGGCAGAGCTTGCACATCCGGCGCTGACAAGCATCAATGTCCCGATGGGCCGGGCCGGGCTCGTCAGTTCCGACCTCGTCTTCCAGCGCGCTACCGAACCGGATTCGGAGCCTCGCGTGGTGCATCTTCCCACTCAATTGGTCGTACGCGCGTCGTCCGGGCCTCCCCGTGACCGCGCTGGACTCACACGAAAGGACGAGTCTTAGATGAAGATCGTCGTAGCAGATTCCAATCTCCTCCCGCATCGGGAGCGCTTCGAGAGTCAGCTTCCATCGGATTCGCAGGTACTGTGGCACAGCAACTTCGACGAACAGGCTCTTGCCGCAGACATAACCGACGCGGAGGTATACGTCGGTGGCAAGTTCACCTCGGCTTTGGCGTCGGCTGCCCAGAGGCTGCGCCTCGTTCATGTCGCAGGTGCCGGTACCGACGGCGTCGCATTCGACGCACTGGCCGGAGATACTCTCGTTGCCAACACGTTCCATCACGAACGCTCGATCGCCGAATACGTGACGTCGACCGCGGTTGTGCTCCGACGCGGATTTCTCGGGCAGGACCGTGCACTGCGAGAGGGGCGTTGGGCGTCCCCTGTGTACGACACGGCGCTGAAGCAGCCGGGCACCTTCGGCTCTGCAACTGTCGGATTCGTAGGGTTCGGCCATATCGGCGCGCAATCATGGTCCCTGATAAAGGGATTCGGTTGCACCGGAATCGCCGTCACCGGCAGTGGATCCGTCGACGCGCATGCGCACGGGCTTTCCTGGGCCGGAGCGATCGATCGACTCGACGATCTGATGACGGAGGCCGACATCGTCGTGGTGTCCGCGCCGTTGAACGAAGGTACGGCCGGGATGATCGGCGCCGTGCAACTTGCAGCGCTCGGCGCGCACGGGGTGCTCATCAATGTCGGGCGCGGACCGCTGGTGCAGCAGGAAGCCCTGTACGACGCTTTGGCTTCGGGCGCGCTCGGCAGCGCTGCGATCGATGTCTGGTACGACTATCCGAACTCGGACGGTCTCGGCGCGCCGTCGGCTCATCCGTTCCACACGTTGGACAACCTCGTCATGACTCCGCATTCGTCCGGTATCACCAGCGAGACGTTCGAAGGTCGGGTGGATGACATCACCGCAAACATCGGTCGGCTCGTTCGGGCGGAACCGCTGTCCAATCTCGTTACTGGACAACGCTTGTCGACCTCGAAGGTGTCCGCATCGTGACCGATCGTATCGTTGCCGCAGAGGTCATCGTCTGCAGTCCGACGCGTAACTTCGTGACGCTGAAGGTGACCACCTCGGACGGCGTCGTCGGCTACGGCGACGCAACGCTCAACGGCCGCGAGTTGGCCGTGGCGTCGTATCTACGCGATCACGTTGCCCCGCTTCTTCTCGGGCGAGATCCGGCGCGTATCGAGGACACCTGGCAGTACCTCTATCGGGGTGTGTACTGGCGCCGTGGACCGGTGACCATGTCTGCAATCGGGGCGGTCGACCTGGCGCTGTGGGACATCAAGGGCAAGACGCTCGGGCAGCCGGTGTACCAGCTGCTGGGCGGCGCGGTTCGCGACCGCATACTGTCGTACACCCACGCGACCGGCTGGGACGTGCCGGAGCTGCTCGACTCCGTCGACAGGCGGCGTGAACAGGGCTTTCGGGCGGTTCGCGCCCAGTCCGGAGTGCCAGGACTCGAGTCGGTCTACGGCGTACACAAAGGCGCGGCAGGGTACGAGCCTGCCGGGCGCGGGGCACACCCGGTGGAAGAGGTCTGGGACACCGACGCGTACCTCAATCATGTTCCCGGGGTATTGACTGCCGTACGTGAACATGTCGGCTCCGAACTCAAGTTGCTGCACGACGCCCACCACCGACTCACTCCGCAGCAGGCCGCCAGGTTGGGGAAGTCTCTCGAAGCGGTCGATCTCTTCTGGCTCGAAGACGTGACACCGGCCGAGGACCAGCACGCGCTTCGTCTGGTTCGCAATCACACCACGACGCCGCTCGCGATCGGCGAAGTGTTCAATACGATCTGGGACTGCCAGCAGCTGATCTCGGAGAACTTGATCGACTTCATTCGCGTGGCCATCGCCCACGCCGGCGGAATCAGTCACGTGCGAAAGATATTCGCGCTCGCCGAGATTCATCAGGTCCGCTGCGGACCGCACGGTCCGTCCGACGTCTCGCCGATCACGATGGCGGCCAGTGTTCACCTGGGGATGTCCACTCCGAACTTCGGTATCCAGGAGTTCATGGGTTACGGCCCCCTGGTCGACGAGGTGTTCCCGCACGCGTGGTCGTTCGCCGACGGCTACCTGACGCCGGGTGAGGCGCCAGGACTCGGAGTCGACTTCGACGAGGCGCTCGCCGCACAGTACCCCTACGAGCCCGCGTACCTTCCGGTCGCGCGTCGGCTCGACGGCTCCATGACAGATTGGTGAGCTCGGTGACTATCCGAAAGCTTTCGCGCAGTACAGTGTCCGCAGAATTGCTCGTAATGCCCGATCGGCCCGAGGGGACCTCGATCGTCCATCTCGGCCTCGGTAACTTTCATCGAGCGCATCAGGCCGTCTACACGGCGCGTGCGCTAGCCGAGCACGGCGGTCCGTGGGGCATTCTCGGGGTTGCACATCGCTCTCGTTCGGTCGTCGACGCCATGCTCGAGCAAGATTTGCTCTACGGCGTAGTGGAGATTTCGCCGACGGGGTCGAGGGTCGGTGTTCCTGGATCTCACACGGGTGTGATGGTGGCCGCCGAGGACCCCGAGGGGGTTGTCGCAGCAATCGCCGACCCACAGGTCAAGATCGTGACCGTCACGGTCACGGAGCACGGCTACACGTTTTCACCCGAAACCGGGACGTTGGACGTCCAGTCTCTCTCGGTGCAGCGTGATCTGGCCGACGAGACGGCCCCATCGACGACGATCGGACAGATCGCGCGGGGGATTGCGCTTCGAGCACGGACTCACGGCGCACCGATCACGATCGCCAGCTGCGACAACGTGCTGTCCAACGGTCGGCGAACAGCCGCACTCGTTCACGAATTTCTCGAACGGTCCGGTGCGACGGACGTTCTCGACTGGCTGGCGCACTCGGTGCAGTTTCCGAATTCGATGGTCGATCGCATCGTCCCCGCGAGCGGTGAGCTGTACAACGCTGCGTCGAGTTCAGCGCTTCTGGCAACCGACTCCATCGCGGTGCCCGCCGAGCCGTTCACGATGTGGGTCCTGGAGGACCTCTTCGCGGCCGGACGTCCCAGCTGGGAGGTCGCCGGTGCGAGGTTCACCTCCGACGTCGAACCGTTCGAGTTGATGAAGGTTCGATTGCTCAACGGAACCCATTCGCTCATTGCCTATTTGGGTGCACTCGACGGGCAAGGAACCATTCCCGATTCGACGGCCAAGCCCTTCGTCGAGGCGGCGGCCAGGGCAGTACTGGTCGACGAGTACCTACCGACCGTCCCCGTTCCCGAGTCAGTCGACATCGACGACTACATCGCACAACTTTTCGTGCGATGGTCCAATTCGGCACTGGGACATAGGACATCACAGGTAGGATCCGATGGCTCCGTCAAGTTGGCGCAGCGGATTCCTGCCCCGGCGTTGGAGCACCTGCGCAACGGCGTCGTACCACAGCATCTCTCCCTCACTGTTGCGGCGTACCTGTGCTGTATCGCGCCGCCGCAGAATTTCGATCCTGGTCCGCACGCACGTGCAATGGCCGACCCCGCACGACCGCGACTGGCAGGACTTGCCGATTCGGCAGCGTCCATCGAAGAATTCGTCGAGAGTGTCTTCACCGACGGAGAAATCTTCCCGAGCGAGCTCGGAGAATTCGGCGAATTCCTATCACGCACAGCAGAATACGTGGATATGATCGTACGGCACGGTCCACGCGCGGCCGCCGTAGAAGCGGCGACATCGAGCGCGCGTCACGCGACCGTTCCTGCAGCACTTCACTGATCGATACCCCCACCCTCTCTTTTTCCGCCGGTCGACCCGGCCAGAACGAGGACATTGACATGGACACAACGACAGGCGCTTCGCCGACCCACAAGGAATCCGGGCCGGCTCACGATCCCTCGGCAGTGCGCCGAGCCGCATGGGCCGGCCTCATCGGTACGACCCTCGAGCAATACGACTTCGTCATCTACGGGACGGCGTCGGCACTGATCTTCAACAAGCTCTTCTTCCCCAACATCTCGCCCGCAGCCGGCATCATCGCCAGCTTCAGTGCGTACGCGGTCGGCTTCCTGGCCCGTCCGCTCGGTGGCTTGTTCTTCTCCAGATACGGTGACCGACTGGGCCGCAAATGGGTACTCGTGGCCACGTTGATGCTCATGGGTGGCGCCACGATGGCAATCGGCATGCTCCCCACATTCGAGCAAGTTGGGCTGTTGGCCCCTGTTCTTCTTGTCGCATGTCGATTCCTGCAGGGATTCGGAGCCGGAGCCGAACAATCCGGCGGTGCAACGCTACTCACCGAAACGGCGGCGATCGGTAGACGTGGTCGACTCGCCGCGCTCGTCATGACCGGTGCGGCGCTGGGAACCGCTTTGGGAGCGATCGCCTGGATCCTCGCGCAGCTGCTCCCGGACGAGCAGCTGATGTCGTGGGGTTGGCGCTTGGTCTTCCTCAGCAGCATCCTGGTGACCATCGCAGCGTTCATCATCCGTCGCAAGCTGACCGAGTCTCCTGTCTTCCAGGAACTCAAGGCGGCGCAGGAGCGTCCGAAGGCACCGGTCAAGGAGGTCTTCAAGAACGGCAAGAAGCCACTGTTCATCGTCATGTTCATGACTGTCGGAATCAGCGCGCAGTCCTACACGTATCAGGTGTTCATGGCCTCGTACATGAAGAACGACCTTGCGATCGACCCGACCTTCATTCCCAAAGTTCTTCTCGTCGGAGCAATTTGCGGCGGTATCGCGGCGTACGGCTTCGGTCGACTGTCGGATGCGGTGGGGCGCAAGCCGGTCTACATCGGCATCGTCAGTCTGTTGGTGATTCTGCCCATTCCTACCTTCATGGCGCTGAACACCGGTTCGCACCTGTTGATCACGGTCGCGATGATCATCGGATTCATCCTGGCGTGCCAGGGTGCGGTCGGCGTCACGATGAGCTATTTCCCGGAGATCTTCGGAGCGCGCTACCGCTACGCAGGCGTGACCCTCGGTCGTGAATTCGCATCGGTATTCGGTGGAGGCGTCGCCCCACTGATCTGCGCCGGACTGATCACCGCCTTCTCCGGATCCTGGGTACCGGTCGCGGTGTACATGATGATCATGGCGATATCGGTGCTCGTCGCGTCGATGTTCGCTCCCGAGACGCGTGACCGCGATCTGACCGACCTCGCGAATGCAACCGATCCTGTCCTCGAGAAGGTCTGATCACATGTCTGTCACCGAGCACGCACCCGCCATCATCGCGGTTCTGCGAGCCGAGGATGCGTCGGCGTACGGCCCGGTCGTTCGAACCCTCGTAGACAACGGAATCGGCGGCATCGAACTGACGATGAGTACGCCGGGCACCCTCGATCAGTTCGAGCACGTGCGGTCCGAAGCACCAGAGGGTGCACAGATCGGACTCGGTACGGTGACGACAGTGGAACAGGTGTGGCGAGCGGACGCACTCGAAGTGGACTTCATCGTCACTCCTACAACCGATTCCGGTGTCATCGCGGCCGCCGTCGAAGCCGGGATACCGATCTATCCCGGTGGCCTGACGCCCACCGAGTTGTGGAGCGGATGGAGCGCAGGCGCGACCGCGGTGAAGATCTTCCCCGCATCGCTGTTCGGACCGGAATACCTTGCGCACCTGCGTGGACCGTTTCCCGACATCGAGGTGGTCCCGTCGGGAGGAGTCGGCCTTGCCGAGGCCGAAGCGTGGATCCGTGCGGGCGCGTCGTCCGTGAGCGTCGGAGGCCCCCTGCTGGGGGACGCATTGCGCGGAGGCGATCTCGGCGCCCTGGCAGCCAGATGCGCTCAGTTCGTCGACGCCGTGAACAAGGGGAGATCAGCGCGATGACCGTACTGACCTTCGGCGAGACGATGGCGCTCGTCGGTGCGGTCGGCACCGGCCCGCTGGCCCACACGGCAACAATGGAACTCGGCATCGGTGGTTCGGAATCGAACTTCGCAATCGCGTTGCGTCGCTTGGGCGTCGATGTTGCCTGGGTGGGCCGGGTCGGTTCGGACAGCTTCGGCGACCGCGTCGAGCGGGAACTGTATGCCGAGAGGCTCGACGTGCACCTGGTCCGTGACAGTGACGCTCCGACCGGTCTCATGGTCAAGGAAAGGCGAACCTCGACCGCAACCCGGGTCTGGTACTACCGGACAGGGAGCGCCGGCTCTCGATTCGAGATCGGCGATGTTCCGGAAGCTCTGTGGGCGAACGTATCTCACCTTCATGTCACCGGCATCACTCCGGCGTTGTCCGACTCGGGGCTGAAGGCGACTCTGCACTATGTCGAATTGGCGCACGCCGAGGGAGTCACCGTCTCGTTCGACCTCAACTATCGACAGGCGTTGTGGTCGAAAGAGCAAGCAACCCCCGTGTACCGGCGGATCATCGAGCAGTCGGACATAGTCTTCGCGGGTACCGACGAAGCTGCCATAGCGGTGGGAGACGGTACGCCGACCGACATGGCTCGTCGGATATGCAGCATGGGGCCGAAGGAGGCAGTGATGAAGCTGGGCGAGCGAGGTGCGCTTGCCCTCGTCGACGGCGAGTTGTATCGAGCGCCCGCCGTTCCCGTCACCGTCGTCGATTCGGTCGGTGCCGGTGATGGATTCGTCGCAGGCTATCTCGCTGAAAGGCTCGCGGGCTCGCTGCCGCAGCAGCGTCTCGCAGTCGGCGTGCAGGTGGGCGCGTTCGCGTGCACGGTGGCCGGCGACTGGGAGGGAATGCCCAAACGAGAAGAACTGGACTTGCTCACCGCCGAGGAAGCGGTGACGCGATGACCTCATCACAGAACGGAACGACGATGACCCTCCCCACCGTGTCCCTGCCCACCACAGCCATTGCCGTCGTCGCACACGGCGCCGACGACATCCGTGTGGAAGATGTGGCCGTTGCGGCTGCGGCCGAGAACGAAGCGCTCGTGAGCATCGCATACGGCGGCATCTGCGGTTCGGATCTGCACTATTGGCAGCATGGCGCCGCGGGCGAGTCCGTTCTGAAGGCGCCCATGCGATTGGGCCACGAGGCCTCGGGGACTGTCACGGTGGCGGCCGCCGATGGAAGTGGGCCCGCGGTCGGTACGCATGTGACCGTCCATCCTGCGACCCCGGCCCCTGGAAGTGTGCGGTATCCGGCAGACCGTCCCAACCTGTCGCCCGGCTGCCGATACATGGGGAGCGCCGCGCAGATTCCACACAACGACGGACTTTTCGTCGAACATGTGGCAATCCCGACTCGGATGCTTCGCGTGGTGCCCGACAGCCTCGACCTTAGGATCGCGTCACTCGCCGAACCGGCAAGCGTCGCCTGGCACGCGGTCGCGCGCGCGGGCGAAGTTGCGGGCAAGACGGTACTTGTCGTCGGCACCGGACCGATCGGGGCGCTGACGGTCGCGGTGGCCAAGCGCAACGGCGCGTCGGAGATCGTCGCGGTGGATCTCGAGGACTATTCGCTCGAGGTTGCGCGGGCACTCGGGGCCACGCGCACCATAGATGCGCGCAACACAGACGCGATTGCGGACGTCGACGCCGACGTGACGTTCGAATGCTCCGGAAATCACCGAGGATTGGCGTCGGCAATCGCCGGCACCACTCGTGGCGGCCGGCTCGTGATGGTGGGCCTGCTACCTACCGGTGATCAGCCGGTCCCCATCTCACTGGCGATCACTCGCGAGCTGGAACTCGTCGGATCGTTCCGGTTCAACGACGAGATCGACTCGGTCGTCGAAGCGCTCGCGGACGGCTCCCTCGACGTGTCCGCCGTGATCACTGGCGAATTTGCTGCTGCGGACGCGCTCGCCGCATTCGGGCTGGCGCGAGACGCGTCCCGGTCGAGCAAAGTGCTGCTGCGGTTCGGCTCGCCCTAGACACCGGCCCTGATCTTCTTGGTGACGAAGAACCCGGCCGCCACTACGACCACACCGATGACGATGTACTGGAAGACGGACGCGTAGCTCTCCACATAGTGCCAATTCTCGCCGAGGAGGTAGCCGGCAAGCACGAAAATCGAGTTCCAGAGCAGACTTCCGAGTGTGGTGTAGATCGTGAACTGTACGACCGGCATTCGAGAGACCCCCGCAGGTATGGAGATGCCGGACCGAACGACTGGGATCATCCGGCCGAAGAACACCGCCGACCGGCCGTGCCGGGCGAACCAGTCCTCGGCCTTGGCAAGGTCACCGGCTCCGACGAACGGTATCCGCTCGACGATCGCGTACATCCGATCCCGGCCCAGCTTCATTCCGAGCCAGTACAACACCAGGGCACCGACGACGGAGCCTGCGGTAGTCCAGAACAACGCCTCGAACAGGGTCATTCCACCTTGCGACGCCGTGAAGCCGGCGAGCGGGAGGATGATCTCACTCGGCAGCGGCGGAAAGAAGTTCTCGGCGGCAACCGCGATGCCGGCCCCGGGACCGCCGATGGCCTCCATGAGGCTTACGGCCCATCCGGCGACTCCGCCGAGTTCGGTACCTGCGGCGGCGACAGTGGAAACGTTCGTCATTGCAGCGATTGTAACGAAACGGACGCGGTACCCCTCCCGTCCGATCTGTCCGCGTCCGCTTCCATCCGTCCGATCGCACTCGGCAATAATGGGCGCATGTCGAAGATCGCTTACGTCATTGCAGGCTCCGAAGCCACTGGTGGGGCAGGTTTGCAGGCCGACCTCAAGACCTTCGAAAAGCTTGGGGTCTACGGCGTCGGGACCATCACCTGCATCGTGTCTTTCGATCCCAAGGCTGATTGGGGACATCGTTTCGTCCCCATCGCCGGACCTGTGATCGCCGATCAGATCGAGGCCGCCACGTCGGCGCACGCCCTCGACGTCGTCAAGATCGGCATGTTGGGCACTCCCGAAACCGTCAGTACCGTTGCCGACTCACTCAGGCAGCAGCCGTGGCGTCACGTCGTCGTCGACCCGGTCTTGATCTGCAAGGGACAAGAACCTGGCGCTGCCCTGGACACCGACAATGCGCTTCGCAGCGAGATACTTCCGCTTGCCACCGTCATCACGCCCAATCTGTTCGAGGCGCAGACGCTGTCCGGCATGGAGGCACTCGAGACTGTCGACGATCTCGTCGAGGCGGCACGCAGGATTGCCGATCTCGGTCCCCGCTACGTCGCAGTGAAGGGAGGCGCTGGCCTACGCGGCGACGACGCTGTCGACGTGTTCTTCGACGGCGAGGACGTGACGGTGTTGCGCGCTCCGAAGATCGGCAACGAAAGAGGGTCCGGCGCTGGATGCATCTTTGCCGCGGCGATCACGGCCGAACTGGCAAAGGGCGCATCGGTGTCCGACGCAGTGAAGACGGCGAAGGACTTCGCGCACGCAGGCATCGTCGGTCGGATCACGACCGGGGCGCCGTTCACCGCGGTTGGTTGGCAGGGCTGATCGGGTCGGCACTCGCCGGGGGCTCGACCTCGGTGATGGTTGCCAGATGGGCGTCGAGATTGATTCGAACCCGGCCGGACGGCGGTGGCGTACCGAGTCCGAACGCACGGACGACGGCAGCGACGGATGCCCCGCCGAGCGCGACGTCGCTGCCGAGCTGAGGCCACGTCGAGAGTGTTCGCCCGATTTCGGGGACAGATGTGAGCATGCGCGGAGTCAGTTTCGACGGATCGAGAATTCGGGCGGCGAGAGGTGCCTTCTGCTCGGGAGTTATGTTCTTCAAGGCGGACGCGTCGAGGTCTCCGAGCAGACCGTGCAGCAATGGCCGTCGGGGTTCCAGATCGAAGCGTTCGACGTCGAGAATCCCGCCGTCACTGGTCTCCATCACCACAGGAATTCCGCGTCGGCGTGCGTGTTCGCGCAGCACCAATTTCGTGTCGAGGGAATCACATTCGTCGATCACGATGTCGAGGCCGTCCATGAACGACTCGAATGTGCTCTCCACCAAACCATCGGGATACGTCACCACGGACATGTACGGATCGAGTTCGGCGATTCGGCGCGCTGCCACGACGGTCTTGTTGATGTCGAGATCGAAGAGTGAGGCGGGGACACGATTGAGGTTCGACAGGTCCAAATCGTCGAAGTCCGCGAGACGTAGCTCGCCACACAATCCTTCGATAGCAAGTGTGTGCGCAACGGCATGGCCCACACTGAGGCCCACAACTCCGACGCGGAGCCGGGCCATCGCTGCCTGCTCTGCAGCAGTGATCTTGTTTCTGTTCCGGTCCAGCCTCAGAAGTCGAAATCCTCTGGGCCCGAGGACACGCACGACCGAGCGACGCCAGGGATAGTGAACCCAGCGAGCTTCCTCGTCCAGTACATCCTCGGGCGGAGTCGGAAGAAGCGCTCGAAGCGACTGCAGCTGAGTCGCCGTCGTGTCGTGCAGGTGCATTCCGCCGAGTTCGACCAATCGGTCGTATCTCGAGCGGTCGCCGCTGTTGGCTGGATCGAATACGTGATGCTCTGGCACAACCATCGAAGTTCATCCTCTGCACGTTCGTTGAGGCGCTGGTTCGGCCTGCTGCCGTCAAAGTAGTCGACGAATACAGTTTCTCGCACGAGCGGAGCCACGAACTTGCTCGTGACCTGACACAAATATCGTCAGCGGGTTCTGGGTACATACCAGTTCGGCTGTGTGCCATCTCATCAGTTTTGCCTACTCGTGGGGCCTCCGAGAGTGTCTAGCCGGGAAAAATACCGGTGCTAACGGGAAGAATGTGGGTACTGCCGTACGGCAGTTGTCCTCGACCGGTTCCAGAAGGAACCGTTTCCCGTCACCAAGGAGCAGAACGTGGTTGTACACGCGACAAGTCCCAGATTCCCGTCGACCCTTCTTCGCAAAGGCCGAGATGTTCGAACCAACTGGCCGGGGCGGGGAGTAGGCAATGGCCGTCTCGACGCGTCGTTCGGACCGCGAACGAGTGTGTCCGCCGACGGTGAGATGTCACTCGTCGCGGCAACTCCCGCCGCTGCACCCGAGCTGT
>NZ_LVCV01000148.1 GCF_001647195.1 Rhodococcus sp. EPR-157 | reverse complement strand
CGACCACCACCCTGTTCTACGTGGTCCTCGACCGCGCCGGTGAGATGCTCGGCGGGGTCCGTGCCCAGGGGCCGTATACCTTGATCGAGCAGTCCCACGTGCTGACGGAATGGGAGCACTCGCCCGGTCTCGACGTGGTTGCCGGGCAACTTCGGTCGAGGCTGCCGCACGGAATCGTCGAGATGAAGAGTGCATGGGTCGGCAAGGGAAGCCCAGGGAGGGAGGTCTCGGCGATGCTCGCCAGGACTGCGCTGCCGACCATCGAGCTGACCGGTAGCCGGTACCTGTTCGCCAGTGCCGCCGACCACGTACTTCGGCAGTGGGAGTCGTCCGGCGGACGCATCGACGTGAACGTTCCCGCAGCTGCATATCCCAGTGATCAGTACCGCACGCGACTGATGTGGTGGGATCGTGAGACGTTCGCCCGGGAAGCGCAAGCTGCGGTCTGGGCGGCGATGGTGGTCGACGCACAGGCTCTGTGCGGACGTGCGGTGTCCTCGGCGGTCGCGTGACGCCCGATCACGGCATTGCGCGACGTACGACCTCCGCGGCCAACTCGCCGCGTTCTTCGGGGGTGTGCGCCTCCCAGGTCACCAGGACGGCACCGGCGTGGGACGCCCGGTCTCGCCCGCTTGTCTTCGCGTCGTAGAGCGCGTTGTCGGCAGCGTGCATGATCGTGTCGATGACGTGCTCTACGTGTGGACTCTCACCCGCTACGCCGAAGCTCAGTCGTGGGTCCAACGATGCACGGACGTCGACGGTCACCGAACCGACACTGACCGTGACATCACATTCCGATCTGACGCGCTCGAGAATGGCAGTTTCCAGTGGGGTCCTCGGTTGCAGCTCGGTCAGGACGAGAAACTCCTCACCGCCGATCCTGGACACGATGGCCTCCTGCGAACCCGTCCGGTCGGTAGCGTGCCTGAGTGCATCGGCGATGGTCACCAGAACTCGATCACCCGCGGCGTGACCGAGGCTGTCGTTGACCGCCTTGAAATGGTCGATGTCGACAACATAGGCCCATAGTTGGCCCCGGCTGTTGCATGCCTTGTCCAGGAGTGCTTCGACCTGGGACAGCATTCCGCGACGGTTCAGCAACCGGGTCAGCGGATCTGTGTTGGCAAGCACGCTGAGGCGTCCGTTGACCGCGAGCAGTGATCGTCGCAAGGCCGCGATCAAGATGACCGGGACGAGAACTGCAGTCACTGCTGCGCCGACGGCGACGAACGTCACCGCAAGACCGGAATCGGACAGAGTGAGCACCGATAGCCAGGTGGCGAGCAGCACCGACGCCGTGGTGAGCCCTGCGGTCACCCGTGGCGGTGACCCGGAGGCCGCAATTGCAGGCACCACCGCGAGCATCGACGTGACCGCTCGGGTCCCGGACGGATCCGCGATCAAATAGGCGGAGACCGCGACGCCGACCATGCCACCGGATCCGAGAATGGCGAACTGCGTATCGGTCAGGCGGCCGATCTTGATTGCGGACAAGACGGTGACTGCCGTGAACGCGACGATCGCGGACAACAGCGGGAAAGCGCCAGGTTTGAGGAATGTGGGGGACATCAACGCAATCGCTAGCAGCGGGAGCGCGCCCGACGCGCTCACGATCACCATCGCGGTACGCGTGTCGAACCGAGACACGAAGCGATGTGGTTCTGCACTCGTGCGGCGCAGTATCACGCTCATATGTCGATTGCCTCGGGTCTCAGCGGATGGGACTGAAGCCAGCATAGCCCCGACATCCTGCGAATCGAATGTGCAGACTCGCGCCGGGCGAACCGACCTACCGGTCTGATCGA
>NZ_LVCV01000147.1 GCF_001647195.1 Rhodococcus sp. EPR-157 | reverse complement strand
GTCGCCGTGCGCCTGATCGTCGCGGCACGAATGGCGCGCGCGGATCTGGGTCGTCAGGACACGGCACTCGTGGCCAGCGGTTTGACGTTCTACGCCGCAATCGCGATCGTCCCTCTGCTCCTGTTGACGACGAGAGCGGCCAGTGCGCTGACCTCGAGCGAGTGGGTCGTCGACCGATTCGCAGATATGGCAGTGCTGTTGCCGGACACGCTCGGTGCTCGGGCGGCGCTGTCCGCACTGGTGCAAGCCGGAATTGGTCTGGGTCCGTTGGGTATCGTGGTCGCGCTGTTTCCCGCCACGTTCTACGGAGAGGGTCTGCGACGTGCGCTGACTCAGTTCACTCCGGTGAGCGAACGGTTTCTGGGCTGGCGTGGACGAGTGCTGGTGCTGCCGTTCGTGCTGTTGGCACCGGTTCTACTGTCGGTGCTCCTCGCGGCCTCGGCCGGCTTGAGACAGTTCACGACCGACGGAGGACCGGGGGAGCTCGCACTGCGAGTCTGGATGGGGTTTCAGTGCCTGTGGCTGGTGCTCGCAGTGCCGCTGGGGTGGGTCTACGGGGCTATCGCACCGCATCGAATTCGGTGGCAGGTCTTGATCGTCGGGTCGTTGGTGGCGTCGTCGTTCATCGCGGGTTTCGTGCAAGGGTTCGTGCTGTTCCTCGCGATACCGGTCGATCTGGGAGCGCCGTTCGGTGGTCTCGATGTCATCGGCGGCGGTATCGCAGTTGCGTTGTGGATGTTCCTCTTGCATGTCTTGGTGCTGGTCGGTTGGGTGGCGATCTATTCCTACGATCAAGTCAGCGCAACCGGCGACGCAGAACGACCATCAACTGAACGAAACCGATGAGTGCGAGGCCGACACCGACCACGCTCGACATCAGAGTTACGAGAACCGTTGCGCCGGGGGCGAGCCCGCAGCCGATGGTGACTACCAACGCCACTATCACCCGTGATGGCCGCTCCCACACCGTCAATATCCCGATCTCGTCCAATCCGGCGGCAGCAGCGCGGGCGCGCGCGGACTCTTGAAGCAGCGTCAGTGCAGCAATTGCGACCACGAATGCCGGGGGCGCACCCAGGACGTATGCGCATCCGAGAAAGCACAATTCGCTGCACCGGTCCGCAACCGTGTCCAGTACGTAACCCCAACGGCTTTCGGATTGACCGATGACCGCAACGGCGCCGTCCACACCGTCCGCCACCGCCGACAGCAGAATGATGAATCCGGCGAGCAACGGCCACCGAGAGCCGGCGGCCGACGCCGCGATGGCCGAGACGGCCAACGCGACGCCGACCGACGTCACGGTGTGAGGAGATACTCCACGTGCGACGAGGGGCCGACCCAGCGAGTACATCGACCGTAGCCAGGGCGCAAGGAACCGTGTGGATGCCGGATCGATTTTGCTGTGCAGTTCCGACCACCTGGCGAAGTAATTCGCCTGCCCGAGTGGAGATGTCGGCCCGGTGCTTCGGCGGAGCATGTCAGTTGGCGCGCGCCGCGATCTTGCCCGCGACGCCGGAGAGAATCTGAGCGGGCCGCTGCTGCTCGCCCTGTTGTGCTCCCAGAATCACGATCACGCCGGTCAGAACCGGGAGTGCCCACTGCAGGTACTGCAGTTGCTTCTGTGCAGCAGCAGCTTCCGGCGGTGTACCCGCTGCCGGCTCGGTTGCCGAGTCGACAGGACGGCCCGCAGCCTCGGCTGTTTTCGCTCCGAGGAGACCGCTGTAGACGGTTGCTGCAAGTGCGACACCGGTAACGACGATCTTCGCGGTCGTATTGGCGGTGACGCCCTGCTGGTGCTTGGCCCTCTCGCGATTCGCGAGCAGAATTCCGGTGCCACCGATCACATGCGCGCCGATTGCGACGGCATTTGCAGGCGACCACTTCGCCCAGCCTGCTGCGGCTACACGTGCACGGTCGCGGGGATCGTGCACTGCGGTTGCTGCACCGTTGACGCCGATGGCGCCCATCAGCGAACCGCCGAACCAGGCCGCACCGCCAACGTCGTGGAGAGCGCGGACAACGGTATTTCTTGTAGACATCGGGAGCCTTTCGAGACCCGTGGGGCACGAGTCGGCGACTCGTGCGCTGGCACGGGAGGGTAGAGCAGACGAAACGGCTTTGGCTGCACCGATTTCTGCTGTTGTGTGCGATACCCGAAGGTTGCGACTTCACACATCGACGTATGGGTTTTGCCGCTCCACTGCGCGGGTAGCACACCGGGATGCGGGGTAGTTCAGTTGCGCGAAAGATCGGCGGTCCCTGGCTGGTGGCCGCAGCCAAGTCGGCAATCGCGGCTCTGGTGGCATGGTGGTTGGCCGATCGGGTGGTAGGCAGTCCGCAGAGCTTTCTGGCGCCGTACACGGCACTCTTCATGATCGGCGTGACGGTGCGTGCGTCGGGCACTGCGGCCCTGCGGCAAGTAGGAGTCGTCGTCGCGGGGGTCACGGTTGCAGCCGCCGCTGTCGTCGCGCTGCCACCGGTCGCCGCCCTTGCAGCGTCGGTAGCAGTCGGAACGGCTGTCGGACGACTACGCGTGTTCGCGCCCGACGGGATGTGGGTCGCGATCACTGCCTTACTGGTTCTTCTCTACGGAAGCGCGATGGACGAGACCGTGGTGATGTTCCGGGTCGCCGACGTCGCCCTCGGCGCGCTCGTCGGGGTATGCGTCAATGCGCTCGTTCTGCCACCGGAGTATCTGTCGGAAGCGAGGGATCTCGTCGTCGAGCGGTCGCGCGGGCAGGCGCAGCTCCTGCGAGATCTGGCTCGTGTGGTCAAGGACGGGAAGCAGGTGCAGTGGGAACTTCGAACTGATCTGTGGGCGCTGTTCAAGGCCTCGGGAGTCACCGCAGCGCTGGATCGAGGCAAGGACAGTCTGCGCGGGAACATTCGGCGCAAGGGATGGGCCAGAGTCGGTGGGGAGCGAATCTATCGCCCGGTGGCTACCGCACTCGATCGCACTCTGATTTCCCTTGCCGCCGTCGTAGTGGGGGTCGAGGCACTGTCGCGCAAGGCGGACGCGAGTCAGGCAGGACTGCGCGCGGACGTCGCCGACCTGCTCGACACCGTCGCGGATGCTCTCGACGAACTCGGGTACGACCCCGCCCGGCACCACAGCCCGTACGCGCAGATGATGAACCTTCACCTTCCTGAAGCCATGCGACTGAGCGATGTCGTCCGCGCCGACCTCGACGACGCCGGTTCGGACGCGGAGGCGATCTCGGCCATCGTTGTCGCGATCGACACCGTCAACGCGACCCTGTACGGGCTCGGACACGAACGAGCACCTACCCAGTGATGACGGCGCCGATTTCTACTCGCGTTCGAGGGCGAAGTAGTAATGGTGACCGCCGTCGAGTACCAGGGCGGACTTGCCGTTCATGATGCCCATGAGAGTGTCGGCGGAGACCATCTTGAAGTGATCGAAGATCGGTGCGCCGTCGTAGACCATGGTTGCGGTGACTTCGCCACGGAACTCGATGTTCCACAGACTCGCCTCGCCGTTGCCGGACTCGACGTCCGAGTAGAGCTCACCGCTGGCGTCGCGGCAGATCAACGGCTGCGCGCGGTCGAGCGACTCGAACCGTTTCCCGTGCCAGTTGCTGGTGGTCAGCTTGCGGCACAACCGGTGCCCGGTGAAGAACTGAGATCCTTTCCAGTTCCCGAGAATGTCCTCGGCTCGAACCGGTGCAAGGGCGGTCCAGATCGCGTCGAGCTCGGCGGGCTGTACCCCGTCCGTCTGCTTCAGTTTTTCTGCGAACAGGTTACGTGCCGACTCGATGTACATGCTGCCTCCATGCTCGGTGCGGCGAACCGGGCGGTTCGACCACATCGAAAGGTACGCGAAGTCGATTTCCGTCCACCGAGAAGTGACTGCAACCTAAAGTAACTGGTAATGTGTGTAACACATACGCGGCTTCACTGTCGATGGAAGGATGAATGCACCATGACCAGCACATCTGCAACACGGACCGACGTTCTCGATGCCGAGGATGTCTCGCTCCGATTGCTCGATTCGGCTGCACAACTTTCCTACGACCCAGCTGAAGACGTGGCGTGGGACGAGGAGCTCGACCCGACGCTCTACGGATTGAACCCGCAGTGGAGCACGCTGTACGGCACGGATCTGTGGAACGAGATGACAGAGGATCAGCGAATTCTGCTGACCCGTCACGAAGTGTGCTCCATCATGAGTACCGGC
>NZ_LVCV01000146.1 GCF_001647195.1 Rhodococcus sp. EPR-157 | reverse complement strand
CGAGATCGCCGACGAGTGCAGGCACTCCATCATGTTCGCTCGCGCGTGCACCAAGATGGGAATCAAGGCCTATCTGCCGCGTCGGATGAGCATCGAGCTCGGTCGTGGGTTCAAGGCTCTCGCTTCGGCCGAGGCAGCGTACGGCGGAATCCTCGTCGCGGAAGAGGTTCTCGACGTGATGCAGCGCGACTGGATGCGCGGCGAGAACGTACTCCCACTGGTTCGCACGACGAGCAAGATCCACGTCGTCGAGGAGTCACGCCACATGACGTTCGCGCGGCAGCAGATGCGGGAACGGATCGAGGGCAAGGGTGTTGCGCGGCGCAAGACGAGCGCACTCGTGGTCGCGATTGCGGCACGCATCATCGTCTCGAACATGGTCAACAAGGGCGTGTACGCGGCCGCAGGTCTGGACACCGACCGTGCTGTCCGCGAGGCGAAGAACAACGCCCACCACCACATGATGATGCGGACCAGTAGCGAGCACCTGATGGCATTCCTGCACGACTGTGGACTTGTCACCAAGCCGGCAGAGGCGATCTACAAGCGTCTGCACATGTTGTGAATGCCCTTGTGAATATCACTGTCAGAGTCGATTTCGAGGATCCAGCGTGGCTTTTGCGATAACTCAGAACTGTTGCAACGACGCATCGTGTCTGTCGGTCTGCCCGGTCAACTGCATTCACCCGACACCGGGCGAGGCGGATTTCGGCAAGACGGACCTCTTGTACATCGATCCCCGTAGCTGTATCGATTGCGGCGCGTGCGCTGACGCCTGCCCGGTGGACGCGATCACGCGGGTGTCGAGATTGACCGATGATCAAGCCATCTACGCCGACATCAATGCCGACTACTACCGGGACAAGCCGGCCGTCGCGCAGTGGGATCCGCCGAAGTTCCCGCCCGCCGCGGTCAACGACTTCGCACGGTTCGAGGTGGCGATCGTCGGAACGGGCCCGTCGGCGAGCTACACCGCACAGGCACTTCTGCGAGTTCCGAGCAGCCGAATCACGTTCTACGACAAGCTCGATGTTGCGGGCGGTCTGGCCCGATTCGGCGTTGCGCCGGACCATATCGGCACACGGCAGATCAGTGAGCACTTCCGAAGCCTGTTCGTTCACCCCCGGGTCACCATGAAGCTGGGCGTCGAGGTCGGCGTCGACGTCACGCACGAGGAAGTGCGTCGCCGGTACGACGCCGTCGTGTACGCGGTCGGCGCCGACAGTGATCGGCCGCTGGACATCCCAGGAATAGACCTTCCCGGTTCGGTCAGCGCACGCACGCTGGTCGGGTGGTACACCGGCCATCCAGGCGTACCAGCAGACGCAATCGACCTCGATGGAATCGAGCGAGTCACGATCATCGGCAACGGCAACGTGGCACTCGACGCGGCTCGGATACTCACGGCGGATCCCGATGACCTCGCCGGCACGGAGATCTCGTTGCACGCTCTCGCAACGCTACGACGCAGCACCGTGAAGGAGGTTGTCATCGCGGCAAGGCGGGGGCCGGAGTTCGCAGCCTTCACTCGCTCCGAATGCCAAGCACTCGTATCCCGACGCAGCGTCGACGTGGCCGTCAGCGGCCCGCCGGAAGCTCTGTCCGTCATCGACGACCTTCCGCTCTCGGCACCTGCGTCTGCTCTACGGGGTGTGGTGAACTGCGAGGGCTCGATTCCGGCAACCCGGCGTCGGATCGTCTTCGCCTTCGGTCGTGCGCCCGTGCGTGTGAACGGCACCGATCGGGTCGAGTCCGTGGACTTCGCGGGCGGAACCACAGTTGCATCCGATCTTGTCCTGCAGGCCATCGGCTATCGTGGAACACCCTCTCCCGGAGTGCCTTTCGATGCCGAGCGCGGAGCGATTCGCAATGTCGGCGGACGCATGATCGGTGAGGACGGAAACCCCGCGACCGGACGGTACGTCGTCGGGTGGGCCAAGCGCGGAGCCACCGGAGGTATCGGCGACAACAAAGTCGATGCCGAAGAGACGGTGGACGCGTTGTTGGAGGACCTCGCGAACAATCCTCCCGGGCCGAAGAGGCGACTACCGCGGGTACTCGCCCGCAAGGTGTAGCCGCCCCGGCGCAGGGTGGGGGAGTAAGGGGTGTCGTATGGTCGGAATATGGAGCGGACCCGTAAGGACGCCCTGGCCGCAGCTGCGGTCACGGTGCTCGCCGACAAAGGATCGCGCGGCCTGACGCACCGTGCGGTCGACGCGGCCGCCGGGCTCAAGCCGGGTGCGGTGAACTACCACGCCCCCAGCCGGACGCAGCTGCTGACCATGGCTCTGCGGGAGGTGTTCGTCAGGGACATGGAAACCGCAACGAAGCACTTCTCGCTGGACCATTGGACACACCGAGCCGTGGTCGATGCCGTGGTCGGGTTCGTCGAGGACATGTGTTCCGAGGCCAATCGCGCGAGAGTGATCGCGAGGCATCATCTGCAGGGAGAGTCTCTGACGCATCCTGAGCTGCGCGCGGCGTTCGACGTCCAGCTCGCGGCGTTCGTGCAGCTGGTGCGTGATGGACGAGCCGCAGCGGGGGCGCCGCCGAGTACCGCGGCAGCCGAGTTGTTCGCAATGTCCGTCGACGGCCTGCTCAGACGGCAGGTCATGATCGGAACGCAACCGTTGGGCGCCGAGGACGTGCGCACGATCGCGGACGTTGTGGCGATGCAATAGCGTGGCCCCAAAGATCACGATTCAGCATCGGTTGAGTGGCAGATTCGTAACTGACGGTTGCGATACGAAGTTCGACTGGCGTAGCGAAGTCGGGTGCGGGCACCATCGATGGGGTGTCCGACGGTGCGGGGTAGCTGCCGAACTGTGAGGCATATCCGGAGGAGCTGTGGTCTCAACTCCTCCGAACATGCCGGCGGCGACTCGGACATTCGGGTCGCCACCGGTTACCCAACTACCCACCGCAGCGCGCACCACAAACATCGCCGCCGTCGGTGGTCTTCAAGGGCTGGTCAGGCGCTCCTCTTTCGGATGAGGCGCGGCCAATAGTGTGACGAGTTCTGCCGAGTCTGGAAATATGGAGCTCATGCCAACGACACCATCTCTGGTTACCGAACACGTCGTTCTCGTCGACGACGATGGGTCGGCCGTCGGAACGCAGTCGAAGGCGACTGTTCACACCACGCACACGCCGCTTCATCTAGCTTTCTCGTGCTATGTCTTCAACTCTCGCAACGAAGTTCTGATCACGCAGCGGGCCGGAACCAAGAAGACATGGCCCTCGGTGACGACGAACAGTTGCTGTGGCCACCCGTCGCCCGGGGAAGATCTCGGAGTTGCCGTCGTTCGTAGGCTCGAGCAGGAACTGGGCATCACTGTGTCTGGAATCCGGTTGTTGCTCCCCGATTTTCGATACCGAGCGGTCATGGCGGACGGCATAGTCGAGAACGAGCTGTGCCCGGTGTTCGGCGTTGTCTACGACGGCCCGGATCCGGAGCCGAATCCGGCGGAGGTTTCACAGGCAGATTGGTATCCGTGGGAAGAGTTCGTTCGATTCGTCGACGACGGCGGGGATGTATCGCCCTGGTGCCGGGAGCAGATGGTGCAGCTGCAGGGTCTTGGTGTCGATCCTTCCCTCTGGCCGTCCGGTGACACCGCCGACCTACCTCAGGCAGCCCGGTACAGGGCGGACCACGCCTGACCTCGGGCAGAGTCGGGCAATGTCATTCGAACAACCGACCGCCGAAACAGATATGGTTGTCCGGTGCACTACACGTGGAGAACGCCGAGCGCGAACGAGCGAGTAGACGGATTGGTCGGTACTCATGCAGCAGCGTGCTGAGAACACCCGCCAAGCCGTCCTGCTCGGTGCTGCGATCAGCTTCGAGAAGTTCGGTTACGGAACGTCGAGTCTGTCGACCATCCTTGCTCATGCAGGGGTGACCAAGGGCGCAATGTACTTCCACTTCGCGTCCAAGGAAGAGCTCGCGCACGCGGTCATCGAAGCGCAACATCAGCTGGCCATGAACGGTTCGCAGGCCATCACCGAACAGGTCCCAGTTGCTCTCGATGCACTCGTCTTCGTCAGCCAGGAGATGGCTCGCCAGCTGGTAGAAGAGCCGGTCGCCCGCGGCGGAATGCGTCTGACGCTCGAGATCGGCAGCATTCAGGGCCCGGTCCAACGGCCCTATCTGGACTGGATCGACTCCATCCGGACACTCGCGGCCCGAGCTGCAGCGGAAGGCGACCTCGCCGACGGAATCGATGTGGAAGCGCTGGCGAGATTCGTCGTCGGGGCGTTCACCGGTGTACAGATGTTGTCCGAAGTTCTGTACGGGCGCGTCGACCTGTACGAGCGCCTTGCCGAGATGTGGACGCTGTTGCTCCCTGCTGTCGTTGCCCCGCACGCTTTGGAGCGCGCCAAGGCATGCGCGGCCAGTGCGCCGCGCGACTGGACGGTACCGACGGTCGGCCTGGATGTGAGCGCCTAGTGTGAAGGTGCGACCTGCCCCCGCGTGAACGGATCCAATTGATGACCGACGTACTGTCCCGCAGAGATCTCGATTTCCTACTCTACGAATGGCTCGATGTGGAGTCGTTGACGGCCAGGAAGCGATTCTCGGAACACTCCAAGGACACGTTCGACGCGGTGCTCGACCTCTGTGCCGACATAGCGCGCAAACACTTCGAACCGCACAACAAAATCTCCGATGCCGTCGAGCCGAAGATGCGACCCGACGGCACCGTCGAGATGATCGACGAGGTGAAGGCCGCCCTCGACATCTATGCATCTGCAGGTCTGATCGCCGGTCAATTCGACGAGTCCCTCGGTGGGATGCAGCTTCCGGCGACTGTGGCGCGGGCCGCGATGGCGTGGTTCCAGGCCGCGAATGCGTCGACGTCGGCCTACCCGTTCCTGACGATGGCCAATGCCAACCTGATTGCCACCTACGGCACTTCCACTCAGATCGACGACTACGTTCGCCCGATGCTCGAGGGCAGGTTCTTCGGCACGATGTGCCTTTCCGAGCCGCAGGCCGGTTCGTCGCTCGCCGACATCACCACACGCGCGGTGAAGCGGGACGACGGTAGCTATCGGATCTCGGGGACCAAGATGTGGATCTCGGCGGGGGACCACGAGTTGACCGAGAACATCGTCCACCTCGTACTGGCGAAGGCAGCGGGCGGAGGTGCTGGAGTCAAGGGAATCTCGTTGTTCATCGTTCCCAAGGTGCTTCTCGACGGGACGCGGAACGACGTCACGCTCGTAGGTCTCAATCACAAGATGGGCAACCGCGGAACCACGAACACGCTGCTCGAATTCGGTGACGGAACGCATTCGGTGGCAGGTGAACCCGGGGCGATCGGGTACCTCGTCGGTGAGGAACACCGTGGGTTGTCCTACATGTTCCACATGATGAACGAGGCCCGGATAGGCGTCGGATTCCTGGCGATCTCGCTCGGCTATGTCGGGTACATGAAGTCGCTGGAATACGCGAAAGTTCGGACGCAGGGCCGACCCCTCGGTGTGAAGGATCCGTCCTCACCGCCGGTGGCGCTGATCGAACACGCCGACGTCAGACGGATGCTCCTGGCACAGAAGTCGTACGTCGAAGGTGCTCTGGCTCTCGGCCTCTACTGCTCTCGACTGGTGGACGAGCAGGACACCACAGAGAACGATCGACTGAGGGCCGAGACAACTCTGCTCCTGGACCTGTTGACGCCGATCGCCAAGAGTTGGCCGTCGCAGTGGTGTCTCGAAGCCAACAATCTGGCCATCCAGGTGCACGGTGGTTACGGCTACACCCGGGACTACGACGTCGAGCAGTACTACCGGGACAACAGGCTCAACCCGATCCACGAAGGCACACACGGCATTCAAGGCCTCGACCTGCTCGGTCGCAAAGTCACGATGCAGGGCGGCGCAGCGCTGGGGTTGTTGGGCTCTCGAATCGCGGACACCGTACAGCGAGCGCGCGAACTGGACGCGGACACAGCACGATTCAGCGTCCAGTTGGAGACTTCGTGGAAGAATGTTCTGGCCGTCACGGCAATGTTGTGGTCCACCGGAGAACCGGATGTGGCGCTCGCGAACTCCTCGGTGTACCTGGAAGCGATGGGCCACATCGTGATCGCCTGGATGTGGCTCGAGCAGCTTACCGCCGTCTACGGAAAGAGCGGCAACTTCTACGACGGTAAGCGCCAGGCGGCCCGATACTTTTTCGTGTACGAACTGCCCAAGGTCGCACCGCAACTCGATCTACTGTCCAGCTTGGATCGAACCACACTCGATATGGACCCGGCGTGGTTCTGAGCAGGTCAGCGAGCCAGCAATGTGAACGAGTGTTCGCGGATCAGAATCGACGGGCCTGAACTTTCGTACGCCTGATCCGGGTCGCTGGAGATCACTTGCCGCCAGTCTTCGGACGGCAGTGTGAATTCCACGGCGCCGCCCGACGAGTTGACCAACCAGCCGAAGGTGGAGTCGTCATCGGCCGAGGCGAGCTCCACCAGCAGAGAGAGGGCAGCGTCGTCGGTCCAGTCGTCGTCGGCGAGCTTTTCGCCGTCGGCTCGATAGAAGTCGACGTACGTCTCGGCGTCGGAGTCGCTGTCGTGCCGGAACCACATCGGCCGTAGCGCTGGGTGCTCGGTACGCAGTGCGATGAGGTCCGCGGTGAACTGCTGGAGTGAACGGTCGGCCGCGGCCCAGTCGTACCAGGAAATCTCGTTGTCCTGGCAGTACGCGTTGTTGTTGCCGTGCTGGGATCGACCGATCTCGTCCCCGCCGAGGATCATCGGAACACCGGCCGACAACAGTAGTGTGGCAAGGTGATTGCGCTGCTGGCGTGCCCGAAGCGCGAGCACACCGTCGTCCTCGGTCGGTCCTTCTGCCCCGCAACCCCACGAGCGGTTGTCGGACTCGCCGTCCTCGTTGTCCTCGCCGTTCGCGTCGTTGTGCTTGTCGTCGTAGCTGTTCAGGTCGGCGAGGGTGAATCCATCGTGCGCGGTAACGAAATTGACGCTGGCCAGTGGCGGGCGCCGCGTGCTTTCGTACACGTCGGGACTGCCGGTGATCCGTTGAGCGAAGGCGCCGAGCGAACCGGCTTCGCCGCGCCAGAAGTCTCGGACGTCGTCGCGGAACTTGCCGTTCCATTCCGACCACCGGGCAGGGAACCCACCGACCTGGTAGCCGTGGGTGTCCCACGGTTCGGCGATGAGCTTGACCGAGGCCAACGTGGGATCCTGATGAACGAGGTCGAGGAAGGCGCTGTGCTTGTCCAGATCGGAGTCCTGGCGCGTCAGTGTGCTTGCCAGATCGAACCGGAACCCGTCCACGTGCATTTCGGTGACCCAGTACCGCAGTGAATCCATGATCAGCGCCAGTGCCGCTGGGTGCCCGACGTTGAGGCTGTTGCCCGTGCCCGTGGTGTCGAAGTACGAACCTCTGTCCTCTTCGACCAGTCGGTAGTACGAACGGTTGTCGATTCCCTTCAAAGACAACGTCGGGCCCAAATGGTTGCCCTCAGCCGTGTGGTTGTAGACGACGTCCAGAATGACTTCGATGTTCGCTGCGTGCAGGGCTTTGACCATGGACTTGAATTCGTCGACCTGACCGCCGGTGTCACCTGCGCTGCTGTACTCGTTGTGCGGGGCCAAGAATCCGATGGAGTTG
>NZ_LVCV01000145.1 GCF_001647195.1 Rhodococcus sp. EPR-157 | reverse complement strand
GCGTCGATGACGGCTTTCGCGTCGCCCGAGTTGGCCAGCGCCAGTTGTCCGGTCACTTCGCCGGTAGCGGGGTTGGTGACGGGGGAGGTCTTGCCGGAGGTGCCGGCAAACTCCTTGTTGTCGATCCAATGCGAGATCGATCGCGTGGTGCTCTGTGTCATGGTGCTCTGTGGCATTGGCTGTAGGTCCTTACAAGTTACGGCTGGCGGCTGACGGCCGCCGCGTTCGAACGACCCCCTAAGCCTGCGGTTCGTGCCCCGAACATTTCTGCCGCAATGCGTAAGGGTTTGAGCCTGTTGCTTTACGATATGTAGGTGCAACCCAGCCTGGCGGAAATACTGGCGCTCCCGGTCCTGCAGGCGGGTGATCCTCAGGTGCTCGGCGGACCGCTGGACAGCCTCGTCCGGTGGGTGCACGTGTCGGACGTGTTCGATCTATCGGAATTGCTGCAGGGCGGCGAGCTCGTACTCACCACAGGCCAACCGCTGACCGACCCGAGCCTGTCCCACCGATACCTGCGAGGCCTGGCTGCGGCTGGGGCCATCGGCTTGATCGTCGAACTCAATGCGCGTCTGAGCTCGTTACCGGACGATATGGCCGAATTGGCCGATGCACTCGGTTTCACGCTGATTGTGCTGCACCGACCCATCAAGTTCGTCGAGGTCACCGAACACGTCCACCGATCGATCGTCGCCGAACAATACGAGGAAGCCGCATTTGCCCGGCACGTCCACGAGGTGTTCACCGCGCTGAGCATGAACCGCGCAACGCTGAGCGACATCACGGACGCGGTTGCCGATCTGCTCGGCGTCCCCGTCGTGTTGGAGGGTCTCAACAAGCAGGTGCTGGCCTTCGCGGCGATGGGTACGCCCGCGTCGACGCTGCTCGCGGACTGGGAACGTCGTTCGAGGCTGGCGCCGTCGGGCGCAGTGACCACTGTTGCCGGCCCGGAGGACTGGCTGATTTCGCAGGTGGGTCAGTACCGGGGCGAATGGGGTCGCTTGATCGTGCCGATGGCCGCGGCGACGCCGAAGGCCCGGATGATCATGGCGCTCGAACGAGCGGCGCAAGCTCTGGCACTGCACAGGATGGTCGAACAGGACAGGACAGCGTTCGAGCAGCAAGCCCAAAGCGGTTTGATCGACGAGCTGAGACGCGGTCGTATCCACGACGAAGCCGAGGCGACGACCCGTGCCCGTGCACTCGGCCTGTATCAGTCCTTGCTGTACGTACCGCTCACCGTGCGCGTCGCGGTCGCGGCGCCCAACAACGATCAAGTCCAGGCCCAGCGTCAGCAGGTCGCCATGAGCGATGCCATCCGACATGCGGTGGCATCTACGCGAAATACTGCGCTCACCGCGAGCCGAAGACCCGGGGAGATCGACCTCATTCTCGCGCCGTCGAAACAACAGCAGATCGACGACGCCCTCCAGAGCGCGTGCGCTGCAATCGAGTCGACGATTCTTCGTCTCGACGGCGTCACCAAGTGCGCGATCGGAGCCGGAGCCGCTTCCGTCCGGGTCATCGACGCGGCTGTCGGGTTGACCGACTCCGCTCATGTCGCGAGTGTCGCCCTGTCTATGGCGCCGAGCGGCAGAAGCTACTACCGAGCGACGGACATCAGGTTGCGTGGTCTGTTGGCGGCCCTTCGCGACGATCCGCGTGTGCAGGCGTTCGCCGAGTCGGAGCTGCGTGGGTTGCTCGACCCCCGAGCACGCCACGGTGACGACTTGTTCGAGGTGTTGCGACAATTCCTCGATACCGCGGGGAACAAGACGGTTCTGGCTCGGAAGATGCACCTGTCGCGGCCGACGCTGTACGCCAAGTTGGCGTCGATTCAGCGGATCCTCGCCGTCGATCTGGAGGATGCCGAGTCGCGGACGTCGCTGCACGCTGCAATGCTCGTTCTCGACGTACCGCCCGTCGGCCTGAATCGCTAGTCGCCCTGGCATCGCATGATCTATGCGATGTGTAAATCTTGCGGTCGACTTTCTTACAGTGCGTCGGTGGACAACGACGCTGTCCCGGAGCAATGTTAGCGAGGTCACGTCGCACCGATAGCGGGCGTGTCAGTTGCTCTCCCCGGACTTTTTCGAAAGTAGCCTTATGAAATTGCACGTCGCAGGCCTTCAGACCGCGGGTACCCCGGCCGACATCGAGGCCAATCTCGCTGAGCTCGACGCGGCTGCGCTCGCCGCGAGCTCGCGGGGTGCAGAGCTGCTGATCACCCCGGAATTGTTCATCACCGGTTACGACATCGGTGATCGAGTGAAAGAGCTTGCGCAAGGCGATCTCGTGTCACCGGTGGCTCGGATCGCCACCCGTCACGGCATAGCGGTACTTGCAGGGTTTCCGGAGCTGGACCGCGACGGAACGCTGTACAACAGCGCAGTGTTCGTTGCACCGACGGGTGACATTCTGGGCTGTCACCGAAAGACGCACTTGTTCGGCGAGCTCGACAAGAAGTACTTCGCCGCTGGAGCCAACGCACCGACCGTTGTCGACTACAAAGGTGTTCGAATCGGCGTAATGATCTGTTACGACGTCGAATTCGCTGAAAGCGTCCGGATGGCAGCGCTCGCCGGCGCCGACCTCGTCGCGGTTCCCACGGCACAGATGCAGCCCTACGAATTCGTCGCCGAGTCCATAATTCGGGCGAGGGCTTGGGAAAACCAAATCTACGTCGCATACATCAACCACGACGGCGTCGAATCGAACACGGTCTACGTCGGCCGCAGCAGCATCGTCGCGCCGGACGCGACCGTCCTGGATTCCCTGGTCGACGGCAACGGACTGATATTTGCGGAAATCGATACAGCCGTAGTCCGCGAGGCGCAGCAGCTCAATCCCTATCTGACCGACCTACGCCCGTCACTCGATCCACATCGGGTCGCAGAATCCACGGAGGACCTCACATGAACGCACCGGAATCCAATACGACGCCACCTGTCGTCGAACAGGGGTCGTCCTCTGCGTCGCGCCGGCATCTGAAAGGTCAGCTGGGCGTGACCAGCATCGTGTTCATGGTGATCGCGGCTGCAGCGCCTCTGACAGTTATTGCCGGCAACGTTCCGATCGCGGTCGGACTCGGCCCCGGCGCCGGCGCCCCGGTCGGCTTCGTCATTGCCGCACTGGTGCTACTGGTGTTCGCAGTGGGGTTCGTTACGATGACGCCCTTCGTGGCAGAGGCCGGGGCATTCTTTTCCTACGTCACCAAAGGACTAGGCGCCCGTCTCGGGCTGAGTGCAGCCTTCGTCGCCCTAGTGGCGTACACGGCAATTCAAGTCGGAATCTACGGCTATCTGGGCTGGGCGATCGATGATCTGGTTCAGCATTACGGCGGCCCGTCGGCACCGTGGTGGGTGTGGTCGGTAGCGGTCTTGGCCTTCGTCGCCGTACTGGGTTATCGCCATATCGAACTCAGCTCGAAAATTCTGGGAGTCGCGCTGGTTCTCGAAATCCTCGTGGTAATCGTCCTCGACGTGGCCATCGTCGTTCAGGGAGGACCCGAAGGGATCGGTGCGACGTCGTTCACAATGGACGCTGTTTCCTCCGGGCCTATAGGAATAGCGGTGTTGTTCGCACTCACCGGATTCATCGGCTTCGAAGCAACCGCAGTGTTCCGGGACGAAGCACGAGATCCCGAGCGAACGATTCCCCGCGCCACCTACCTGGCTGTCGTCATCATCGGGGTGTTCTACGCAATCTCGTGCTGGGCGCTGGTGGAGGCGTGGGGGCCGAGTCAGGTGGCAGATGTTGCTCGGGCCGCTCTCGACAGTGGCGACAACATGCTGCTCGACACCGCAGGCATCTACGTCGGAGCAGTGGTACGTGACCTGATACAGGTGCTGCTGGTCACGAGCTTGATCGCGTGTGTGCTCTCGTTCCACAATGTGATCGCCCGCTACCAGTTCGCATTGGCGCGCAAGGGCGTTCTGCCCGAGCCTCTTGGCCGCGTCCATCATGCGCAGCACTCACCGTATGTGTCGTCCGTCGTGCAAAGCGTCACCGCATTGCTCTTCGTCGTCGCGTTCGCAGCAGTGGGACTCGAACCGTTGGTCGGGGTCTTCGGATCCATGGCAGGGGTGGCCACAGTCGGCATGGTCATCCTGCTTCTGTTGACCTCGGTTGCCGTCCTGGTGTTCTTCCGAAAGAACCCGGACGCACAGCGAGGGCGCGTTGTGTCGACTGTCGTTTTCCCTGCATTGGCGGTCTTGGGCTTGCTGGGGAGTCTTGGTCTCGTGCTCTCGAACTTCACCCTGGTGACCGGGCAGTCGGTCATGATCAGCGTCGGTCTGGCGCTGGTGCCGGTTGTGGCGTTCGTGGCCGGCCTCGTCCTCCGTCGTTCCAAGCATCTGTCCGAACGCAACGACACACTGTAGATCGACGCTTCACAAGGAATTCCACTGAGTATTGCGCA
>NZ_LVCV01000144.1 GCF_001647195.1 Rhodococcus sp. EPR-157 | reverse complement strand
GCCGTATCGACCTCCTCGGGATAGTGCTCGTAGGGACGTTCACCGGACTCGGCGGCAGTCTCATACGCGATGGTTTCCTGAATGTGACGCTGGCCGCATTGACCAACAATTGGTACTTGACCAGCGCACTTGTGGCGGCCCTGACTGGCATGTTCCTCGAGAGAATCATCTCGAGAATCGATCCCGTGGTTATCGCTCTCGACGCCCTGACCGTCGGTTTGTATGCGGCAATCGGTATGACGAAAGCACTGGGGAACGGGCTACCCGTCATACCGTCCACCTTCATCGGGGTCGCTGCAGCGGTGGGTGGCTCGGCGCTACGGGATATCTTCTTGGGCCTGCCCATCGCACTGATGCAGGTCGGGTCTTTGTACGCGATCGCGGCACTGCTGGGGACTGGCTCGTTGCTGGTGGTTGTCGCGGGAGGGGGGTCCGTCGTGTCGGGTGCGATTGCATGCACAGTGGTGACGACGACCATTCGTTTGTGCGCGGTGAAGTTCGGCTGGACCTTGCCGGAACAGCGCGCACTGATGATTGGTCGACGCGCACGACGTTGACGGACTAGCCCGTCACTCGAGACATCTCGCTTCCGACCTCGGTCAGAGGTCGTCGAGGGTGACGATGCCGTCCTGCAGGGCCCGGGCTACGAGCGCCGCTTTGGTCGGCGCCGGTCGGCCGACTCGGGTGTACTTGCCGCGAATCCGCGTCAGATGAGTGTTGACCGTTCCTAGCGCAATGTGGAGACGGGCCGCGACGTCGGTCTTGGAGTCACAATCCAACCACGCCTCGAGGACGGTAATTTCACGCTCGGTCAACCCGGGCTTGGCGTATGTCGGTGCAGGAGTTCCTACCGGCGCTGCTCCTGTCGGTGTTCGAGGAGCGTGCGTCGGCGCGACGGCCGAGCGCGGCCTCGGGCCGAGCGGGGATCGCAGAGTGGGCGCACTGTCGGGCGGCAAGATTGTCGGCTGTACGTGGGGTCGATGAGTGGTCAGCACCATCTGTGTCTCCTCGAGATATGCACGCGTTCCGGTGCGGCGTGGTCGTACCGTCACCCCGGCAGGCGTGTCGACCCAGTTGACGGCGTTGCCTTCTTTGCCACCGGCACACCCCTCGGATGCCGGTGCGCACCGGTGACACTGCCCCGGATGCAATCGGAACTACCGTCTGTGACCGTTGTGCAGCCGCCTGATACGCGGGTTGTTGAACTTGTTGCAATTTGAACACGGCCGCGAAGGCACTGCAACACAAACAATTTCGAGACAGGTCTCGATAATGGAGTGTCTCCAACAAGTGTCTTTAGTTTGAAGTAAAGCGAGCGGAAGGATCTCTACGGTTGATATAGTTCGGCGTCCAATTCGCTTCGTTCAAGTCCTGTAAAGGCGGTTGTCGTTGAACTTCAAGCCGACCCCGCGCGAGCACTTCCTTCGGGCTGGTTTCCGGCTTCTGGGTGAAGTCGATATGACCGATCTCGCGCGATCGCTGTCCATCTCTGCCGTCGTCGACGATGCCGGTCTGTCGCATCAGACTTTCCACAACACCTACCCCGGCAACTCCCGCGCGGGCGGTTCGGGCGGCAAGGAGGCGTTCGTCGCAGACCTGCTGGACAACCTCACCGTCGACTACACCGCACTCGACGCCGCCGCCCATCCGAAGACCGGATCGCGGGACGCGGCCACTCCACTGACCGATCTGTTCGAAGACCTGACCTCCGGGCTGATGAGGCGTCGCCTCGTCGCAATACTGCTTGCCGCCGACCACGACGGGGCCCGCAAGGCAGTCACTCCGGAATTCGAACGCTTCGACGCTGACTTCCGGACCGTGGTGGGCCAGGTGATCCAGTCTCAGGGAGGATCGGTGCGTCAACCCCTGTCGCTGACCGCCCTGTCCACGGTTCTCAGCGCACTCCTCGACGGACTGGCGCTCCGCGAGATGCTGACCCCGGGTTCGGTAACAGCCCGGGATGTCGCTTCCGCGACCGAATCGATCCTGCGGTGGGCGATCGACCCACTGCACTCGGACCGGAACGGCCCTATATCAGAACCCGGCGAACCGACCGCGGTCCCCGACACTCTCAGCCGCGATCTGGAGGCGGACGTCATCGCAGCCACTCAGGCGTTGTTCGTCGACAACGGGTACTTCTTGGTCACCCTGGCCGACATCGCCGCGTCGGCGCGGATTCGAGTCGAGGATCTCCGCCGTCTGTTCCCGAGCAAAGTCGATATCATCGTCGCCGCGCTGAAGCCGGAGTTCGATCGGGTTCTCCGTTTGCGCCGAGCCGACGAACGTCTGGGCGTGGAGCCTGCTATCGCGTTGCAGCGCACACTGGTTGCGTTGGCCGAATTCGTGGTGGGAAACAGGGAAATGAGCTCGGGAATGTTGTTGGCCTTGAGTTTCGAACAGTTCCAGCAGCCGAGCACGGTCACCACTGTGCTGGAGAACTTGTACCTGCCGTCGGCGGTCGTCCCGATTCTCGAGCGCGGACGCGAAGCCGGGGTATTCGGTGACGAGGCGCCGGTGGCCGAGGTTGCCGTCTTGCTCACCAACAATGTGCTCATCCGGTGTTTGACGCGACCGACCGAGACAGCTGTCGACGTCGTCGACGGTGTGCTGCGTGTGTTGATGCCCGGTGTCGCGACGCGGGCGCAATGACCCCGAAGCGACAGCGCAGCCACAATCGTGGTGCGGTTGAATGAGTGTCCCCGCTGCAGGCTCTGTGCACTGGGATCGATTGAATCGCCTGTCGCAGCACCTGCTCGACGATATCGGCGTCCGCGGGGTCGGTGGCAGCGATACCGAAGACTGGTACGTGCGCCGCGACATCGAAGACGCCCTGTTGAACCGTACCCTCCGGGACGGATCCGAGCCGCAGATCGTCGTCGGTGAAGCCGGGCACGGGAAGTCGACCCTGTTGTGGTCCCTGCACCGAGCGCTCCGACAGCACGATCGGTATCCGCTGCTCGTCTCGGCGACATGGCTACAACGCGCCGATGACGGCACCCGCATCACCTCGACCGAGGACATCATGTCGGCGGTCACATCTCGTGCCGACGCGATCCTGCTTCTCGACACCGCAGATCTGTTGCTGCACAGTCCGTCTGCTCGCTACGACATCATCGACCTGATCAAGACGCTCGCACGGAGGGGAGTCCCGGTAGTTCTGACCACGAGACCGTTGGAGGGACTGAGCCTTCCATCGGACCTGGGGCACAGGGGCACCCTCGGCCCGTATTCCTCGGATTCCGAACTTCCCACCGCGATCGAGGCCTTGATCGCCGAGTTCTCCACCGATGGCTCGGTGGTGCCCGCGCACCCCGTCGCGGCGATCCAGTCCGCTCGCGCTCGCGGCACTCTCGTCGACGACGTCTGCACCAGCCCATTGCTGCTGCGACTGCTGTTCTCCTTGGCCGCACCGCAGTTCCCGCACCTCGAGCTCGATGTCACCGGCCTGTACAACCTGTTCTGGTCGCGTCGAATAGTCACCGATCAGCGCTCCGGACCTGACGTGCCTCCTGACGCTGCGGACGATCTGTCCGGCACTGCCGGCTTCCTGGCAATCGCCATGCTGGCCTTGGGAACTCCCGAACCGCCCGTCGACGTCCTTGTCCGGCGAGCCGCTCAGGCCGCGGCTTCGAGTGCGCACGCACTCGATGAGGCCGAACTTCATGGGCACGTTCGGACGTTGGCCCGGCGCGGTGTCCTCATCATTACCGACGATCGTGTTCGGTTTCTTCATCAAACGTTCTTCGAGTTCGCTGCAGCCAAGGGGCTCGCCGCTCGGGGCGCCGACAGCGAACTGCCCCGGTTGATCTCGCGACTGGCCGAGGCGCCGGATGATCTGTTCCTCGGCGCTGTTGTCGAACAGACCCTGATCATTCTCTGGGCCGACCTGATCGCACGACCCGCCGTGCACACGAGTTGTCGGGCGCTCATCGACACGAGACATCCGCACCTGATCTCGATCGCCATGACCGTCTGGGCGCATCACCCCGCAGTGCTCGAACTCACCGCCGACGTCGTCGTAGCCGTCACCGACGATCAGCTCCGCCGGTTCCTGCGGACCTTGCCCCGCGTCCACAGCCACACTGTGTTGGTCGCCGAGCATCTCCACCAGCTGTGGATTCAGCGGGCCGAGCTGCGCACCGCCATTGCCACCACTGCCGCATACCTTGTCGGACGCGGATCGGACGCGATCGCCTCCTTGGTCCACCGCACCGCAATGTATGCCGAACTCGCCGAGGCGCAGCAGTCTTACCTCCGTTCGAGTAGCGAACCCCGAGCCCTTCTTCGGAGCCTCGTCCCGGTCGCGCCGGATCTCGTCCGTGACGGGGTCATCGCGGTGATCAACGGTCTCACCGACCCCGCGACGCAGGCCAAGAAGAAGTCGACACGTCGGGGTAAGCATACCGTCGCTCGCTATCTGTACATGGTTGCCGATTCGTGGGACACACTGCAAGACAACGAGTTTCTCGAACATCTCCAAGATCTGGTCAAAGCTGTGCAGGACCGATCCGGGGACAGTGACGCAGAAGTCGTTCGGGATGCCCTCGCAGCCGTCATAGCTGCCGACGTCTATCGCGGACACCTCACGCCGGACTGGGAACGCGCCTGGCTCGTCTGGGTGAACGAGCTGTGCACGCGGCTCGAACACGAGGGCGGAGATCGCGATCCGATCGTCGGCGCACGCTTGATCGCAGTCGGTCTTGTTCTTCGGCGCCTTCACGATTCCCACCACGGCCGAGCTATCGACTCGACGCTCACCAGGTTGTTCGCGTTGTCCGGAGGCGCTGCACCGCGACAACTCGCCCGGGGCTGCCTGTCGCAAATCCTCGTCAGTGAGTCCCCAGCCCGAACCTCGCTGATCGCAGTCCTGTCGTCGCAACTCGACGGCCACCTGCCCGCCGAGCATCAGAACTTCACCCCAGGTGCCGGATTGTGGGCGGCCGTCACGCGACAGGTGTTGATGGATCCAGTCATTCCCGTGGACGTCGTCCACGACATCCTCTCCGCCTCGATCCGCACCTATGGCCACGATCCTCGCTTGTTCACCACCGGCAACTACCTGGTCGCGCTCGCCCCGGCAGCGATCGTCTGGGAGGAACCCGCCGCAGCCAGCGCTGCCGATGCCCTCTCTCGCATCGATGTGAGTGTGAAGCGGGACCGCCAGGCAGCGAATATCTTTCTGGACCACGCCCTCGATCGTGCCCACGAACTACCGGATCGACTCGTCGCCGCTGCATTGACCATCGCTCACCGTGTCGACCGGCCCGGCACGGTCAAAGATCTTCTCCTCCGGGAAGGCAACCACGCGAGTCTGCGGGCACACGCGACTCTGCTGCGGCACTGGACCGAACAGATGATCACAGGCAAAGACAGCAGCCAGCAAGCGGGCGCCGACATGCTCCGGTTGCTCATGCAACGCGACATCATCAACCCCACGATCGACGAACTCATCTCGTGGTTCGAGCAGTCGAGCAATCCAGAAGGCAAGGCGAACCTGCTCACTACCATCGGCATCAGCGCACGGCACGCGGGATCGACCGCATCAGCGATCACGTTGCTTTCACGGTTCGTCACGACGAGCAACGCCCCCGGGCCGGTGATCGCGTCCCACCCGGAGGTGCCATCTCAGCCGGTGGTCGTCGAGGCAGCAAGAAATGCCCTCCTCGAAACCATTGCACACCAACCGACGTCGTTCGTCGAGCAGTGGCCGACAGTCCACGTGCTGACGTTCGCGCCGCGACTCACCGGAACCTACGAGACCGATGTCGCCGGTGTTCGGCACCTCGCTCGATTCCTGCGCATCGAAGCGGAGACCGGGCAGATCGACGGGGCAATCGACCACCTCCGTATTACGTGCGAATCGTTGGAGCCGCTCGACAAGAACCTCCGTGTCAAGGCTTCCAACAAACTCAAAGGAGCAGTCACTGCAATCCTTCGCCGCGCCGATGACCGACACTACGCGCAGCTGGCATACCTCGTGCGCATTGCTCCACCGCAGACATCTGCACAACTGATCCACGGACTGCTCGATTCTGCGTTGTTCGCCGAGCGCGCTAGAGAATTCGGCCACCAACTCAACGTCATCCCTCGGGTCATCGGTGCCGGCACGTTTCACGAGATACTCACCCACCTCGACAGCACACCCTGGCCGGAACCGACCCGATCGGGACCCACAGGGCCTCCCGAAACCACCGGGCTACCGACCGTCACCGAGAACGATCTACGCCGAATTCGCGCGCGACAGGACCTGGAAGACCGGCGCCGAGACTTCGAACGAGCTACCGATGCCGCTTATCACGCAATCCGCCGGCGTGCCGACAGTAAGAACGATGCCCATCTCGGGCAAGCGCTGTTCGGAATCTCCCGTTCCGGTTTCTATCGCCTGAAGTCCGGGTCGAGCTGGGAGCCACCCGGACCGGATCTGTGTGCCGCGATCGATGCCCAAGGAAAGGCTATGGGCGAGAAACCCTTCGATCTCACGGCGCGGCAGCAGGCCTACGCCGCTGCGCTGCAGGAAGAAGACGATGCCCGGCATGCCCGGGACTGACCTGAACTTCCGCGACGTCGGAACGCGTTCGGCGATGTTCGCCCAGTGTTCTGCGTTTCTCGAGCATTCGAACAATGGCGGTCCGCGATCGGATCAACGGGTTCCCATCCGTGAGTCCCGTCCACCGCCCTCCACGGCAGCGGGCACGATCGAAAGGTGGTCCCGGCATGAACACGGCCGATCCACACGCCCCCGTACATGCAGCGTTGCAGCTCGTCCGCTCGATTGCGCTCGAGGTGCCCGCGTATCGCCGTCTGCTCCGCGAGCACGGCATCGAGATCGATTCGATCACCACGATGACCGACTTGGCGCAACTGCCCCCGACGTCGAAGGACACCTACCGGCGGATCAACGGCCTGGCCGATCTGCAGTCCGGACGTCCGGAAGATGTCGAAACGATCGCGAGCAGCGCCGGTTCTTCCGGCAAGCCGACGTTCTGGTCGCGTGGTCAGCGCAGTACGGACCACGGTGCAGCGATGTTCGGATACGTTCTGCGGGAGTGCGCCGATACCGAACACCGATCGACCCTCGCACTCGTGACGTTTCCTCTGGGGCCCTACGTCGGTGGTGCGTTCATGTACGCCATGCTGCTCGAACTCCGCAGGCGTGGACATCGGCTGTCGATCGCGACACCGGGAATGGATCCCGAGGCCGTCGCCGACGTGATATCCGAGGCCGGTGACGGCTACGAGCAGATTCTCATCTTCGCCTACCCGCCGATCGCACGGGACCTCCTCGACACCTACGGTGATCTTCTCCGGCGACACAACGTCGTAGTCATCGTCGGCGGTGAACCGGTCAGCGAAGCATGGCGCTCGCTCGTCCACGTCATGCTCGACGACCCGGACGGCGACCGTGTTCGCGTGGTGTACGGGGCGACCGACGTCGGATTCGTGGGATACGAAACAGCAGCCACGATCGCTGTTCGCGCGAGTGCAGCGGGCGACAAGGCTCTGAACACAGTGATGTTCGGGAGCGACTACACCGCAGGGGAGCTCGTGCAGCAACCCGCGTTCGTACAGTACGAGCCGGAATTCACCTACATCGAAGTCGATTCCGACGGCTACCTCCTCTTCACCGTCGGGGGAGTGTTGCCGCTGGTGCGCTACCGCGTGAACGACCGCGGAGAAACCCTCACCGGCAATGACATTCGCGAACGACTCGCGCACGCCGGATACGCTGCGCTCGCTGACGGCATCGATCCGAACGGGTCGTATCTGCTCGTCCATGGGCGCACCGATGTCGCCGCGATCTACAGTGCAGTCAACATCTACCCTGACTACTTCCGGCCGGCCGTCGAACACATCTCATTGACCACGAGGTTGACTGGACGGTTCATTGCCCGATGCGAGGTCGACAGTGACCAACGTCAGACGCTGACCCTCGATGTGGAACTTCGATCTCAGCAACGACCCGACGCCGAGACCGCTGAACACGTGAAGCAACTCTCCATCGCCAGCTTGCGGCAGCTGAGCGCGGAATACCGCATCGTCCACGACCAGAAAGGCGAAGCAGCAGAGCCCGTCGTTCGTCTCCAGCCGTTCCGATCCGATGGTTTCGTCACCGGCGGTAAGCAGAAGTCGGTCCAGTAGCGCGTTGCCGTTCGATGCGCGCACCGCACCCGGCCGAGGATGCGATGCGCGCATCGGGCGTGTGGACCGCCTAGCGGAATCGGTGTTTCGGCGCCCACCGGACCTGGGGGATAATCGACCATGCGCTCGCGAGGGAAGATCATCGATGCCACGCTGGGGCTGATTGCCGAGTCGGGCTTCGAAGCGGTCACGATTGCGGCGGCTGCACGTGCAGCGGGCGTCTCCAGGCAGACCGTCTACACGATATTTCGAACTCGCGAAGACCTGGTTTCTCAAGCGATGACCGGTGTGCTCGTCGACTTGGTCGGCGGCATCGAAGCACGCGTCGGCAAGGCAGAAACGTCGTCCGAGTTCATCGTCGAACTGATCGTCGCCGGTCGTGACGTGCTTCATCGGGACCCGGTTCTGCGTTCGTTGCTGCACTTACGAGAGGGCAACCCTCTGTTCGATCCGGGCATGATGGGCCGCGCCAGACCCGTCGTGCGGCGCTTCCTCGACGTGCTTGTCGAGCGCGATCCGGGCTTGACTGCGGCGGAACTCGACGACGTTTCCGACATCGTCGTACGGGCGGCCCTGTCGGTGGTGTTGTTCGACGACCCGTCGATCCACGAGGACGATGATCTCCGCCGCTATCTCGCCCGTTGGTTGGTGCCTGTTCTACCGTTCGATTCGCAACCCAGAATCCCCAAAAGTTGACACTTGTGCCGGATAGTGTCTAGTTTTCCCTCCGGGGAAGTGATTCACGTCTCCGTGCTTGCCCGAGCTTGGAAACGTGGGGGGAACGTGTCAACTATCAACCGCCGTACTTTTCTGTCCGCAGTCGCTGCTGCTGGTGTGACGGTCTCCGTCGCAGGTGCCGCGCAAGCGAAGCCGGGCGGGCGCCGTGCGCCGATCCCTCTTACCCGCGAGGACCACCTAGTGATCGTCATCGGGTCGGGGTTCGGCGGAGGTGTCGCAGCGTTGCGTTGTGCAGAGGCCGGCGTTCCTGTTCTTGTTCTGGAGCGCGGGAAGCGCTGGCCGACAGGGCCGAATTCCGAGACGTTTCCGCGCGCAACAGCTCCGGACAAGCGACTCCTGTGGCATTCGTCGAGCCCCAACCTCTTCGGTCGGCCCATTCCGTTCGACCCGTACGTCGGATTGATCGAGGCTGTTGCGGGCGAGAACATGACCGCGCTGTGTGCGGCGGGTGTGGGTGGCGGATCCCTGGTGTATCAGGGGATGACCCTTCAGCCGACTCAGGCGGTGTTCGAGGAACACTTTCCGTCCGCGCTCGACTGGGCGATGATGAACCGAGTTCACTACCCGCGGGTGGCTCGGATGCTGCAGCTGCAGCAAGCGCCCGACGCCTTGGTCGACACACCCAACTACAAAGCCGCACGGGTGTTCGCGGACAACGCACGACGGGCTGGACTGCCGGTATCGAAGATCCCGATGCCGATCGACTGGAACTTCGCCTTGGACGAGACCCGGGGTCTGATGAAACCGTCGTACACCAACGGCGACGGTGCCATGGGGGTCAACAACGGCGGCAAGCATTCCGTCGACGTCACCTACATTGCGGCCGCAGAGGCGACGGGCCTGGCGACCGTGGCGACCCAGCACAACGTCACCGGTATCGAACGTGCCGCCGACGGTCGCTGGATCGTATCGGTGGACAGGATCGATTCCGACGGAACGGTTCTGGAGAACAAGATACTGACCACGAGCGCACTCATCATGGCAGCAGGTAGCCTGAACACCACCAAAATGCTGGTGCGCGCTGCCGCCAACGGTTCCATTCCCGATCTACCCGACGATGTGGGGCATGGCTGGGGAACCAACGCCGACCGCATCTACGTGTGGACGAGTTTCGAGCAGGAGTTCGGTGCACCGCAAGGTGGTCCTGTGGTGTTCGGCAGCCTGAACTGGGACGACCCTCGTTCGGCGCACACGGTCATCCAAGCGTCGCTACCTCCCGTGTCGTTCGATGCACGTAGCACCATGCTCGTGGGCTACGGAGTCAGCAACGGGCGCGGCCACTTTCGATACGATTCCGCACGAGACGAGGCCGTGCTGCAATGGCCGGCAGATGGCGATTCGGTCATTCAGAACGGTTCGATCGATCCGACGGTTCGACGGATCGCCGGATCGGGCAGCGTCCTCACCGATACGAATGCGCTGTTTCCCTCGACCTGGCATCCGTTGGGCGGAGCGAACATGGGGTCGGTCTGCGATCTCGACGGCCGTGTACACGGACAACGTGGGTTGTACGTGCTCGATGGCGCGTTGATGCCCGGCAACACTGCAGCCTGCAACCCATCCATGACCATTGCCGCAGTCGCCGAACGCGCGATGGACAACATCGTCGCTCGCGACATCGGCACCATTATTTGAGATTGCCACTCTCCGAAATTCGACGATGAAGGACGAGAAGAACATGCATCGGTACGGACGAAGGTTGCCGGCTCTCGTCGGCGGTCTTCTTGTGATCGTTTCGACCTCGGCCCTGGGTGCGGGAACAGCGAGCGCCGACCCAGTCGACGACTTCTACATTCCGCCGGCGTCGATTGCCGACGCCCCGGGGACAGTTGTTCGCACGCAGCCGATGTCGTTGTTCGTATCTTTGCCGGGCACGAACGGGGCCTACCCGGCGAACGCCGAGCGGGTCATGTACACCTCGCAGACCGAGGATGGTGTACCTGTCGGGGTGACGGGAACGTACATCGCCACCGACGTGCCGTGGAGTGGAGCCGGCCCTCGTCCGACGATCGTCGTCGCACCGGGAACAGTCGGGCAGGGAGATCAATGTGCTCCATCGAGGGCATTCCCGACTTCGGCAAACATTGTAGCGCAGCCACTTTCGGCTTCGTTCAATCAGGAGTTGCTGTCGTCGACCCTGTGGGGTTCGATGGGCGCGAACGTGTTCGTGACCGACTACATCGGACTGGGGACGCCCGGGGTGCACACATATGTGAACAGGGTGGAGGAGGCTCACGCGGTTCTCGACGGCGCCCGTGCAGCCAATGAGCTCTCGGGTAATCCCGGTGCGCCGATCGGGATTTGGGGATACTCCCAGGGCGGTGGTGGCGCTGCCGCTGCAGCCGAGATGGCCGAGACGTATGCGCCGGAACTCGACATCAAGGGCACGTGGGCGGGTGCGCCTACCGCGAATCTACTCGATGTGTTGGGTACCGTCGACGGGAACCTGATCGGCGGCGTCATCGGCTATGCCTTGAACGGATTCCTCGAGCGTAGCCCCGAACTGAGGGCCCCCGTGAACGAACGGTTGAATGACCGCGGCCGGGCAATCCTCGACGAGTTGTCGACACAGTGCATCGGTGACACCATCCTCTCGCACCCGTTCCTGCGCACCGAATCGTTGACCGCAGACGGCAAGTCGATGCTCGACAATCTGGAGTCGATTCCCGAGGTCGGGCTGATTCTAGAAGAACAGCGCATCGGCCGTGGCACTCCATCCGCGCCGGTGATGATCACCAGCGGACTGAACGATGACACTGTGCCGTACGGGCAGGCCAGGCAGTTGGCGACGGACTGGTGCGAACGGGGAGCGTCTGTGGAGTTTCGAACGAATCCACTGCCCCCAATTCTCCCGGGTGCCGTCCTGCCGAACCATTTCGGACCGCAACTGATCGACGGCTACGGCGGGGAAGCGAGCCGATTCTTGATGGATCGGTTCGCCGATGTTCCGGTCACGGCCTGCACTGTCGACTGACCTGAGGGATCAGTCGACACGCCGTAGATATTCGATCGCCTTCGCCTGTGCTCGATCGGACTCCGGGTGGGTGTAGAACGCGAAATGTGTACCCCGATCCAAAGTGAGCAATTCGGAACCGGCGATCCCTGCGTGCGCGTTTGCGCTGTTCTCCGGAAGTACGTCCGAATCGGCACTGCCCTGCACCAGCAGTGTTGGGATGCTGATCGAATCCCACCCCGGGTCGCTGCTCTTGGCGAACTGGACCAGGTCGTTGTCCCAGCCCGCTTTCCGGCTACCAGCCTGAGAGGCGGTCAGCGCCATATCGAGCACGAATTGCTTCTTCGTTTCGTCGGAGGCGATGTACTTCACGTGCTCGTCGAATTCGTCACCGCTCAGCGAGCTTTCATCGGACACGGCACCCTGGATCACCTGCAACGGCTGATGCGCGACGAGTTTCTTCATCAGCCAGTCACCGATTCTGGTTGTCTGGAAGATCCGCGACGACAAGTCGGGCGTCGGATTCACCCACTGCTCACTCAAACACGCGATCGCCACCAACGCGCCCGCTCTCTGCGGATGCAGTGCTACGAACCTGTACGCCGACGGCCCACCCCCCGACCAGGCCAGGACGCCGACCTTGCCGATGCCGAGTTCGTCCAACAAGGCAGCATACAAATCCGCCTGGTCGTCAGGGGTTCGGCGGTCACCGAGTTCGGTGCCGAGATACCCGGGGCGCGAGAGCAAGATCGCCTGAAATTCATCGGTCGGGAGAAAACGAGACATTGCTTCGGCCGCATCGATTCCGCCGGGCGAACCGTGTAGTACCAATACCGGCGTACCTGTTCCACGGATTGCGTACTCGATCGGTCCGCGAGTGGTGTTCGCTGTGTCCACGCCGGTCGGCTGCGCCATGGGTCCTCTTCAGATAATCGGTGGGTAGCGATCAAAACTACCGATTCTTCGTTGCTGACGCCTCGCCCGAATCGTGTGATCCCGGCTCGCCCCAGACCGCTTGAAAGGTCCATCCATCCGTTTGGGTCGTATGGATGGACCTTTCAAGCGGTGGTGGCCGGGCGCCTTTGCCCATTTGGATGCCAACAGTGAGGACCTTGTGCCCTCGGCGGGGAGGTGTGGAAATGCGAGCATCGTTGTCGGGTCAGGGCCTATTGTCGAGATCGGGGATTCATCGTGAGACCATCGCCGCTGAGTTTGGCCGTCACGACGGGTTCGCTCATCGCCTGTGTGTTCGTCGGTGCACCATTGCTGATGTTGGCTGTGGTCGGTCTCGTGGCAGGAACGCAGGGTTTCATCGTCCTGTTGAGCATGACCTCCGGGTGGCCAGTGTGAACGACAATCATGCCGTAATGGTGTCGTCCGCGTCGCAGGGTGCGGGCCGACGATCTTCGGCCCATCATTCGATGCCCGTTGACGAGATGCTCGCGTTCGCGCATCGCTGGTATCGGCATGGCGGTGGGCCACCAGCAGAGATTATCGCCCGCTTCGGGATCGACGCCTCGAGCTTCTTCGGCGTGCTGCTGGGCCACCTCGATCATGTACCGGCGACCGCATTCGATCCATCCGAGTTGGAGGAGATGAAACGGGTTGCACGGAAACGTATTTGGCTCGGTTGTTGAGATCGTAGGGAGGTCGCTACCGTGAGCGACAGTGCAACCGAAGTCGACGCCCGTGGCCTGACTGATCGGTGGATTGTTGCCTGCGGTGTTGCAGAAGCAATTGGAATGACCGCTGCAGCGACAGCCGCGAAGTCGACGCAATTGTTGTCCGATCGAATCGGCGTCAACCTTGGCATGGCAATTGCCCTCGCTGTCGTCGGTGGCATCGTCGAGGGCGCCGCGTTGGGTACAGCGCAAGCAATCGTGTTGGTCCGCCTCTTCCGGCGGCTGAATGTCCGGCGGTGGGTGTGGGTCACCACCGTGATCGCGGGCGTTGGTTGGGCCGGTGCGTCGTTGCCGTCGGCGATGTCGTCGGACAGTGAATCGAGCGCTCCTCCGATCGCCCTGATCGTCCTCGGGGCTCTTGCGCTCGGAGCAGTGATGGGAATTCTCCTCGGCAGCGCGCAGGCGTGGGTGCTCGATCCGGTGGTGGACCGCGCTCGGCGTTGGATAGTGGCGAGCGCTGCTGGATGGGCCCCCGCGATGGCGGTGATATTCGTCGGTGCAGGCCTGCCGGAAGCCGACTGGTCGTTCGCGGCCGTCGCCGCCGCCGGCGCGCTCACTGGAGCGGTCGCCGGATGTGTTCTCGGCGCCTGTACCTGGTACTTCGTGCCCGCGCTCGGTCACGCTCCGAACAGAAATACTCCCAGCGTCGGACGGCGCTTACGAAGGAGGGTCGGGCACAGTGGGTGACCGACCCAGCCGGGATCCGGCGAAGGCTGCGAATGCGACCGTGATCAGAGCCCCGAGGACTATCGCCGGGGCTTCTCCCGGTAACAGCAGGTCGAGTTGCGTACCCAATGTCACGGCGGAGACAGGTACGCCCAATTGAGCTGCGGCCAGAATGCCCAGCGCGGCTCGCTGCTTCGTGACTCGCATCGCGGCATGTACGGCAACGGCGCCGAGTCCCAATACAAGTCCCAATCCGATCATCGAGGGGTGCGCGCCGAGTGCCCGCAAATCGAGCGACATACCCAGCCACACGAAGTACAAGGGTCCGAGAAATCCTTCGGTGATGGCAAATAGTTGGTGAGCGAGGCGACGTGGTTCTCCGATGGCGGCCACAGCCAAACCGAAACTGAAGCCGGCCAACATGATCGATACATGTGTGTAGACGGCGATCGCGCTGAGGGCGAAGAGGATGGCCAGGTTGATTCGTAGCTCGAGAGCGAACTTCCTCTTCGTCGACAGTCGATGGATTCGCCGCCGAACACCAGTTGCGTCGTAGTGTCGAAGGATCAGGAATACCACGAGTGCGGCAGCGATCACGGCGGCCGCACCGAGCGCTGCGCGTCCTGCGTGGGGCGGGTCGATCGCCAGTGGCACCGCCACGATGCACACGGCGTCGGCGAGGGCGATCTGCGGAAACAAGGGTAGAACCGAAGGACCGGTCAACTTTTCCGATTCGACTATCGGCATGATGATTGCGGCCGATGACGACGCCATCAATACCGCGTACAGACCCACCCGATCGACGTCGAACGTCGTACAGATCAGCCACGCCAAGCCGGTGGAGACAACACCGACCGACACGGCCCGGGCTGCGCCGATCCGGAGCCCGGACTTCAGACGCGGATCGCGGACCGGCACGTGGCTTCCCGCTACGAACATCACCAGCGCGAAACCGATCTCGGCGAGGAATGTGACTGTGGGATCGTCTGCGGAGACCAGGCTGACTCCCGAGTGCCCGACGGCGACTCCGGCGGCGAGTTCGCCGAGTATCACCGGCAGACTGAGGCGGCTCGGCAGTGCCAGTAGCGGACCGAGCAGGCCGACCGTCGTGATCAGAGCCAACGCCGCGAAACTCACGTGATTGCCCCTCCCACGGTGAGAGCCGCTGCCCTGATTGCCGCTGCCCTGATTGCCGCTGCCGTGATTGCCGCTGTGGTGGGGGACTTCTGGCCGGTGCGCATCATCGTATTGCCTAGACAGGGGATCGCGCTGGCATCGAATGTCCCTGAAATAGAGGACTTAGGTCTCGCGGCCGACGACATCCGCGCTGTCCAAGCGATCGAGCATGTCGACCGCAGCTCGGGCGTACTGCCCGATCCAGCGGTCCGAGATGCGCTTGATGGGTAGAGGTGCGAGGGCCAGATGACGCTCGCGACCCACCTTTCGGCCCGTCACGAGCTCTGCGGCTTCGAGCACCCGCAGATGCTGCAGCACCGTGGTCCTATCGATCTCCGAAAGCTGCGCGCACAGTTCTCCGGTCGTTCGAGGGGCCTCCTTCAGTAGGTCGAGCATGCGCCGACGAATCGGCGACGCGAGAGCTTTGAACACCCGGTCATCGTCGTCACCGCTCTTGCGCAATTCGTCCTTCATGTTGTAAAAATACAACATGAATGACGAATTGAAAGAACTCTCTTTCACCGTGTCGGGTCGGATCGCACGCCCCATCGCCGCTGTCTACGAAGCCGTCGCCGATCCGCAGCAGCTCTCCAAGTACTTCACTACCGGTGGCGCGCGCGGTCGGCTTGAAACGGGCAGCGAGGTGACCTGGGATTTTCATGACTTCCCGGGAGCTTTCCCGGTGTACGTGGTCGACGCTCAGCCGCCTAACCGTCTTGTCATCCGTTGGGCCGGCGAAGCATCAGCGTCCGAGGACGGTATGACCACGACGACGTTCGAATTCGAATCCATCGACGACGGAGCTCGCACCCTGGTGACGATCACCGAGTCGTCATGGAGGGCTACCCCTGACGGGGCGACCAACGCCTTCGGAAACTGCGAGGGTTGGACTGGGATGCTCGCGGCGCTCAAGGTCTGGGTCGAGCACGGAATCAATTTGCGAGACGGGTTCTACCAGTAGGTCCAGGCCATCGGTGAGCTCTCGGCCGCAGTCGGTAACGATTCCGTCGACCATGTGACCGAAGTTGTGCATGGTGCGCCTGGTTCGTAGATACTGCATCGGTGACGCTGCCGAGTCGGTCCCGCCTTTCCTCGATCTCGATGGTGATGCTCGCTGTCGCAGCTTTGTCGGTCGCAGCACCAGGGAGTAGCGGCGCCGATCCGGCGTGGAAATACACAATGGTGGCGTTCAGCAACGACAGCGATCCCAATATGGACGTGTACCAGTCCGCGGATGCCACGAATTTCGACGCCGTCCAGTTGTCGGCGTACCAGCCTCCGTCCGGCCTTGTGCGTGACCCGAGCATTTTTCGGCACACCGACGGTTCGTACTACATCACCTACACAACCGGTGGCGGGGCAGAGATCGGCTTCGCGCGCAGCAGCGACCTCGTGAACTGGACGCCGATGGGGTCCTGGCCGGTTCCGTTCTGCTGCTTCTTGATGCCCGGTACGGGGGATGGGAAGGGTCCTGTGAACCCGCTGTTCTCGGGTTCGGCCGGGTTCCAGGACGGACCGTCGCTCTCGCCGTTCACAACCAAAGCGTGGGCGCCCGAGTGGTTCGTGGACGGCAACAGCGTCAACGTCATTCTGTCGATGTCGACAGGTGGTGGATTCGTCCCGTACCTGATGACGGCGCTCGACCCGGGTCTCACCAGGTGGAGCATGCCGGTTCCGCTCGCAGGGATCGGCGCCGACCGAATCGACACCACCGTGGTCAAGGTCGGCGCGACGTATCACGCATTCACCAAGAACGAGACCAAGAAGGTTATCGAGCATGCAGTTGCGCCGACGCTGCTCGGACCGTACTCGTTCGTTCCGCCCGGCGATTGGGGCACGCTGCGCGAAGGCCCGGCCGTCGTCGAGTTGCCGGACGGTACCTGGCGGATCTATTACGACGCCTACACCGAAGGCAAGTACTTCTACTCCGACAGCACGGATGGGCTCAACACCTGGTCCGCCCCGCAAGAGCTTCCAGGCGTGTCCGGGATTGTGCGCCACGCTGGTGTCATGCGAGAGCCGGCGTAGCTTCCGAGCCAGCCCGCGGAAGATAGCCGCGGTTCGAACTCGCTGTGTCCTGCGTTCGACGTCGCTTCCCGACGGTCATTGGTCCCGGTCCGATGAGGACGAACTTCTCTACCCGCGAGAGCCGGGGAGAAGTGAAATGGGTGCAGCAAATTCATGCTGAGTGGCCGAATGGTGGAGATCTGATGACTGCAGAGCAGACCACGACGCCCGTCTCGTGGGTACGAATCATCGACACGGTCGGTTTGGACGACGCCGCCTCGGTGGGAGGAAAGGCAGCCAACCTCGGAGAACTTCGACGGGCGCGGTTTGCTGTGCCCGCCGGCTTCGTGTTGACGACGGACGCGTACGAGCGTGCGATGACGGACGCCGGAATAGTGGAGACACTTGCGGGTGCAGGACTCGACGCATCCCGAGCGATCGAGCGTGCACCGGGCTGGCGCAGCGCCGTCGAGAATTCCGACATTCCTGCTGCGCTCCGCGCCGACATTCTCCGTGCGTACCGGGAGCTCGGTGACAACGCCCGGGTTGCAGTGCGGTCGTCGGCACCCGCCGAGGACTCGAGCTCGAACTCCTATGCAGGCATACACGACAGCTTCACCAACATCGAGGGCGAAGACGAGCTGATCGATGCGATTCGACGCTGTTGGGGGTCGTTGTGGTCGGCTCGCGCAATCTCGTACAGATCCACGATAGGTGATGTGGGGACACCGTCGATCGCTGTGGTGGTCCAGAAGATGGTGGACGCCGATGCTTCCGGGGTCGCGTTCACGCAGGATCCACGCACCGGATCCGCCGATCACGTGGTGATCGAAGCTGCGGTCGGATTCGGAGATGTCGTGGTAGGTGGTTTGGTCGAACCCGATCTCTACATCGTGGACAAGGGTTGCTTCGATGCGGTCGACGTGCGTCTCGGATCGCAACAGCTTGCTACAACCGTCGACAACGGCACCGAAACGACGAGTGAGGTTGCCGTCGCCTTGCGAGGGCATCGCGTGCTCACCGACGAACAGGCTCGACGAGTGGCGATGATGGCAGTGGCCGTCGAAGACCACTACGGAAGTCCTCAAGACATCGAGTTCGCGTTCGATGCCGACAAGCTCTGGCTTGTTCAGGCGCGTCCCCTGACTACCCACACCCCGCCCCAGACGAGCGACTCCCGTTCCGACAAGCAGACTCCGACGGAGCAGGCGCCGCCAACCGTTCAAGTTACCGGACTCGGAGCTGGTCCCGGAACCGTGTCCGGCCGGGTCAGAATCCTGAGGGAGGTGTCCGAGGGATCGCGGCTCCTCGAAGGGGAAGTCCTTGTCGCGTCGATGACCCGCCCGGACTGGCTTCCGGTACTGCGTCGGGCGTCGGCCATCGTCACCGACCGGGGCGGCATCACATGCCACGCCGCCATCGTGGGGCGAGAACTGGGTAAGCCGGTTATTGTCGGAACAGGCAACGCGACATCGGTTCTCACCGAGGGATCGATGGTTACCGTCGACGGAACCAACGGAACTGTCGTCCTCGGTGGCGAGGCCGCCCCTACGAGCCGTACTGCGTCCGGTTCGGCCGACACTCGCCTACCACGCACACCCGTGGAGGACGTGACTGCCACCGCGATCTACGTAAATCTCTCCACGCCCGATTCGGCAGAAGCTGCTGCTGCACAGAATGTCGATGGCGTCGGACTTCTCCGTGCCGAGTTCATGGCAGTCGAAGCGCTCGGTGGGGTACACCCCTCCGCAATGATCGAGGCAGGACTACGCGACTCGTATGTGTCGAAGATGGCCGCCGGCGTCTCACGCATTGCACGTGCGTTCGCACCCCGGCCCGTGATCTACCGCGCGATCGACCTTCGAAGCAACGAATTCGCCGCGTTGGAGGGCGGAGATATCGAACCGCGCGAGGACAATCCGATGATCGGGTACCGCGGATGCTTCCGGTACCTCGGAGAACCCGAGTTGTTCGCATTGGATCTCGACGTGCTGGCGACGGTTCGCAAGACTTATGACAACGTGCACTTGATGATTCCGTTCGTTCGGACCGAGTGGGAGCTGCGCACACTGCTCGAGCGTGTACATGCCCACGCCCTCGGAAGCGACCGGACGTTGAAGCGTTGGATCATGGCCGAAGTTCCATCCGTTGCGTTCTACCTGCCGGCCTACGCCCGACTGGGAATCGATGGGATCTCGATAGGAACGAACGATCTGACTCAGTTGGTACTGGGAGTCGATCGAGACTCGGAGTTGTGCAAGCCGCTGTTCGATGCCACGGACCCTGCAGTGCTCGACGCAATCGACACGATCATCGCCCGCGCAACCGCTGCTGGGATGACCACTTCGATGTGCGGACAACAGGTGTCGACAGACGAGACACTGGCGATGCACGTGGTTGATCGCGGAATCACTTCTGTCTCGGTTCCTCCGGATGCGGTAGCCGCCACGCGGCGAACAATCGCGCGCGCAGAGAAGCGACTGCTGCTCGAGAACGCGAGTGACTTCCACGTCCAGCGGCGTGGGAAGAGCAGCCGTCGTGACCACCGTTGACCGTCGACGCGATCTCGGCTGCTTCGTGGTCGATTGCGCCGAGCACGACGAGCCGTCCGGGGAAGCCGAGATGGAGCGACTGTTTCGGAATGCTGTCGTTGCACGGGTCATCGGTGTCGATCACTCCGGTCCCACTGTCGACTACGTGCGCTATGTCCTCGACGACGACAACCGTATGTACTTCTACGCACAGGGTAGGTCTCTGCTTGCACGGACCTCCGTGGACACCTCGATCGTCATCGAGATCGATGACGTAGGTGCACGTTCGGGCAGAGGCGCGAGCATAGTTGTCCACGGTGTAGCTCGTCCGGTGAACAGCGAAGTGCCGAAGCCGGTTCTTCGGCTGCTACCGGAACCGCAGTTCCGCGGCAGTCCTTCGTGCAGGCTCGTCGAGGTCACGCCGACCTCGCTCCGGTGGCGGAGGGTCCAGTGACAGAACGGTCACCCGTCGAAATCTTGGTGCTGTATTCCACCGGCCGAGGGTCGACGGCCGGGGTCGCGGCGCGTATCGCCGCACGTCTGCGGTCCAAGGGTGTGATCGTTGCGGTCCACACCGCGACCGAGCTCGAAACCGTGCGGGACGGCGTCGTGGATCGCTGCAGCGCTCTCGTGGTGGGCAGCGCGATTCATGGTGGACAATGGCTGCCGGACATGGAAGATGCTCTGCTCGAGCTTGTTCCACGGTTGCACGACGGAACCCAGGTGTGGACATTCTCGGTGTCCTCGATCGGTGCGTCGTCGACCGTGCTGTCGAATCGACTGGCCGCAGTGATCCGCCCCCGAAATCCTGACCCGCGCGCCGTTCACGATCTGCGTGGGTCTGTCGATGTGCGAGACCACCGATGGTTTGCGGGCAAGGTCTCACCTGGCGACTGGGCAGGAATCGGGAGAGTCGTATTTCGGTTGATGGGTGGCCGGTACGGTGACGCGCGAGATTGGTCGGATATCGACTCGTGGGCGGATCGTATTGCGGCGGCTTTTACAGCTGACAAATCGGTGAGGTGAAATCGATGTTCCCGCACTCGCCGCCTGGACCGGACACTGTCGTGTGGCGGGACCCCAGTCCACTGCAGCCATGGTGGGAGGGGATCGTGTTCGGCGTCGCGCAGGAACCACCCCCGCGCGGGCAGGCAAATCTTGACCGCACGAGCGGACGCGTTTCCTCCGACATCGAAAAATCGTGAGGGTTCAGGGCCGCGAGATTGCGGCTGTGTTGTTCGATCTGGATGGAGTGGTCACCGATACCGCCGCGATCCACGAAAGTGCGTGGAAGGACACATTCGACGCCCTGCTCGGTGAGGCTGGGCAGGGAGATCGCCCTTTCACATCTGACGACTACAAGGCCTACATCGACGGTCGCGACCGATTCGATGCGATCCGCACTTTCGTTCGCGCGCGTTCGCTCAGCCTCCCTGACGAAGAGGGGGATGAGAAGGTGCGCGGGAGCGTTCGTGAATGGGCTGAACGAAAGAACAGCACCTACCTCGATACTCTTGCCGCGGAGGGCGTTCGAATCATCGAAGGCACTCTCGACGTAGTGAAACGGCTTCGGATAGCGGGGATACCGACGGCCGTTGTCTCGGGAAGCCGAAATGCAGGAAAGGTCATGGCGTTGGCGGGCGTCGGTGGACTGTTCGACGTTCGCGTCGACGGCCTCGACGCGGACCACCAAGGGCTCGCAGGAAAGCCGCAGCCCGATCTGTATTTCGAGGCAGCCCGACGGCTCGGATTCCCCCCGGGACTCTGTGCTGTCGTAGAGGATTCCGTCGCAGGTATTCAGGGTGCACGGGCAGGGGGGTTCGGGCTGGTCGTCGGACTCGGTGAATCGAATGCCGCATTGTCGACGGACGCAGACGTCGTCGTCGACGACCTTACCGATCTCGAAATCGAGGTCACCACCAGTCCCGCGGCCGCCGACGACGATTGCGAGTTGTGCGCAGTCGACGCCGATTCGACTTGGATGCTTCACTACGTCGGATTCTCAGCTTGGAACGAAGGAATCAGAGAGAGTCTGTGCACACTGGGAAACGGGTATTTCGCCACCCGCGGTGCCCTGCCGGAGGCACTCTCGGGTGGGGTGTATTACCCGGGGACCTACGTCGCCGGATGCTACGACAGGCTGCGATCGACAATCGGCGACGTGGAATACGAAGACGAATCGATTGTCGCGTGGCCGAATTGGCTTCCGACGACGTTCTCCATCGACGGCGGCGAATGGTTGAAGCCCGACAACGAAGACTTGCGTCATCACCACCACATGTTGGATATGAAGGGGGGAGTACTCCATCGGGAAAGCCTGTATCAGGATGCTTCGGGCCGACGGACACGGCTACGGCAGCGGCGAATCGTGTCCATGGCCGAGCCGCACCTCGCAGCGATGGAGACAAGAATCGAGCCGGAGAACTACAGCGCAACCGTTACCGTACGTGCGGCGTTGGACGGCGACGTACGCAACGACAATGTCGCGGAATTCAGGGGTCTGAGCAACTCTCATCTGACTGGCCACGAGTCGGGCGCAACGGTCGACGGCGCGGCTTGGCTGCGTTGTCGTACCGTGAATTCGCGCGCAGAGTGTGTTCTGGCCTCGCGCTTGGAGTCGCTCACCCCGGTTCGCACGGAAGTGGACGGGCCCGCGAATGCACTTCATGAATCCACTGCACGCGTCACGCCGACGGCGGGCATGCGCGTCACCACAACTGTGGCACTCTACAGTTCGCGCGATCGCGCTATAGCAGATCCGCTCGGCGCGGCACTGGCCATGCTTGGCGAACGCCGGTCTTTTGCAGAGCTCGTCGACGAGCACCGGGGGCTGTGGCGTCGGTTGTGGCACCGATACAACATCGAGGTCGAGTGCAGTGTCGAGTCGACCGTTCGAGCGGTCAATCTGCAGCTCTTTCACGTGCTTCAAAGCCTGTCACCCCATACGATGGATCTCGACGTCGGAGTTCCTGCTCGAGGTCTCCACGGTGAGGCGTACCGAGGCCACGTCTTCTGGGACGAAGTGTTCGTTCTCCCACTGCTGAACTTGCGCGCGCCGGGGTTGTCGAGATCGCTGCTGCTGTATCGCTATCGGAGACTTCCTGCCGCGCGGCGCCGCGCCGAGGAAGTGGGTTGTCGTGGAGCGCTGTTTCCGTGGCAGAGCGGAAGCGACGGACGCGACGTGACGCCACGGGTGTTGCTCAATCCGCGTTCTGGGCGCTGGATGCCCGACCACTCGAATCGGCAGTTCCACGTCGGACTCGCGGTGGCATACAACGTGTGGCAATACTGGGAGGTGACCGCGGACTTCGCTTTCCTGTCCTCGTACGGCATCGAGATGCTGGTCGAGATCGCCCGATTCTGGGCGAGTTGGGCAACGTGGGATGCGGAAGACCGGCGATACGACCTTCTGGGTGTCATGGGTCCCGACGAGTTCCACGATGGATACCCGGGGCGTCCGGGCGAGGGGATCGACAACTGCACGTACGTGAACGTGATGGTTTCCTGGTGTATCAATCGGACGTTGGACGCGTGCAGGATTCTCGGACGCGACGGGCGCGAATTCGGAGTGTTCGGCCGGTTGGATGTGGATGCCTCCGAGCTCGACAGGTGGCACGACCTGGCGTGCCAGTTGCGCGTGGAGTTTCTCGACAATGGACTCCTCACTCAGTTTCACGGCTACGCCGAACTGCGTGAACTCGATCTCGAGGACTATCGCGCGAGGTACGGCAACATCGGTCGGCTCGATCTGATCCTCGAAGCCGAGGGAGACTCCTGTGTGAACTACAAGGTTTCGAAACAAGCCGACGTCCTGATGCTGCTCTACCTGTTCAGTGCGGAAGAACTGGTCGATATCTTGGCGGGAATGGGATACGACTTCGATCCGAAAACCATTCCGGCTACCGTCGACTACTACCTCTCCAGGACGAGCCATGGGTCGACCCTGAGCAAAGTTGCACACGCATGGGTCCTTGCGCGAGGACGTCGCCGAGACTCCTGGGAGATGCTGCGTCAGGCATGTTCGGCCGACCTCGAAGATACCCAGCACGGAAGTACTCGTGAGGGTATCCACCTCGGGGCCATGGCGGGAAGCGTGGATATCCTGCAACGCTGCTACACAGGTATCGACGTCCGAGGTGACACTTTGTGGTTGCATCCACAGCTACCGGTCGAAATCCGATCGCTCGAACTCGACCTCTGCTATCGCGACCACTGGATCAACATTCGATGTGACCGCACCTCGACGACCGTCACGACGCGCCCGAGCGGTGCCCGGGCAGTCCGGATCAACATCGATGGCAAGCTCTTCACGATGAACGGTGGTGAATCGGTTTTCGCTGCTGTCGATTCGCACCCCGCCGGTCACGTTTCCACCGTGCGGCCACACTAGGCCGCTGTCGACAGCAGCTTGTACAGACGGTCGGCTTCGACTCTGACGCACGGCTGGGATCCGGGTGTGAGTGTTGCGGCTGCTCCGGCCGCTGACCCGAACCGCACCGCCTCCACAAGACCCCACCCTTGATCGAGCGCAACAGTGATGCCCGCGACCATGTTGTCGCCCGCGCCGACACCGTTGCCGGGTGAAACCGGAGTACTCGGTACCGGGACGATCTCGTCAGTGGTGACGAGCAGGGCACCGGCACTCCCCAGGGAAATCACCACAACTTCGCTGACGTTCGCGCTGATAAGGTCTCGTGCCGCAGCAGCTTGCGAGGGCACGTCGGGGAGCGCCGCGCCGACACAATCCCGCAATTCGCGGATGCTCGGCTTGATGAGGTAGGCGCCCTTCACCCATGACAAAGCAGAACCGGAAGTGTCGACTATCAGCCTGCACTGATGGCTTCTCGCGAGTGTGTCCATCGAGGAGAAGAATTCTTCGGAACAGCCGGGAGGAAGGCTTCCACTGACCACCAGATAGCCATTGTCGGCCACATTCTGCTCGAGGACCGACAGACACCGGCTTTCGTCGCGGGCAGTCAGTGCCGGTCCAGGCAGGACGAATCGGTACTGAAGGCGGGTCGATTCGTCGGTGACGACGAGACTCTCTCGTGTCGGGTTCTCGATGTCGACTGCGCGTACCGGTATCTCATCGCGTTCGATCAGACGGAGAAGACGCGCACCCGCGTCGTCACCCGTCGTCACGACCGCGGTTGCGGCCCCGCCCAGCGCGAGAATTGCGCGCGCGACATTTACACCCCCTCCGCCGGCGTCGCGCCTGGGGGCGCTGCACCGCATCTTCTCCGTGTGCATCAAGTGGGGCACCGTTGTGTAGATGTCGAGCGCTGGATTCATTGTGAGAGTGGTAATTACAGACACAGGTCCTCCGCGATTGCTGACCGAGGGTCGTCGGGTGTGGTCGAAGCGGTGTTACTCGGCTCCCGTTGTCGCGTACTCCGAGTCGAGACCCTCCAGGACGGCGGACAGTGGCCGTCGAGGCGTCGGAGGAACGGGCTCGGCACCGACAGGCGCCCATCCTGTACGCACGATCAGTTGAGGGAAGCACTGAGTGGTCGACACTCGTTGTCGAACAAGGTCCCGCGTATCGTCGAGTTCGAGCGGCTCGGTGAACGTGCAGGTTGCCAGTCCCATCACCGTGGCTTCGAGAAGCACGTTTCCGGCAGCTTCCCCGGCCCTGATCTGGCTTGCTCGATCGTCACCGGGTGTACCGAAGACCAGGAGGGTGCCAGCATCATCGCTCGGGTCGGCATGACGGGTTTGTCCGAGCCCTGACGCGGGGAAGGTTCTGTTGGGCATCGGCACGTGTGCTGGCGAGGGGGACTCTGCAGCTGGCACATTGGCGGAGGGAACGCCGTCCACTGCACAATCGTCCCCACTCCAAGCTGCCAACTCCGCCTGGTATTGACGGTCGTGCGAGTGGGCTTCGGCGGCTGTCACAGCAGCTCGCCGAAAGAACGCAGACATGGGCGCACGCTCGACGACGACGCCCTCGCTTGCAGCCGCTCTCGTCAGCGCCGCAAGGTGCGCCGCAGGCACCGGCCAAGAGCTGTACCAACGGCGATCGGAGCGTCGCAGGGGAATTGCGGCTGCAAGGGCAACCGCATGCTCGAGTGGTGATTGTGGGCGGACGCGAATCGAGGCAACGTGGTACGGATCGTCGGATGAGGGGAGTCTGTGGACGTCCGAACTCCATCCGAGGGACGCCAGTGCGATCCTCGTGTGCTGCAACGCTATGCCGCAACTGATGTACATCTCGCGGCCGCTTGGATCGGTGCTGTGCAATTGGCGACTCGGGTCTGCGTGCAGGTGAAGTACTCCCGCGTCGATCCGCCAGAGCCATGGTTGTGAGTTGTGTACTGACGGTGCGTGCAGGGCCAGCTCTATTGCCGACTTGATGGTCGCCGAATCCGGAAGTGTGTTGTTCATCGAAGTCTCCGATCTGTCGGCTCACGACGCTGCCACCGTTGTGTGTCGTTATCGAGAGCATTGAGACTCGATCCGTGTGACTTCCGACCTCTAGCAGCCGGCACGACAGATGCGGGGGGAATGCCATCGCCGGCGCGTCGTCGTCGTATCGATCGATAGATCTCGTCGCAACCCCATACGACGAAGGGGAAAGGTAGCAACCACAGCACGAGATGGAGTGGCGGTCGTACGGTCCCGAAGATGTCCTGCATGAACGGCACGGTCACCACAAGAGCTGCGAATACTACTTCGAACATGATGCCGTACAACAGGAGTCGGTTGGTCCCGA